>SXIE01000057.1 GCA_005772945.1 Pseudomonadota bacterium
GCGCGGCGACTCCCGCCGCGAGAGGCGGGCCGACGACGAGCACGGGGCGCGCGCCGCGCTCGATCCCAGCCGCCTCGGCCGGCGCGAGCCCCGCCGGTGCCATCAGCGCCACGCCGCGCCGGAGCCACACGCCAAAGAAGATCGCGGCGAGCTCGGGTCCGTCGGGTTGCTCGATCAGGACCCGGTCACCCGGTCCGATGCCGTGTGCCGCGAGCTCGCCGGCCATCGCCCGCGCCCGCCGCCAGAGGTCCGCGCGTGTCCACGTGACCCGGGCCTCGCCCCGCTCGAGCGCGCACAACGCGACCTCGCTCGGACCGGCGTCGACCTGCCGCACGAAGGCATCGACGATTGTCGAAGGACTCGAAGACATGGGTGGCCTCGCCCACCGATGTGCGCATGGCGCAAACGCAAGCGATGTGATCTGAATCACGGTGGGTGCCTAATGTCATCGGCCGTGGCGCCGGACGCCTCTGTCCGCCGGGGGCAGCGCGTGCAGGGCTGGCCTTTGTCGGCGGTTGCGCCTATGGATACCGGCCGTCGAATTGAGCAAGGCCAGGGTGAGCCCATGCGTATCGATCGCTACATCGCCCCGCCGAGCGCGCCGCCGCGTGGCCCCTGGCGGCAGCCCCTTTGGGCGCTCGGCTTCCGTCCGTTCTTCCTCGTCGCGGCCCTGCTCGCGGCGTTGTGGCTTCCGCTCTGGCTGCATGTCTTCTTCTCGCACGGCCGGATGGCGCTCGGCGTCGAGCCGCTCGCTTGGCACGCCCACGAGATGGCCTTCGGCTTCGCGGGCGCCGTGCTGGCGGGGTTCCTCCTGACGGCCGTGCGCAACTGGACGAAGCTCTCGACGCCGGCCGGCGGATGGCTGGCGGCGCTCACGCTGCTGTGGTTCCTCGGGCGCGTCGCGATGCTCGTCGGCGGGGCGCTGCCGACGCTCTTGGTGGCGTCGATCGACAGCGCATTCCTGCCGGCCGTCGCGCTGGCGGTCGGCCTTCCGATCGTCCGTTCGCGCAACCGCCGGAACTACGCGGTGCCGCTGCTCCTCTTGGCGTTGAGTGCCGTCAACGTGGCTTTTCATGCGGGTGAGAGCGGTCTCTCGCGCAGCGCGCTGATCGTCGCCATCGAGATCCTCGCCGTGTTCCTCGTCTTCGTCGGCGGCCGCGTCATCCCGTTCTTCACGCGCAACGCGCTGCCGGGCGTGCGCGTCACCTCGCGCGCGTGGCTCGACTGGACGGCGCTCGGGACGACGCTGGCCGTGCCGGTCGCCCAGCTGCTGGCGCTCGGGCTGGCGACCGATGTCCTCGCCCTCGCGGCGGCGGCGGCCAACCTCGCGCGCCTGGTCGGTTGGAATCCGGTCGCGACGCGCGGCAAGCCCATTCTATGGGTGCTCCACGTGGGCTATGCGTGGCTCGTGGTGGGCTTCGCGATGCTCGGGCTCGGGCGCTGGGTGCCGGCGCTGGGCGGCTCGGCGCCGCTTCACGCGCTGACGGTCGGGGCGCTCGGGACGCTCATCCTCGGGATGATCGCGCGCGTGGGCCTCGGCCATACGGGGCGACCGTTGGTCGTCGCGCGCGCCATCACGGTGGCGTTCGTGATGCTGACAGCGGCGGCGCTGGTGCGCGTCGTCCTACCGCTGGTATTACCGGAGCTGACCACCGTCGCGCTCATCACCTCGGGCAGCCTGTGGGCGCTCGCGTTCCTGATCTATGTGATCGTGTATTGGCCCATCCTCTCGCGGCCGCGCGTCGACGGCGCGCCCGGGTGAGGAGGGCGGCGAGGTGGCCGGCGCTTTCGCCGACCGCCTTCTACCGCCTCCTGCTGCCTCCTCGCCGAACGCGGTCGCCGTCTCCTCGGCCGGCACGACCTCGGACGCCCTCGCCGCCGAGCGCCGCCAATGGCCCCGGCGCATACGCCATTCGACCAGCGCCCCGACGACCGCGATCTCCACCAGGATCATGGCGATCATCGGCGCGACCGTCCGCCCGCGTCCCTGCAGATACTGCGTGAGCGCCAGCATGATGAAAGCGGGCACCGCACCGGCCGCGCGGCCCGTGAAGTAGTCGACGGCGACCTGGTGGACCTCCCCTTCGCCGCTGCCGAAGAGGCCAAAGAGCGGATCGCCGATCGCGATGAAGGCCATCTCGCCGAGGCCGAGCCAGAGCCCGAGATGAAGGCCCTGCCACGCCAAACGGCGCGCCGTGCGCTCGTCGCGGGCCCCGGTCGCCTGCGCGACCGAGATCTTGAGACCCGACAGAACGCCCATGCCGAAGCCGTGCACGGCATAGAGCATGACCGAGCCGAAGCCGACGCCGGCGACCGCGTTCTGCCCGAGCGGGCCGACCCAAAGCGCGTTCACGAAGTTCATGAGCGTGAACGAGAACATCGAGCCGATGATCGGCCAGGCGATGACGAGCAGCTCGCGGATCCCGATGCGAGCGGGCAGGACGAGACCTTCGGAACCGGCGGAACCAGAGACAACAGAAGGCGTGGACGCCATGACGTGCCCCCTCCAAGGGGCAGCGCGTAAAGTGAACAGCGGTAACATTCGGCCGGCCCTGGCGCGAGGACACCCGCGTTGGTGCTCGCTGCGCTCGGAACGGCAGCCGCGGACGCGCCACGAAAGGGCGCCCAGCGGGGCTCGGGGTTCGACGAAGTTCGTCGCGGTCAGGCGCTTCAGGCGCCCTTCGCGAACAAACTCGAACGATGGCTTCGTTCACGCCACAGCGTTGCTAGCGCCGCATGCGTGCGGGGGAGTCCTGCGCTCAGTGAGCGCGTCAGCCTCGCGGCTGAGGGACTCCCGCCATCGAATCTTGCGCGCCGGTGCAACGGTCGCACGACGGAACGCGCATGACGTGAATCACGGTCGCGGTTGCGTGCTTGTCCATCGTGCATCTCCCGGTCGCGCTTCGCTCCCCTCGAGCAAGGCGTGGGCGGAGCCTCGCGATCCGCGATCATCCTGTCAAGCTCCGAGTCGAGCCGCGCCCGCGCGGTGGCTCGCAGAGCCGTTCGCAGGCCTCTTGGCTCGACCCACGAAAAAAGAGGTCGAGGTCGTCGCCTGCTCCGTTTGAGGTTCGTGCGCCGCCTGGGGAAGGTGCGGCGTTGGAGCATGCGTTCGACCTCGACCTCGGGTCGAGGGGGCACCGTCAAGTGCCGTCGATGCGGGGCTCTACGCCGCGTCGGGGGCCTTCTTCACCCGAAATTGTGACCGAATTGTGAGGTTGTCGCCGAGCGCAGTTCGACCTATCGTGCGCGGCCATGTGGACCCCACGACCGCTTCGCTTCGCCGCACCGCTCGCCGGTGCGCTCGCCCTCGCCGCGTGTTGCGCCCTCCAGCCTCACCCCGGCGCCGAAGAACCTCCCACCCCCGCCGAGCCCGCCAAGGTGCCCGCCGATCCCAAGCCGCCGGAGCCTCCCGTGACCGCACTCCCCGCCGCCCCGCCGAGCGAGCGCACCGAGGTCGCCGACACGCTGCACGGTGTGCGCGTCGCCGATCCGTACCGCTGGCTCGAGCCCGGTGACGACCCGAAGACCCAAGCCTGGGTCGCCGCGCAGGACGCGTTCGCCCGCCAGTACCTCGATCCCGCGGCGGGCCGCGACTGGCTCGTCAAGCGCTTCACCGAGCTCTTCTATGTCGATGCCGTGTCGGCGCCCATCCACCGCGGCGACCGTTTCTTCTTCACGCGGCGCTTCAAGGACAAGGAAAAAGCCATCCTCTATGTGCGCGACGGGGCGGCCGGCGCCGAGCGCGTGCTGATCGATCCGCTGACCCTCTCGAAGGATGGAACGACCGCGCTGGGCGCCTGGTGGCCGTCACGCGATGGCCAGTACCTCGCCTACACGCGCCACGAGAACAACGCCGACGAGGCCACGCTCTACGTGCGCGACGTGACGACCGGCGCGGATCTGCCGGATGTCCTCGAAGGCGCCAAATATGCGGGGTTGGCGTGGATGCCGCCGGCGCCCATCGGCAAACCGGCGACCAACGTCAAGCCGAAGCCGGCCGGTTTTTTCTACGTCTATTTGCCGTCGGGTCCGGAGATCCCGGTCGCCGATCGACCCGGCTACGCCGAGGTCCGCTGGCACACGCTCGGCGCGTCGCAGAAGGACGACGCACACATCTTCCCGCGCACCGGCAGCGCCCAGACCTTCATGGGTGTGAACGTCTCCGAGGATGGTCATTGGATGTTCCTCTCGATCCAGAACGGCTGGAACTCGACCGATCTCTATGTGAAAGACCTTCGCAAAGCGCAGCGCACGAAGCCCGTCCGCGAGGCGGACCTGAAGGGGTTCGACGCGCGCCAGCGTGCCAAGAAGGAAGCCGAGGCACGCGGCTTCTCCGTCCTCGCGTTCGGCAAGGATGCGACGACCGGGGCCATCGCGCATGAGGATCGCTTCTTCCTTGTCACGAACGACGGCGCTCCGCGCTACCGCGTGTATCGCGTCGACGCGAAGAAGCTCGCTCCGAAGGATTGGACCGAGATCATCCCGGAGGGCCCCGATCCGATCGAGGCGGTCGAGCTCGCGGGTGGCCAGCTCCTCGTCCAGAAGCTCGTGAATGCGGCCGCCAAGCTCGAGGTGCGCGACCTCGACGGCAAGCTCGTCCGCGACATCGCCCTGCCCAGCATCGGCAGCGTCACCGCGCTCGTCGGCGAGCCCACGGACGACGAGGCCTACTACGCCTTCACGTCGTTCACCCAGCCCACCGAGACCTACAAGATGTCGGTCAAGACCGGCGCGAGCAGCGTCTGGGCGAAGATCGAGGTGCCGTTCGACGCGAGCAACGTCGTCGTCGAGCAGGTCTTCTATCCTTCCAAGGATGGCACCAAGATCTCGATGTTCATCGTGCACCAGAAGGGCATCGCGCTCGATGGCTCGCACCCGACGCTGCTCTACGGCTACGGCGGCTTCAACCAGAACATGACGCCGGCCTTCGCCAGCTCGGTCGCGGTGTGGGTTCAGCTCGGCGGCGTCTACGCGATGCCGAACCTGCGCGGCGGCGGCGAATATGGGGAGGCCTGGCACCGCGCCGGCATGCTCGACAAGAAACAGAACGTCTTCGACGACTTCGCGGCGGCCGCCGAATACTTGGTACACCAAGGATATACCACGTCGGCCAAGCTCGCGATCCGCGGCGGCAGTAACGGCGGGCTCCTGGTCGGGGCCGCCATGACGCAGCGGCCCGACCTCTTCCGCGCCGTCATCTGCGCGGTCCCGCTGCTCGACATGGTGCGCTACCACCTCTTCGGCAGCGGGGCGACCTGGGTGCCGGAGTACGGCTCGGCGGCGGATCCGGCGCAGTTCGCGACGCTCCATGCGTACTCGCCCTACCACCAGGTGAGAGGCGGCACCCGCTACCCGGCGCTGCTCATGATGGGCTCCGACCACGACGACCGCGTGGATCCGATGCACGCGCGCAAGTTCGTCGCCGAAGTGCAGCACGCCGTCCGCGGCGTGGCGGACCGGCGCGTGACGCTCTTCCGCCTCGAAAAGAACGCCGGCCACGGCGGCGCCGACATGGTCAAGAAGAACGTCGAGTCGTACGCCGACCAGTTCGCGTTCCTCATGCACGAGCTCGGCGTCGCCGCCCCCAAGTAGGCTAACGCCAAAGGCTCCTCATGGACTCTCCGCCCACGGCCAAGGACGATCCGGCCGAGCTCGAAGCGCGCCTCGCGAAGGCTGCGGGGCTTCTCGTCCACCTCCAGCACCTCGTGACGGTGCTCGATCAGCTCGTGCCCAAGGCCTTCGAAGAGGGCTTCCGGCGCCGAAATCCCGAGCAGGAAGAGCCGTGGCTCGTCGACTGGCTCGGGTCCGAGACGCGTGCCGAGCTGCATCGGATCTTGCCGCGTGGACGGGCCGCACACCCGCCGCTGGAGGGCACGTGAGCCTCGACCCCTTCGCGAGCCCGCGCCGGCCGCTGAACCTCGACGCCGGGCACTTCCGGCGCGTCCGCGGGCTCCTCACGGCGGGGCGCGTCGGCGCGACCTTGGCGGGCTCGGCCTGGATGCTCCTCACACTCGCCGCGCTCGCGGGTGGCGGCGGCGGTGGCTTCGTGGCGATGTTCGCGGTCCTGGCCGTGCTCGCCTACCTCGGCGGCATCATCACCGAGATCGTGGGTTGGTTCGGGCTGCGCGGCTTGGACGGTCACCGCGGCTGGGCGACCACCGTGGCGGTCCTCTTGATCGTCGAGTGCGCCTGGTTGCTCCTCGGTCCACTCTTCGCCGCGCTGTCGTTTCGCGACCCCACCGGCTTCGGCATCGCGACGGGCATCCTCGTGGTGTCGCGCGCCACGCTCTTGGCCGTCGGGTACTGGGCGCGCCACGGTGCGGCCGCGCGCGTCGCCGCCTTCGCGTTCACGCTAGCTGCCATCGGCTGGCTCGTGCTCATCGTGATGCTCGCCGGCGACCGCTGGCGCTGGCTCGGCGTGGCGATCGCCGCGACGATCGTCGCCGCGCTGTGCGAGGCCATCGGACACTTCGCCACCGGCGCCTACTTCGCCGAGAACCGGCCCGTTCCGGTCGACGTCAGCGCGTTCACGTGAGGAGCCAAGACATGCAAACAGACTGGGATTGGATCATCATCGGCTCGGGCTTCGGTGGCAGCGTCTCGGCTCTACGCCTGGTCGAGAAGGGCTACCGCGTCCTCATGATCGAGAAGGGCAAGCGCTTCCAGCCCGGCGACTTCGCCGAGAACAACTGGGACCTCAAGCGCTGGATGTGGATGCCGGGCATGGGCCTGCAGGGCATCTTCCAGATGTCCTTCTTGAAGCACGTCACGGTCATGCACGGCGTGGGCGTCGGCGGCGGCAGCCTCGTCTACGCGAACACGCTTCCGACCCCGCGCGACGACTTCTTCGAGGCCGCGTCGTGGACGCATCTCTCGAACTGGAAGGACGAGCTCGCGCCGCATTATCGCACCGCCAAGAAGATGCTCGGCGCCGCCGTCAATCCGCGTGAGACGGTCGGCGATCGTGTGCTCAAGCAGATCGCCAAAGACATCGGGCGCGAGCAGCACTTCCATCCGACCGAGGTCGCGATCCACTTCGGCGATCCCGGCAAGCACGTCGCGGATCCCTACTTCAACGGCGACGGCCCCGAGCGCGTAGGCTGCACGTTCTGCGGCAGCTGCATGACCGGCTGCCGCGTCGGCGCCAAGAACACGCTCGACAAGAACTACCTCTGGTTGGCCGAAAAGAAAGGCCTGACCCTCATCGCCGAGACTGAGGTCACGGCCGTCCGGGCCAATGCTGGTGGGGGTTACACGCTCGAGACCGATACGAGCCTCGGGCGCAGCTTCGGCAAGAAGCTCGGCAAGCGGGGTCAACGTTTCACCGCTGCCAAAGTGATCTTCGCCGGCGGCGTCATGGGCACGATGCCGCTGCTCCTCGCGATGAAAGAGGACAAGAAGGGCCTGCCCCGCCTCTCGGATCGGCTCGGCGACTCGGTGCGCACGAACAGCGAGTCGCTCATCGGCGTCATCGCGCCCGACCACCAAGAGCCGTTCTCGCACGGCGTCGCCATCACGAGCATCCTCCACACCGATGACCACAGCCACATCGAGCCGGTGCGTTACGGCCAGGGCTCGGGCTTCTTCCGCACGATGGTCCTGCCGCACACCGAGGGTGACACCCTCGCCGGGCGCATGAGCGCCATGGTCAAGAGCTTCACCAAGCAGCCGCGCCTCTGGGCCAAGGCCTTCGCGGCCGAGGACTTCGCGCGCCAGAGCCAGATCCTCCTTTATATGCGGACCCTCGAGGGCACGCTCAAGATGCGCCTCGGACGCGACATCCGCTCCGGGTTCAGCCGCGGTCTCGTGACGCAATGCGATGACCCGACGCAGGCCCCGAAGGCGTTCATGCCCGAGGCGACCGATCTCGCCGAGCGCTTCGCCGAGAAGGTCGGCGGCGTGACGGCGACCCTCTTGACCGAGACGCTCTTGGGCGTCCCCAGCACCGCCCACATCCTGGGCGGGGCCTGCATGGGACGCCACGCGGACGACGGTGTCATCGACAAAGATCACAAGGTCTTTGGCTACGACGGCCTCTACGTCATCGACGGGTCGGCCGTGTCCGCGAACCCGGGTGTCAACCCATCGCTCACCATCACCGCGCTCGCCGAGCGCGCCCTCGAACGGATTCCCGCAAAGGCCTGACCATGCAGCTCACGCTCTTCGTCCACCTCTTCGTCCTCGGGCTGTGGCTCGGCTGTGTCATGGTCGAGCTCGTGCTCGAGCTGATGGGGCGCACGGCGCCCGCGCTCGGCGATTCGGCCGCGCGCGTCCACAAGATGATCGACCGCTTCATCGAGATCCCGGCCTTCACGATCGTGCTGGTGACCGGGTTCATGATGATCAAGTGGGACATGACCGAGTTCACGTACTGGCTCAAGATCGGGCTCGGCCTCTTCACGATCGCCATCAACGCGGCCTGCGTCATCCCGGTGCTACGACGCGTCACGGCGATCGATCGGGGCGACCGCGCGGCCAGCGAGAAGCACACGCGTCGGATCTTCGTCTACTTCGGGATCGGTCTCGTGACCGGGCTCAGCGCGCTGGTCATCGGCGTCGTGCGCATGGGCATCGTGCTCTGAGTTTTCGGGCGAATCAGCGTTCGCGCATCACGCGCGTCACGAGCTCGCTCAGGGCCGTCAGCGGCGCATCCGGGGCCAGTGCGGCGACGTAGGCCTGGTAGAGTTCGGGCGCCCGCGACTGGAGCTCGGCGAGCGCCGGCTCGGGCCCCGCGTACCACCACCCCCGCAGTCGAAAGGCATCCGGCAGGAGCTGCGCGAGGAGCTCGGCGCGTCGCCACGCCGCGACCACGCGGAACTCAGGCGCGGGATTGGCAATCCGGCGGAGCATGCGCTCGCCCCAGACCTTCAGCGCTTGGCGCTCGTCGTCGGGGATCGGCTCGGGCCCAGCGGCATGGAACGCGTCGAGCACCGCCATGAGCGCCGGAACGCGCCCCTCGGGATCGACCAGCGCGCGGCCCCCGCGGAGGCGGAGAGCGCCTGGCTCGCGCCGCGGATCGAGCGCCCCGATCGGCTCGATCCACGCGTCGAGATCGACCATGATCCCGTCCGGTCCGGGCACCTCTCGCGCATCGCGCACCGTGCGCCGCGGCGCGCCATCAGGCGGGTCCGGCACCACGACCACCAGATCGATGTCACTCTCGGGCCGTGCCGTGCCGCGCGCCCGCGAGCCATAGAGGATGACCGCGAGCGCCTGATGCGCCGCCGCGAGCTCTCTCGCCAAGTTCTCGAGCCACTCCATGACCGCGTTGTGGCCGAGATGCAGTGGCGGCGCAAGGGCCTCGAAATCGCGTCACGGCACATCCGTGCGTCGTCGGATCTTGCGCACGTAGCCGAAGTCGTTCTCGGTCACGAGGATGTCGCCGTTCGGCGCGAGCGTCACCGCGCGCACCTCGCTCACCTTCTTGCCGGGCGAGCGGAAGAATTCGCCGTCGCCGGCGTGGACCTCATGCGGGCCGCCGTCGACGAAGAGGCGCACGACGCCGCCGGTGTCGAGGTACCAGATCTGACTGCCGCCCTGCATCCCGAGGAGATACCCGCCGGTGTCGAGGCGCCATACGGCGCGCACCTCGTCGAGGCCGGCCTCCAGCGCGTCCATCTGGAGGTCGTCGGTGCCGCCGGTTGCCTTCGTCGTGCCGTTGCCGGCGATGATCGTCTTGTGGCCGCTCGGGTCGATGCGCAGGACGCGGTGATCCATGAGATCGGTGACGACCAGGTCCGTCACAACCCCACCAGCCTTCGTTACGGCGAGGTTCCCCAGCTGTACGAAGTCCGACGCGTAGACGCTCACGCCGGCCGCCGGCGTCCAATGGAGGAGGCGCGTGCCCGACGCGATGAAGGCCTCGCTTTCGTCGTCGGCGACCCACAGGCCGCGCCCCTCGGAGATCCCGCCCGGCACCAAGATGAGCGTGGTCATGACGCGCCCGTCGGCGGAGGACGACACGCGGCGGATCTTGCCGTTGCCGAGGTCGAGGATATAGACGACGCCATCGCCGCGCACCCAGAGGCCGTTCGGGTCATCGAGGCGGCGGGTGGCCGCTGGCGCCGGGAGATCGCCGTCGTCTCCGACGCTTCCGGTGCCGGCGAGCGTCGTGATCGTGCCGTCAGCGGCGACCGCGCGGACCGCGTGCGCGTCCTTGTCGGCGATGTAGACGATGCCGGCATCGTCCGCGAGAGCGGTGTGCGGGCGCGAGAGCACGGCCAGGGTGGCGAGGCCGCCTTCGTAGGCGGGGAGCCACTCGGCGACGGCGTCGCTGCGTGCGCCGAGGCCGGCGATGGTCGTGAGGAGATCGTAGCGCCCGACGACGGTTGCGAACTCGGCCGCGGGATCCGGGGTCTCGGCCTCGGAGGCTTCGGAGGCTTCGAGGGCCTCGGAGTCTTGCGAGTCGAGCACGTCGCGTGGCGCTGCGGCGGTGTCTGGACAGGCCGTCAGCAGCGGGGCTGCGAGGACGAGGAGCAGCTTCATGCGCGCTGCTCGAGGCGTGCGGCTTCGGCGTGGGCGCC
>SXIE01000058.1 GCA_005772945.1 Pseudomonadota bacterium
GCTGCCGGCGGCCGAGGCGGGGCGCGTGCTCTGGCCCGCGGGGCTCGCGGATGGGGCGACCGCCCTCCGACTCGGGGCGCTCGAGCGCATGCTGCAGGCCGCGTGGCTGGCGGGCGGGGCGTGTGGGGATCACGCGACGCGTGCGGCCGGTGTGGGCGTGACGGCGGCGGAGCTGGCGTCGGCCTGGGAGGCGCTCGGGCGCTTGGAAGGCGGCGCCCGGCTGCATCTCGCGCTGTGGCCGTCGGCGTTGCCGACGCTGTCGCTGTCGCCCGAGGGCGAGCTCGAGGTGGCCACGGGAGCGCTCGAGGTGTCGCTTTGGGGCGAGGTCGATCAGGCCTCGTGGCGCCTCGCGACGATGCAGGTGACGATGGTCGTGGGCGGCTCGCTCGCGCGCGACACGGCCGGGCGGCTTTCGTTTGCGGCCGCGCGCGTCGACGTCACGCCGATCGCGAGCGAGGGGGGGCTCATCGGAACGCCCGAGCTCGGCGTCGTGTCGGCGCTGATCGAGCCGCTCGTCGAGGCGATCGTCGCCGGTCGCACCATCGTCGTCTTACCGGCGCGCTTGGCGCCTGCGGCGGCGGACACGCTCGTGATCGTGCCGAGTACGACCGGGGATGAGGGTGACGCGTGGATCCTCTTTCCGCCATGACTCCGCCGTCGCGCGTCGTGCGTGACGCGCGCGCGGGATGCGGCAACGTCGAACGTTGACACCGGCCGAGGCCGCCACTATGACGCGATGCCTATGAAGATCACGGTGCCCCGCTTCCTGGCCCAGTTCGCGAGCGCAGTCGTCTTGGCCGGCACCTGTGCCGAGGCGGCGATGGCGGCCGGTCCCGCGGAGGCGCCGCCCGCGGAGCCCGCGTTGCAGGGCGCCGTGCCGCTCGTCTATGCCGGCAAGTTGCAGGATGCGAGCGGGCGCCCCATCGCGGGGATCTACCCGCTGACGTTCGCGTTCTACAAGACCGAGAAAGCCGGGCGCGCGGTGTGGACCGAGGCGCAGTTCGTGGCGGTCGACAACGGCGTGTACGCGGTGGCGCTCGGGATGAAGCAGCCGTTTCCGAAGGGGTTCGCGGCGGAGAAGCTGTTCCTCGGGGTGGCGGTGACGGGCGGCAAGGAGATCGTGCGCGAGAAGTTCGCGGCGGCCGGCGTCGACGTCGGGAGCGTGGCGCCGTCGGTGCCGGCGGGCCCGGCCGTGCCGATGAACGTGCCGGGGGCGCCGCCCTCGAAGGTCGCACAGAGCTATGCGGACCTGGCCGGGCGGGCGCTCGAGGCGCAGACGGCCGAGAAGCTCGGGACGCTCAGCGAGGAGGACGTGCGCAAGCTGGTCAAGGCCAGCGGCGACGCGGGCGGCGGCAAGGTGAAGATCGGGGCTGCCAAGCGCTACACGGAGAACGCCGGCGGGTCGGGCGGGACGGCGTTCACGCTGATGTGCCCGCCGGGGCATGTGGCCGTCGGGATTCGCGGGGCAGGGGCGGCGTACATCGATTCGATCAGTGTGATCTGTAGCCCGCTCGAATAGGCGGCGTGCCCGGCTGGGGTTTCCTCGGGCGACGGGACGCGGTATAGGTGCGGGCTGGAGGGTTGGATGCGCCAACTAGGCCTGCTCCTTGCGCTGCTGTTCATCGTCGGCGCCGAGGGGCCCGCAATTGCGGGGCCAGACGAAGACCGCAAGAGCGCCGAAGTCCTGGTTCAGGACGGGCTCAACTTGGCGCGCGCCAAGAAGTTTCGCGAGGCCGTCGCGAAGTTCGAAGAGGCGCTCAAGCTGTATCCGGCGCCCGAGATCGTGCACAGCCTGGCGCGTGCGCACGAGGAACTCGGCGAGCTCGCGCGAGCGTATGACTACTTCGCGCAGGCGCTCAAGGACGACTACACCTACGCGGCGGAGGGTCGCCAGCGCCTGGCGCGTATCGACGCGACGCTGCGCAAGACGAACGCGCGCCTGACGGTGCGGACGACGCCGCTGCAGACCAACGTGACGCTCACGTTTCCCAGCGGCGCGACCGAGTCGCACCTCTCGACGCCGTTTGCGACGTGGGTCCCGGTGGGGGAGATCAAGATCGTCGGGAGCAACCCGAACTTCAAGACGGGCGAGCAACGCATCGCGGTCAAGGCGGGCGAGGACCGCGAGCTGCAGTTGGTGCTGAAGCCGCTGCCGCGTCAGGGGTTCCTGACGGTCAGCGCGAACGTGGTCGGCGCCGTCATCTCGCTCAACGGCAAGGAGGTCGGCAAGGCGCCGATCCAGGGGCTGGCGTACGACGCGGGCGTGTATCAGCTGAAGGTGGCGGCGGAGGGTTACAAGCCGCACATGCAGGAGGTCGTCATCGTGCAGGACGACGTGGTGAGTCTGGCGATCGGGCTCGAGTCCCTCAAGGGCGTGAAGAAGCCGCCGGAGGTTCGGTTGGCGGGGACGCCGAGCTGGGTCGGCTGGACGCTGGTGGGGTCGGGTGCGGCCGTGGCGGCCGGCGGCCTCGGGCTGTTCCTCGGGGCGGTCGATCTGACGAACACCCTGCAGGAGCGCTACCCGCCGGAGTTCTACGCCGATGGCACCGCGGTCGAGGGCAACGAGGGGAACAACGCCAGCTTCAACAAGGCGTTCCGGAGCAAGGTCAGGCCGCTGTGGATCAGCGGCGACGTCCTGATGGGGGTCGGCGGGGCGATCGCGGTGAGCGGGATCTTGTTGCTCGTCCTCGATCCCGAGCATGAGGTGAGCGGGAGCGCGGCGAAATTCGTGCCCGAGCTCCCCGATATCATCGTGGGCGCCGACGGATTCCAGGTGCGGGCGACCGTCCACTTCTGAGGTCGCCATGGGTTTCGCCGCGGCTGCGGATTGACGTGCGCACGCTCCATTTCGGCATCACGATCGCGCTGTCGGCCTTCCTGCTGTTCCTGGTTCAGCCGATCATCGCGAAGGCGATCCTGCCGTGGTTCGGCGGGTCGGCCGCGGTGTGGACGACGTGCATGGTGTTCTTCCAGGTCGTGCTCGTCCTGGGGTACGCGTATGCGGATCGCGTCGCGCGGCTCGCGCCGAGGCGGCAGGCGCTCATCCACGCGGGCGTCGTCTTGGCGAGCCTGGCGTTCCTGCCGATCCTGCCGTCGGCCGGGCTCGAGCCGGAGGACGGCTCGGCGCCGATCGGGCATATCCTCGTGCTCTTGGTGGCGACGCTCGGGCTGCCGTATTTCGCGCTTTCGACGACGGGGCCGCTCGTGCAGGCGTGGTTCGTCGCGCGCGCGGGGGCCGCCCGCGACGCGGTGGCGGCGAACGATGGTGGCGTGTACCGCCTCTATGCGCTGAGCAACGCGGGGTCGCTCCTGGCGCTCATCGCGTATCCGACGTTGGTCGAGCCGCAGCTCGGGCACGAGGCCCAGGCGATTTCGTGGAGCGTCGGCTATGGGGCCTTCGCCGCGCTCGTCCTCGCGCTCGCGTGGCGGTGTTCGCGCGTGGGGTCCGCGCTGGGAGCGGCCCCGACGGGCGCGGGCGTGACGGCGTTGGCCACCGAGGCGGCGCCTGCGCCGCGCCTCCGCGAGCACCTCGTGTGGCTCGGGCTGGGTGCGTTGGGGACGGCTCTCTTGCTCGGCGTGACGGCCCACATCACCCAGAACGTGGCGCCGATCCCGTTCCTTTGGATCGTGCCGCTCGGGCTCTACCTGCTGACGTTCATCATCGCGTTCGAGGCGCCGCGCCTCTACGTGCGGCCGCTCTTTCTGGCGCTGACGGGGCTCTTGGCGCCGCTCATGCTGGCGGCGCTCTCGTTCCGCTTCAAGGACGGGCACATCGAGCGCGGCGTCCTGCACATCGACGCGGCGCTGCCGCTGTTTGCGCTCGGGCTCTTCGCCGGCTGCCTCGTCTGCCACGGCGAGCTGGCGCGCAGGAAGCCCGCCCCCGCGCACCTGACGCGCTTCTACCTCATGCTCTCGCTCGGCGGAGCGGTCGGCGGGCTCTTTGTCGGCGTCGTCGCGCCGCTCTGCTTCGATTGGACTTGGGAGCTGCCGATCGCGCTCGTCGCGCTCGCGCTGATCGCGTCGATCGTGTCCGCCAATCCGCTGCGCTGGCTGGCCGCCGTCTATGCGGTCGCGACGATGGTGCTGGCCGGCGATTACGTTGCATGGGTGCACAACGATGCAACCGTCATCGTGCGCGATTTCTACGGTGCGCTCCGGGTCAAGGCCTACGGCGCGCCCGGTGATTCTGATGCGACGCACCGTCTCGTCCACGGCACCATCACGCACGGCGAGCAGTACCTCCACGACCCGCGGCGCATGCAACCGACGACCTATTACGGTCCGAGCTCGGGCCTGGGGCGGGCCATCTTCGGGACTCGGCGCGATCCGGCGGCGTCGCAGACGGTGGGCCTCATCGGGCTCGGGGTCGGCACGACCCTCGCGTATGCTCGGACCGGCGACCGCTACGTCGTCTACGAGCTGAACCCGGCGGTCGTCGACATCGCGCGCACCGATTTTTCGTATCTGACGGACGCGGCCGCCGACGTCGAGGTCGTGCTCGGCGACGCGCGTCTCCAGCTGGAGCGCGAGCCGGCGCGCGGATTCGATGTGCTGGCCATCGACGCGTTCTCGAGCGACGCCATCCCGATTCACCTCCTCACGCGCGAGGCGATGGTGACGTGGAAGCGGCACATGGCGCCCGGCGGGATCATCGCGTTCCACATCAGCAATCGCTACCTCGACCTCGGGCCCGTGGTGGCCGCCTTGGCGGATGCCGACGGGGACACGGCGATCTTCGTCGACGACAACCCGAGCGACGAGAGTGGCCTCTACTCGTCGGATTGGATGCTGATCGGCTCGCGCAAGCTCGCGTGGCTCGAGGCGCTGCTCACGCGCGCGAGCGTCTCGCGCGTGACGCCCCCGCCGACGTTTCGGGCGTGGACCGACGATTTCGACAACCTCTTCGAGGTCCTCAAATAGGCGCCCGGCGCCTCAGCGGCTGATACGGAAGTGCCCCTCGGCGCGCATCTTCTCGACCGAGCCGTCCCACGTCCCGAGGATCGTCTTGCCGGCCTTGTCGACGCTGCCGCGGATCCGCAGGAAGTCGAGCTTGCCGACGCTGCCGCCGAGCGAGAGGCGCCCGTTCGCGTCGATCTGCCCGACGAGCTTGAACGTCTCGTGACCCATGCTCGCGAGCGCCGAGGTCACGGTCCGCCCCGCGATGACCACGCGCAGGGTGCCGCGTGCGCGGCCGGTCATCGCGCCGGTCCAGGTGCCGCTGAACTGGCCTTGTACGACGCGGTTGGGGTCCTTGACCGGGTCCCGGATGGGGTCCTTGATCGGGGGCTTGACCGGAATCTTGGTGGGATCGGCCACGGGGTCTTTGGTGGGATCGGCGACCGGGATCTTGGTGGGATCGGCCACGGGGTCTTTGGTGGGATCGGCGACGGGATCCTTGGTCGGATCGACCACCGGATCTTTGGTCGGATCGACCACCGGATCCTTGGCGGCCATCGGGCACTCCGCGGTCGCCTTCTGCAGATCCGCCTGGAAGGCGGGGTCGGCGCCCAGGCGCGTCATCTCGCGCGTGTAGGTGTCGAGGTCGACGTTGTGCGCCTTGTAGAGCGCGAGCATGGTCGCCGACATCTGCTCGGGCCCGGCGCCGTTCTTGCGCAGGCACTCGCTCGCGACCGCGAGCGCCCGGATGGTCTCACGCAGATCGTCCGCGCTGGCCACCTCGGGCGCCACCTCGTCGGCGACCTCCGCCACCACCTCGGCGGCTTCGCCCACTACCTCGGGCGGGGCCTCGGGCGCGGCCTCGGGCACAGGCTCGGGCGCCGCCTCGGCCACGGCGGTGTCGGGCGGCGTCGTGGTCGATGCGTCTGAAGAAGACGAACACGCCACCCAGCATCACGGCCCCGGCCTGCCGCATCA
>SXIE01000059.1 GCA_005772945.1 Pseudomonadota bacterium
CGCAGATGTTGTTCCTCGAGGCCGAGGATCCCGAAAAGGACATCCTCGTCTACATCAACAGCCCGGGCGGTTCGATCACGGCGGGGCTGGCCATCTACGACACGATGCAGTTCATCGGCTGCTCGATCTCGACGATCTGTCTCGGGCAGGCGGCGTCGATGGCGGCTGTCCTGCTCGCGGCCGGGACCGACGGCAAGCGCTTCGCACTGCCGCACGCGCGCATCATGCTCCATCAGCCGCTCGGGAACCTGGGCGGCCAGGCGACGGACATCGACATCGCGGCGCGCGAGGTCCTGTTCCTGAAGACCCAGATCCTCGAGATCCTCGCGAAACACACCAAGCAGGCGGCCGAGAAGCTGCGCTCGGACACCGATCGCGACTTCTTCCTGCGCCCGACGCAGGCCGTCGAGTACGGGCTCATCGATCAGATCGTCGCCCGCAAGAGCTGACCGCGCCACGACTGCCGACCGGCCACTTGGCGGTCGGCCACGCGCGACGGTAGGATGACGCCATGAGCATCGCACTCGCCGACGAGGACCCGATCCGTCCCCTCACGGTGCGGGAGTTCTACCTGCTGTGGGAAAGCGGGTGCTTCGACGGCCAGAAGGTCGAGCTCCTCGACGGGGTGATCTATCCGATGGGCCCACAGAAAGCGCCCCACGCCGGGGTCATCGTCCGCTTGACCAGGCGCCTGGCGCGTGAGCTCGCCGAGAGCGTCGAGCTGCGCGTCCAACTGCCGCTCACGCTGTCCGAGCGCTCGGAGCCGGAACCGGACTTCGCGGTCGTGCTCGCCGGGCCGCGCGCCGCGACCGGGCATCCGACGACCGCGGCCTTGGTCGTGGAGGTCTCGGACACGAGCCGGCGACGCGACCTGGTGACGAAGCTCCCGCTCTACGCGCAGGCAGGCGTCACCGAATATTGGGTCGTCGACGTGGCACGGGACGCGGTGCACGTTCATCAACGTCCGGCCGGCGCTCTCTATGAGCTGACCCGCATCGCCCATCGGGGCGAGACGCTCGTGCCCGTCGCATTTCCCGCGATCGCCATCGCGATCGACGAGGTCCTCGGCCCCGCCGCCTGAGCCGGGACCAGCCCGCCGCTCGCGCGACGGCTCACCCCTTGGGCGCCATCCCGAGCTTCATCGACATCGACATCGTCGCGTCCTGCCCCTGGGCACGAATGTCCGCGTCGACCTTCATGTCGATTTGTGCCGCCGACGCCGAGGGCCGGTCCAGATCGAACGTGATGTTGCCGTTCCCGGTGAAAGACAGCGCGTTGATCGTGCCGCCGCCATTCGGCAGTCCCATCGACTCGCCCGCGCCGACCGCGCCGCGCATCGTCAGCTCGACCTTGCCCTTCCGGCCCGAGAGCTCGACCAGCTTGTAGTCGCTGACCATGCGCACCTTGCCGCCCATCAGATCGACGAACGCAAGCGCCTGCCACGTGGCGCCGACGCCCACCGGCGCATCGGGGAACATGACGGCGCTGCCCTTCATCGCCGAGTCGAGGCCGCCGGCCATCTGCTTCATCAGCGGGTTCTCGGCGGGCATCTCGAGCGCCAGCGCGCGCCCCTGCGCGTCCTGCGTGACCGTCGTCACCTGCCCGTTCACCGCCTCGGCGATCGTCGACTCCTGCCCGGCCGCCATCTTGCCGAGCTGCCCGCCGAGCGTGAGCTGCGTCTTGCTCGACACGCTCTTCAAGACGAACGAGCCGTCCGCCCGGACGTCGTCGACCGTCACCTCGAGGTCCGAGGACATGCCCATCGACATGTCCATCGACTCGCCACCGGCCTTGGCCGCGACGGTCAAGTCCATCTTCATCGCCGCGACGTCGCGCGCGCCCTTCTCGGCCTTGAAGCGCAGCGCTACGGGCGCCGTGCCGGGCGTCCCGACGACGATCTTGGCCGGCTGGCCGGCGGGCGGAAACTCGGACGCGGCCGGCAGCGGCACGCTCGGCACCTTGGAGCCGCACGCAACGAGGGTCACCACGAAAGGCAGGACGAGCTTGAGTGGGTGCATGTCCGTCCCCTCGCACGCCGACGGCGCGCTTGCAAATGAATCCCGCCCGCACCTCGACGTGCGGTGGCGCCCCATTTACTCGAGGCCGGCGAGGTGCGCGAAGTTGCGGATTCCGGAGATCGTGTAGAGCTCGGGGTGCGCCGTGATCACCTGCAGCGCCGCCTCGTACCGTCGCCATTGGATGTCCATCTGCGCCTGTGTCTTGATCGCCTGCGCGCCGATCGCGGACGGGTCCCATGGCCGCGGACGCCTCACACCGTCGGCGTCGTAATAGACATTCTGCCAGGGCGTTCCGGACGTGTGGAAGTTGTCCTCGTGCCACTTCAAGTTGATGAACGCGGGCCGCTTGTCGCCGATCTCCGCGAGCGCCGGCGCGAGGAGCTCGGACTCGAAGTCGATCTCGCTCTTGCGCTCGTAGACCTTCATCTCGACGGTCTCGGGCCGCAGCAGGAGACCGTTGCTGGTGGCCCCCCACTCGGTGCCCGCCTCGTTGTGCGTCAGCGTGAACTTCGCGCCCTTCGCGATGAAGATCTTGGCGAGCGCCTTGTTCACCGCGCTCTGGCCGGACGCCATCGTCACGACATAGGGCGGGTAGCCGAACGTGGACTTCATGAGCTCAAAGCCACCCGGCGCGCTGGTCGGTTCGCCGGTCGCGAGGTCGAGCGCGTGCTCCTCGTAGGCGAGCAGCTTGGTGGCCAGCGCCTGCTCCGACAACGCATTCAGACCCGCCCAATCGAAGCCACTGTAATACGGTGCCGGCGGTCGCACGTGATGCGAGATCGTGACCACCGGCGAGGTCTTCATGCGCTCGACCAGCGCGGGCGCCTGCGTGAGGTAGAGCTGCAGCATCGGATCGGTCAGGTAGAAATCGACGGGCTGCTGATATTGCTCGTGCAGATCGATGATGCGGCCGAGCGTCGCAATGCTCTCCGCCGGGAAGACCCAGTCGTGGACGTTCAGGACGAACGACACGTAGATGGTGTTGGCCGGTCCGCTGGACGTCTCCGTCGCGGTCTCCGTGTCCACGGTCGTGTCCGTCGGCCCGACCTCGGTCGCCACGTCGTTCGCGACCTCCGTGCCCGTAGCGTCCGCGTCCGCGGGCTCGGAATCGACGGCGACCTCGGTCGCCCCAGTCGTATCGGTGGCGACCTCGGTCGCCCCAGTCGTATCAGCCGTATCGGCCGTCTCGGCTGCAACGCTGACCTCCGTCGCGGCCGGTGCGTCCGTCGCCGCGTCCGCCTGCGCCCCCTCGTCCTCGGAGCAGGCTCCGACCCCGAGCACCAGGGCGACCGTCCAGACACGCAAACCTGAAAGTGGCGTCATATGCATATCCTTGCAAGAAACACTGCGACCCACGATGGCACTCACCGCGCCGGCGACTGCTCCGGCGCGAACACGCGATCGACGAAGCGATTGTGGAAGACGCCCGCCGGATCCGCGGCCCGCCGCAGCGCGTCGAAGCGGTCATACTCCGGGTATAACTGGCGCATCTGCCGGTGGGTGCGGGTGAAGGTCTTGCCCCAATGAGGCCGCCCCGCATAGTCGGCCATCAGGTTCTCGAAGTCGGCGAAATACGGCACCGCCCACGCCTCGGAGGCGACGTAGGCCCCGAGGTAGCAGCTGTCGCGCCCGCTCGCCGGGCCCATCGGGATGTCGTCCGCGGCGACGAAGCGGACCTCGAGCGGGAAATTGACGTGGTAGGCCGCGCGCGATGAACGCGACGCGCTCGACCGCGGCGACGCGCGCTCGACGAAGCGCCGGATCTCCTCGATCGCAGCGCCCGCATGCACCCGCGGGATCGCGTACTCGGTCTCCTGATGGACCGGGATCGCGGTCGCCACCCGAATGATTCGGTCGCTGCGATCGATGCGCGCGCGCGCCTTGAACTGGAAGCGCTGGATGGTCTCGTTGAGGCGCGGAATGATGATCGGCGCGTGGCGACTCAGCCCGAGCAGCGCCGTGTAGGCGGCGCCCGAGATGCCGCTCGTGTCGAGCTTCTCCGAGAAGCTCTGGCGCGTCCGCGGCCGGGTCGTGCGGTTGAATCGGTAGAGCTGGATCTTCGAGGTGTAGGGGATCCACCAGAGCTTGAAGTAATCATTCGCGGCGATGTGCGTTTCGAGATCGGCGAGGGCCGTGTCGAAGTCAACCAGCTCGAGGCGCTCTTCGAGATCGAAGGCGTCGACGGTGCGGAACGTGATCTCGGTGACGACCCCGAGGCACCCGAGGTGGACGCGCGCGGCCGCGAAGAGCTCGGGCTCGGAGGTGGCGCTCAATTCGCGGATCTCCCCGCGCCCGTCGACCAGGCGCATGCGCTCGATATGGCTCGAGAGGATGCGCGTGCGCCCCCCGGTACCGTGCGTGCCGGTGCCGGTGTAGCCCGCGGCCGTCTGCATCACGATCGACCCGAAGTTGTCGAAGGCCTGACCACGCGCGGCGAGCGCCTCGTTGACGTCGCGCAGGCGCGCCCCGCCCTGGACGGTCACGCGCTGCGCCAGCGGATCGACCTCGAGGACGCGCGCCATGCGGTCGAGGCGCATGGCGGCCTGGGGCACATCGATGATGTCCGACCACGAGAGCGAGCCGCCGTGGGCCTTCACGCGCCCGCCGCGCTCGGCCGCTTGACGGATGATCGCCGCGACCTCGGCCTCGCTCGACGGATGGTGGACCGTGTCGGGCCGCCAGGTCTGCGTGCCGTCCCAGTTGCGGATGCGCTCGCGTAGCGGTGCTCGAAGGTGCATGGCGGCTCTCCTCTTGCGCCGCCAAGAGGACACCCGAAACGCGCCGGACGCAACCGCGCGGGCTGCTACGGCCGCGGCTTGCCGGTTTGGTCCACGCCGCCCTGCCCGCCGAGGGCGTGGCGATAATCTCGTTGGTCCTTGGGCGACCCCGTCGTCATGAGATGCTTCTCCTGCCGCCCGGCTTGGGTCAGGTGCTTGAGAACGAACTCGTCGCGCATGTCCTCGAGCGGCAAGAACTTGGGGTCGAGCCAGGGATCGAGGGTCGGCGGCGCATCCGGCTTGAGCCGCTGCGCGTTCTGGCCGAACAGGTAGTCCCACGAGACGGCGAGCTTCGGCGATCCGATCTCGTATGCACCGAGCTTGAACGCGATGACGTCCTGCTCCATCCAGAGCAGCTTCACGCCGCCCACCGCCGAGGGCTCGAGCGCGAGCTTGGACTGGAACTCGGCACCCGCCGACAGCCGCCCCATCCAGCCGCAGCCCGGTGTCCACGTCGCCCCACCGCTCACGCTGAAGCTCCCACCGAGACTGATCGAACCCTCGAGCTCCGCCCCGACGTTCACGTTCGCGATCGGCGCTCCGAGGAACGCGCGCAAGGAGGCCTTGCCGAAGGCCTTGCCGGTCGCCGCGATCGACCCACCGATCTTGACGTCGATGCGCGGCGGTTTGTCCTCGTCCGCCGTCGTTGCCTCGAGCTTCAGGCTGCCGCCCAGCCCCAGCGACGCGCCGTAGGATCCCCCAATCATCACGCCGCCGGGCCCGACCTGAACCGCCTTCTCGCCGAGCGACTTCTCGCGGTCCTCTTTGGCCTTCGGATACGTGTACTCGCCGACCTTCAGCGTCACGCTCGGCTTGTCCTTGAGCATGGCAAAGCTGATCGGCGTCCCCATGAACGGAAAGCTCAGCTCGTTGGCCTGGGTCCAGCCGCGGTCCACCGAATCATTCGAGCGCTCGGGCTCGGGCGCCCTGCAGACAGGTGTCGGCAGCCGGGCCGGATCCGCCTCCGTCACCTCGGTCCCGGACCGGTCCCCCACCGAGCGCGCCTCCGCCGCGCGCGCCTCGGTCTCCGCCGCGATGCGCGCCTCGTCCTGTTGGCGCTTGCGCTCCTCGGCCTTCTCTCGATCCCACCTGGCCTTCTCCGCCGCGAACGCCTTGCGGTTCTCGGCCTCGAGACACATCTGCGACCCCGGCTCGCCCCCAAGCGCGGACGTCACCGCGCGGTCCGCCTTCTCCGGATACCGATCGAGTACGTCACTCAAGACGGACTCACCGCCCGCCGCCCCGAATTGCTCCCAGCTGCGCACGATTCCCCAGGTCGCCGTCGAGGCTTTGTCGTAGCGCTTCGCGATTCCAAGGCGGAGTCCGGCCTCTTGCGTAAAGTCGGGCCCGGTCACAGCGTCGCCGGCCGCCGCCTCGGCCGTCGTCTCGGCTTCGTCGCTCCGACGCCGGGCGTCCTCGGCGCTCTCGGCTTCGACCGCCGCATGCTGCGCGGGCCCACGCAACGCGGCGATCAGCCCGCAGAAGGCGCTGTCGTCGCCCGCGCGCTCGGCGGCCTTTAGCTCGCCCTCGCTGCGCTGGACCTTGGCGCTCAGGGCGTCATAGCGGTCCATGTGTTTCTGCCAGCTGGCGCGGTCGGTCTTTTCTTTCTTCTTCCCGGTCGACACGCACTTTGCGTATTTCGCCTGGCCCTTCGCCGAATAGACGGGCTCCGACAGCCCACCCCCGTACATCGGGGGGTAGCTCGGCGCGCCGCGTTGATCGTTGCACGAGGCCGGATCGAACGTCTCAGTCACACCTGGCGACGCCGCCTGCTCCTCCTTGAGTGCCGCGACCGCCTCGTCGTACGCCTTCTTCTTCAGCTCCTTGGTTCGATGCGCCGCCCACAACGGCTTGATCGGCTGCGCCTTGGGATCCAACTCGCCGCGAACCGTTTGCAGGCATGCCTCCGATTTGTCGCCCGCCCGCGTGTGCTGCTGCTTGGCGATCTCCATCTCATCGAGGCACGCAGGCGGCACCATCGCGCTCTGCTGGGGATCCGGTTCCGGTGGCGCATCCGTCTCCTCGCGCTGGACGACGGCACCTGGGTCGGTCTCGCAGAACGCACGCTGGATCCGGTCGAGGTGCGGCATCGATGCGCCGGCAGTCTCGGTCGCCTCGAGCTGCAACCCCGCGCTCGGCGACCCCCGCCCGCCCCGCGCGATGGACGCGGTGCCGGCCGCGCTCGGCGACGTCTGCGCGCGGGGCACATCCCGGTCCTGCTGGAAGACGGAAGCCATCAGTGCTCCCAGCGTAGACCCGTTCGCTCAGCTCTCCCACCATCTGGCCTGCGTCAAGCTCCATTCGTGCGAAGACACGCGACTCCGGGTGGAGACGCGTGTGCGACCACGCCCACGCCGTTCGACGTTGCACGCGGACCGAGCGGCGCGCGGTCGTGTCAGTCTCGAACCCAGATCGAGGGACGACCCGCGCCTACTGCGCCGCGTTGCCGCAGCTGTCGAGCAACGTCGCGGCCTCGGGCACCCCGCGCAACTCGAGGAGCAGCGCATCGACCTCCGGATCGGTGATGCCCTGATCCATGAGCAGATACGCGACCAGCTCCTCGACGCGCGCATCGCCCTCGAGCGACATCGCAAACCCGCGCTGCGTCTCGACGGCGCGCCTGAACGTCGCCTGCACCTGACCCTGCAGGTGCCCCGCCGCCGCCGTCATGAGGCCCGCCAGCATGTCGCGCTCGGCCGGCAGCGTGATGGGATCGGCCGCGAGCCCGAGCGGCCCCTGCGCCGCGTGCGTCGCGTCCGTCGCCTCGACCGACAGCGGGAACGCGGCGGGCGCGAGCGGCTGCCCCTGCCATTCGAGGCGCGCCACCAGGCGGCTCAGCGCGCGCACATGGTAGGTGATGACGTCGTAGCTCCACGTCGCGTAGACCGGCTCGGTCTGGAACGGCGCCGTGCGCGCCAGCTCGTCGCGCGCGCTCTGCAGCCGCGTGCGCGCGTCGGTGACGTTCCGGCGCGCCGCCTCGAGCCTGCTCTGCGCGTTCCACAGGTTCTGCTCGGCGCCGGTCGAGACGCCCGGGGTGTCGCCCTCGCGCTGGACGTCGGCGGTGTACTGCTCGACGTAGCGCTGCTGCCGCGTGACCTCTTCTTCGGCGCTCATCAAGCGGCGTTCCTCGTCCTGCACGTTGCGCTGGCGGTCGGCGTAGAACGGGCTCGGAACCTGGCGCGTACCGGTCTGGTACTGGGCCGATCGCACGTCCGTGCGCTGATCGGCGTCGAAGCGCGGCGTGCCGAACCCGAAGCGGATGACGGCGCGCTCGTTCTTGATCGGCTCGTCCGGCGAGAGGACGCGCAGCCACTGCGAGGTCCCGATCTGCGCCATCCCGCGCGCGAGCGGCAGGAACTGCTTGTTGAAACGGCGCGGCGGCGCGGCGCCCGGTCGGACCGGAACGCCGGGCGCGGAGGGCCCATGGTCGTCCATCGCCTGCGGGTCATCGGCATCGAGCGGCTCGACGCCGACGATGACCTCGTTGCGGTCCCGCAGCGCTTGCACGAGCTGGGCGCAATGCGCCCGCCCGACCGCCGTCGGCCTGAGCGCAATCAGCTGCCGTTCGTGCAGCAGCGCGTCCCCGTTGCGGCCCGCCTTCTTCGCGGCGTCGCGCTGCTTGGTCAGGTGCGCGATCCAAGCGTCGACCAGGCGCTGATCGGCCGCGTCGAGCGACGCGTCGAGCGACGCCACGAGATCGCGCACGTCCGCATAGAGCAGCCGCGCGGCAAGGAACTTCCCGGTCTTGGCGTCCTGATCTCCCGCGGCGAGCACGGCCGCGCCCACCTCGGACACGAGGCGCGCGACCTCGCCATCGTCGGGCAGGAGGCGCTGCGCCTCGCCGGCGCCGCGCGCAGCACCGAGGAGATCGCCGCGCGTGAGGGCCGCCCGTGCCGCGCCGATCCGCGTCGTGACGGCGCCGCGCTTGGCGGCCTCGAGCCCGGCGCGCGCTTCCGGCGACTCGGGGTCGAGCTGCACGGCGTGGGTGTACTCGGCGACGGCGGCGTCGTAGTTGCCCGCCTCGAGCGCATCATCGCCGCGGCCCATCGCGTTCTGGAACGCGCAGGCGGCGGTGAGGACGCTCGCAAAGAGCAAGACGAGCAGACGGCGGACGAAGGTAAGACGTGGCATGGGGACGCTCGCGTGGAGGGGCGGACTGGCCGGCGGCAGTTTCCTCGAACAGCGCCGAGGCTGTCAACCGCTGTGCGGCGCAGGCAATGTGCCACGAATGTGCCACGAATATGCCACGCGCGCAGCGCTCGATGATGACGCGCCCAGCGAGGCTGGCTAGCCGTCGCCCGTGCTCTTGTCCTTGTCCGCGCGCTTGGGCTTGACGCTGAACTTCACGTTCGGCTTGAGCTTGCCGTCGTTCGGGATGAACCGGATCTCGGTGCGGATCTCGAATGAGAGCGCCGTCAGGATCTTGGCGACCTCGCCGCCGACATCGATCCCCTCGATGAAGCGCTTGGTCTGCTGGCCGATGATGCGCACGATCTCGTCGCGACCGCCGTCGATCGCGCCCTTGACGTACCCCAGGACTTCCTTGGGCACCGCATCGCCGAAGATCTCGCGCAGCTTCTCCTGCGACGCGTTGACCGATCGGAAGCCACTCGCGATGGCCTTCCGCACGGTGTCGCTGACCCGACGGCCGGCCTGCTCGGCGCTCCGCCTCGCCGAGCCACCCGCGTCGCCCTCCTCCAGCGGATCATCGTTCGGGTCATCCGTCGACACGTCGGCTCCTCGGCTCGGGATCCGCGAAGGCCGCGACACGCGCAGCCCACGCGACTGAATACCGTGCCACCATCGCCCACGACACGCGAAGTCTCAAGAAGCTCGACGACCCGCGGCCACTTTCAGCCACTTCCCGTCCGGGCGCGGCCAGCCTATGACTCGCAGCGTGACCACCGCCCCCGAGTCGAGCCCCCTCGAGCGCGCGCGCCACGCGGCGCTCGTTGCCGCAGGCGGCGCGATCACCGGAGGCCCAGCGCTCGGCGCGCTCGTGCGCCGCGCCGACCACGCCCCGCTCACGCTCTCCGGCGCAAAGGGCTGCCGCTCCGCGAGCAATGGCGGCGGTGGCGGGCGGTGCCCCGTCAAAGGGGGCGGCGCTTAGCTGAATGAATAATGCACCGA
>SXIE01000060.1 GCA_005772945.1 Pseudomonadota bacterium
CGCAGGTCGAGGCGCGCATCGACGAAGCCCGCGCCGAGCGCGAAAATGCCGACCGCGATAATTTCGCGCGCCGCGTTTCGTTGCTGGTTGAAGCGCTCAACTCCGCCTCGATCGACATCTCCAAGGCGTTTGCCCACGAAGTGTCGGACAGCGCCTGGGCGGCGTATCTGAAGGGCGATCGCGGCGTCTTCACGAGGCGTGCCGTGCGACTACTCGACGGTACCGAGGCGCGCGACATCGCGCGGCTCTACGACGACGCGCCCGCGTTCCGCGAGCAGGTCAACCGCTACATTCACGATTTCGAGGGGATGCTCCGTCAGGTGCTGGCGCAGCGCGACGGATCGCCGCTGGGCGTGACGTTGCTGTCGTCGGACATGGGCAAGCTCTACGTCGCGCTGGCGCAGGCGATCGAGCGGCTGCGGTAGAACGCCGAAACACCCTCACCCTTCCGGCGCTGCGCGCCTCCCTCCCTCTCCCATCGGGAGAGGGAAGAGCGGGCGAAGCCCGCGAAGGGTGAGGGTGATCTGCCAGATCCCTAACGCGTCTCCATGTCCATGCGGTGGAACAGGTCGACATCGCGCGCGGTAATCCAGCCGTAGCGGTAGTTGAGCTGGAACAGCACGAACAGGATCGTCGCGACGATCGTCACGCGCACCGCCATCCGCCCGACGCTGAACTCGTGCGGGGCGCTCTCGGCCTGGCCGGGGACGTGCTCGCCCCCCGCCTCGCGCGTGGTGCGCACGCCGAAGGGGAGGACGAGGAAGACGCTGAACGACCAGAACAGGATGTAGATCGCCAGCGCCGAGGTCCAGCGCATCCTACGCCTCGATCAGCAGTACGTCGACGATCGGCTTCTTGCCGGTCCACTGCGTCGCCACCTTGCGCACCGCGAGGCGCACGTCCTCGCGCGCGCGGTCGATCCCGCGCTTGGTCGAGCGAAGCGCCTGCGCCGCCGCCTCGACCGCGTCGGCGACGAACTGCTCGCGCTCGTCCTCGACCGGCACGCCCTGCAGCTTGACCTGCGGACGGCCGACGAGACGGCCGTCCTTGAGCGCTACCGCGACCGAGATCTGGCCGTTGAGCGCGAGCTTGCGGCGCTCGTTGATCGTCGAGCCGTCGGACGGCAGGATGACGTCGCCGTCGAGCACCAGCCGGCCCACCGCCGCGGTACCGACCTTCTTCGCCTTGCCCGGCAGCAGCCGCACGACGTCGCCGTTCGATTGGACGATCGACTGCGGCACGCCCTGCGCGAGGCCGTAGCGCGCGTGCTCCATCATGTGGCGCATCTCGCCGTGGACGGGGACCAGCAGCTCGGGCCGGATCCACTCGTACATCTGGGCGAGTTCGGGGCGGCCGGGGTGGCCCGAGACATGGACGTGCGCCTGCCGCTCGGTCACCATCTCGACGCCCTTGGCGGCGAGCAGGTTTTGGATGCGGCCGACCGCGACCTCGTTGCCGGGGATCTGCTTGGCGGAGAAGATCACCGTGTCCCCCGCCTCGACGCTGATCGTGTGCGAGCCCTCGGCAACGCGGCTGAGCGCGGCGCGCGGCTCGCCCTGGCCACCGGTCGCGACGACCAGGATCTTGTTGCGCGGCAGCCGCATCGCCGTCTCGGGGTCGACCGTCTCGGGGAAGTCGGACAGGTAGCCGGTCTGGCGCGACACCTTGAGGATGCGGTCGAGCGAGCGGCCCGTGACGCACAGCTTCCTGCCCGTCTCCTTCGCCACCTGCCCCAGCGTCTGCAGCCGCGCGGCGTTCGAGGCAAAGCTCGTCACCATCACGCGGCCCTTGGCCTTGGCGACCGTCTCCGCGAGCCCCTTGCGGACGCTCGCCTCGGACCCCGACGCCTCGTTGTTGAAGACGTTGGTCGAATCGCAGACGAGGACGTCGACGCCGGCGTCGCCGATCGCCTTCAGCTCCTCCGGCGACGCGGGCTTGCCGATCACCGGGGTGGGATCGAGCTTCCAGTCGCCGGTGTGGAATACCTTGCCCTCGGGCGTATCGATCAGGAGCGCGCAGCTCTCGGGGATCGAGTGCGAGAGCGGCACGAAGGTGATCCCGAACGGCTTGATGTCGAAGCGCTCGCGCATCTTCATGACGTGGAGCTTGACGCGGTTGACCGAGCCCTCCTCCTCGAGCTTGCCGCGGATCAGCCCGGCGGTGAACGGCGTCGCGTAGAGCGGCACGCCGAGGTCCTCGGCGAGATAGGGCAGCGAGCCGATATGGTCCTCGTGCCCGTGGGTCAGCACGATGCCGACCAGGTCGTCGAGGCGGTCCTCGATGAACTGGAGGTCGGGGAGGATGACGTCGATGCCGGGATAGGCCGGGTCGGCGAAGGTGATGCCGCAGTCGACCATCAGCCACTTGCCGCGCGTGCCGTAGAGGTTGACGTTCATGCCGATCTCTCCCGAGCCGCCGAGGGCGCAGAAGAGGAGTTCGTTCTTGGGAGTCATTCAGATCTTTCGTTGATTAGGTGCGCCGGATGGCCGCCCGGCGCGGGCGTGGTTCAGGCGATATGGGCATTTCGCCACATCATCGCCAGCCCCTGGATGGTCAGGTCGGGCTCGACATGGTCGAAGACGGTCGTGTGTTGCTCGAACAGCGCGGCGAGGCCGCCGGTGGCGATGACCTTGACGGGGCGCCCCACCTCCGCCTTGAGGCGGGCGACGAGCCCTTCGATCATCGCGACGTAGCCCCAGAAGATGCCGATGTGCATCTGGTCGACGGTGTTGCGACCGACGACGCTCGGCGTCGCGGGGGCCTCGATCGCGATGCGCGGCAGCTTGGCGGCGGCGGTGACGAGCGCGTCGAGCGACAGGTTGATGCCGGGCGCGATGATCCCACCCTTGTAGGCGCCGGTATAGTCGCTGACGTCGAAGGTGGTCGCGGTGCCGAAATCGATGGTGATGAGGTCGCCGGCGTGGAGCGCGTGCGCCGCAATCGTGTTGACCGCCCGGTCGGCGCCGAGCGAGGCAGGCTCGTCGACGTCGATCGCGATCCCCCACTCGACCGGCGCGCGGCCGGCGACCAGCGCCTCGGTACGGAAATACTTGGAACTCAGCACCTGAAGGTTGTGGAGCGCGCGCGGCACGACCGTGGCGACGATCACGCCGGTGACGTCGTCGCGCGAGAAGCCTTCGAGTGCGAGCAGCTGGCTCAACCACACCGCGTATTCGTCCGCGGTGCGGCGCGGATCCGTGGCGATGCGCCAACGCGCGCGGATCGTCCGCGCCTCGTCGACCAGCGCGAAGACGACGTTGGTGTTGCCGGCATCGATCGCAAGCAGCATGGTTCGGGTCCCTAGAGCAGGAATACGTCGGCCGCGTGAATGACACGCCGCTCGCCGCCGCCCAAGCGCAGAAGCAGCGCGCCGCCCCCGTCGAGGCCGTCGAACAGGCCGTCGAGGCGGCTGCGGTCGGGTTGGCGGACACTGAGCGCGGTACCGACGACATGCGCGCGGTCGAGCCAGGCGGCGCGGACGGGGGCGAGCCCCTGCCCTCGCCAGGTCGACAGCCAGCGCGCGAAGGTGTCGACGAGCACGTCGAGCAGGGTCTCCGGCGCGACATCGACGCCGTGCGCGGCGAGGCTCGTCGTTGCGCGGTCGGGCAAGTCGGGGTGGTGCGCGAGGTTGACGCCGACGCCGGCGATCACCGCGTCGCCCGCGCCTTCGAGGAGGATGCCCGACAGCTTCGCCCCGCCGAGCAGCAGGTCGTTGGGCCATTTGATCGAGGCGCCCGCCAAAAACACCGACACCGCTTCGTGGAGCGCCACCGCCGCGACCAGCGTCAGCGTCGGTGCGGGCGGGTCGCTGGCGCGCGGGCGGACGAGCGTGCTCGCGTACAGGTTGCCCACGGGCGACGCCCACGCGCGTCCCTGACGCCCCCTGCCCGCAACCTGACGATCGGCGCGGAGCCAAGTCCCCTCCGTGGCGCCATCACGGGCAAGCGCGGCGAGATCGGCGTTGGTCGAGCCGGTCTCGCCGACGTGGCGGATCAGAACAGCGCCTGCGCCGCGGCCGTGCTCCACGCCGCCAGAAACGGGATCGCGAGGTAGCCGAGCGGCGAGATCGCCACCGCGGCGACCGCGATCAGTCCCCCCTGCAGCGGGCCCTCGTCGCCCTTGTGGAACGCCGGCGCGGGATCGTCGAAGTACATCGTCTTGACGATGCGCAGGTAG
>SXIE01000061.1 GCA_005772945.1 Pseudomonadota bacterium
CGCCACTGCGCGGCGCCTGCGCATGCACGCGCCACAGGTAGTCATGCGCCAGCTCGAGCTCGGTCGGCCGCTTGAACGACGCCACCCGCACACCCGTGGGGTTCACGCCGTCGAAGATATGCCGAACCGCCCCATCCTTGCCCGACGTGTCCATCCCCTGCAGCACCACCAGCACCTTGTGGCGCCCGTCGGCATACAGCAGCTCCTGCAGCGCCTCGAGCCGTTTATTGAGCGCATGGAACGCGCGCTCGCCGTCCTTCTTATCGCCCTCGCACATGCTCGTCTCGCGCGGATCGAACTGGCTCAGATCGAACGCGCCCCCCGGCTTCACCACATACCGCTGCATCACGTGCTCCTCGCGCATCTCGGGCGGCGCCGCGATTGCGGCCCCTCTCGCCGCCCATCCTAACCGTGGTTGACCCGGGACGCACGCCGCGCTAGGTGCGCTCCTCAAATCGTGGGTGGCGCCCGAGGAAGCCGGTGTGAATCCGGCACTGCCCCCGCAACTGTAGACTGGGGACGAACCCGAGGCACGGTGGACCTGCGCACGTTGCGCCAGCGTCCACCCGCAAGCCACTGAGGCTCGCAGCGCGCGAAGGCGGCCGCGATACCCTTGGGAAGGCTCGGGCGAGGACGAACCAGCAGTCAGGATACTCGGCGCCATGCACCCCTAGAGACGCGGCTTCGGTGGGAGGTCGCGAGGGTTCCATGGCCGCCGGAAGTCCCGACGCGTCACCCCTCGCCCCCCTCGTCCAAGCCGCGTATATGGCGAGGATCGGATGCGTAAGGCGATGGGTTTCCGGGGATGGACCTTGGGTTTGGCGATCGGCAGCGCGGTAGCAGTGGCCGCGTGCGACGATGATGGCAATGGGGTGGCCGACAGCCACGCGACGACCCTCGACGGGTCCGACACGGCGACTGCGACGGCCGCTGAAACGGCGGCTGAGACGGCCCCTGACACCACCGGCGACACCACCGGCGACACCACCGGCGACACCACCGGCGCCACCGAGACCGGCCCGGAAACCGAGCCCGTCGCCGACCTCGAAATCGGCGGCCTATGGACGAGCGTCCACGGCGACGAGTCGATCTCGAACACGGCCTGGACCAACTTCGGCACCCAAGCGATCATCGCCTACGACAACGACGACAACGTCGCGATCACCCTGAGCCCGACCGACGCCCAGTTCGCCCCCAACACCTACTCGCGGATCGTCTGGACCGAGCCCGCGGCCGACACCTTCCACTACTGCACGACCGTCTACGGCATCGCGACCCAGGCCGCCGCCGAGGACGCGCCCGAGACCGGCATCGACCGCGGCGACCTCGACGGGAAAGGCTGCGCCGGCTTCCCGTGGTCGCGCCTCACGAAGAAGTGACCAGCCTCACGGCGCCCGCGTCGCGGACGACCGCCGGGATGAGCGGCAGGAGATCCCCGATCAGGTAGAGGCTCCCGGTCAGCGCAACGCCGCCGTGCGCCCCCGCCAGGGCCCTGGCAAGATCGAGCGCCGCGGGCGCACGCGGCTCCGCGACCACGTCCACGCGCGGCGACGCGATGCGCGCCATCGCCACATACGGCGCAAAATCCGCGACCGGGCGCGCCTCCGATTGCGTCAGGACGATCGCATCCGCCTCGCACGCGAGCACCCGCAGCATCGTCGCGACGTCCTTGTCGGGATTGACGCCATAGAGGAGCACGCGCGGGCGCTCGGGCAGGAACGCCGCCAGGTGCCGCGCAAGGACGCGCGCGCCCATCGGGTTGTGGGCGCCATCGATGAGCAGCGCCGGCCACTGCCCGGTCGGCTCGAGGCGCTCGAGGCGCGCCCGGTGCCGCGCACGCAAGAGCCCCTCGGCCAAATCCGTCGCGCGGATCCGGTAGCCCTCGTCCACCAGGCACTCGGCCGCCGCACACGCCAGCGCCGCGTTGTTCCCCTGATGCCGCCCCGCGAGCGCCAGGTGGACCGGCCCCGCGCGATGGATCCAGCCGCGATAGCGAAAGCCACCCGGCAGCCACGTGTGCACGAAGTCGACGCGGCGGCGGCGCGCGCGGCAGCGATTCTCGCGGCTCCACGGGCCGACCACGCTGTGCCAGAGGCTCGGGCGGACGCCGCTGACGAGCGCCGCGCCCGGCTTCGCGATGGCCACTTTTTCGCGCGCGATGGCGCGCAAGTTGTTGCCGAGGATCTGCTCGTGGTCCTTGCCGATCGCCGTCAGCACCGCGACCTTGGCGGGGACGACGTTCGTCGCATCGAGCCGCCCGCCGAGCCCGACCTCGAGCACCGCGATATCGATCTGGCGCTCGTGGAAATAGCCGAGCGCCATCACCGTGAGCACCTCGAATTGCGTCAGCGGAATGGGCGCACGCGCGTCGTCCGGCTCGATAGCCTCACGCACGATGAACGCCCAGCGCGCGAAGTCGCGGGGCAAGATGGTGTGTCCGCCGATCCGGATCCGCTCGGTCGCCGACACCAAGTGCGGACTCGTGTAGAGCCCGACGCGGTACCCGGCCTCGTGCAGGATGGCCGCGAGGAAACTCGCCGTCGAGCCCTTGCCGTTGGTCCCGGCGATGGTGACCGCGACCATGCCCTCATGCGGGTTCCCGAGCCGCTCGAGGGCCGCCTCGGTGCGCGCGAGCCCCAGCTGGATCCCACGCGGCGCGAGGCTCGAGAGCCACCGCCAGGCGGCCTCGAAGTCGAACTCTGGGAGCGGCATGACCACGCCCGCCAGCGTAGCAGGGTCCGCGCCTTCGCGCGAAGGGCGCGCCACGACGGCGGTTCCCGAACGGCCACGAAAGGATCGTGCCATGAGGGTTGCACACGCCCGCGAGGTGCGGTTCAACAGCGCGACGCGCGTCGTCGGATACGCCACGAGGTCCCCATGCAGAGCCGCCCCGAGCCCCCCCAGCCCGCCGACAAGCCGCCCGAGGCGATGACCGTCGACGAGCTCGCGGCGGCGATTCGCTACCACAACTGGCGTTACTTCGTGGCGCACGATCCCGTCATTTCCGACTGGGCCTTCGACGCGCTCACGCGCCGCCTCGCCGCCCTGGCGCCCGGCCACCCCGCCTTGGCGGAGCTCGTCTCGGACGCCGCCCCGCGCGCCGCTTCGGACGCGGCTGGCCTCATGCGCCACGACTCCGCGATGCTGTCGCTCGAGAAGGCCTACGACGCCGCGACCGTCCAGAGCTGGGCGGCCGCGTTCGTCGGCGACCTGCTCGAGGCCCCGAAAATCGACGGCGTTGCCGCATCGCTTCGCTACGACGCGCGCGGGCATCTCGTGGCCGCCGTCACGCGCGGCGATGGCACCGAGGGCGAGCGCTTCACCGCCAACGCGCGCTTCATCCCGAGCATCCCGCAGCGCATCGCCGACGGGCCCGCCGAAGTGCGCGGCGAGGTCTTCTTGCCACTCTCGGTCTTTCGCGCGCGCTTCGCCGAGACCTTCGCCAACCCGCGCAACACCTGCGCCGGCGGCATCAAGCAGAAGGACGCCGCGCGCACCGGCGACTACGGCCTGCGCTTCTTGGCCTACGGTGTCCGCGGCCGCGACGTCGCAAGACTCAGCGAGGGCCTCGCCTGGACGCGCGCGCAAGGCTTCGAGC
>SXIE01000062.1 GCA_005772945.1 Pseudomonadota bacterium
CGGGCCCGCGCCCATGCGCTCGAGCGGATCGCGCACGGGACGCCCAGCGGGATCGACGACGCGACCGTCGCGTTCGGGCGGCCGGTGTGGCTCGAGGCGGGGCAGGCGCCGCTGGTGCTCGAGGCGCTCGACACGATCCGGCCGCCGCTCTGGGTCGGGGTCGTGCCACGCACGCAGTCCACCAAGGCCTCGGTCGCCGCGGTCGCGGCCTGGCGCCGGATGCATCCCGCGTTCGAAGCGCTGCTCGCGCGCGCCCACGTTGCCGCGGTAGAAGGGCGGGACGCGCTCGCGCGCCAGGCCTGGGAGATAGTTGGTGTACAAATGAATGAGATGGGCGCCTTGCTCGAAGCGGTCGGCGCGGTGTTGCCGGTGCAAGCCGCGATGATCGACGTGGCGCGCGGCCTCGGTGCCTGGGGCGCCAAGGTCACCGGCGCAGGCTTCGGCGGGGCCGTCATCGCGCTCGCGCCGGCGGACGCGCAGCTCGATCAGGTGTGGCGCGCGCTGGGCGCGACGGACGCGTTTTTCGCGGGCAGCCCGGCTTCCGGGTCCGAGGCGGACCCAAGCCGGGCCTTCGCGAACGATGCGGGCACTGCGGAGCCGAAGGCATGAGCGAGCTCGTCTTGGACGGTTGGGTGTGGGCCCGCGCGAACGTCAACATCGCTCTCATCAAGTACTGGGGTAAGGCGCCGGCCAAGCACCCCGATCAGGTGAACCTCCCGGCGGTGCCGAGCCTGTCGCTGACGCTCGCCGATCTCTACACGGAGACGCGCGCACGCTTTGCGCCCGAGCGCGACGAGGACTGCCTGACGCTCGACGGCGTGCGCTTGGTCGGCGAGGAGCGCGCGCGCGCGGTGGCGCTCCTCGACGCGCTGCGCCGCCGCCATGGCGTACGCGCCCCGTTCGAGATCGTCAGCGCGAACCACGTCCCGACGGCGGCCGGGCTCGCCTCGAGCGCCTCGGGGATGGCGGCGCTGGCCGGTGCCGCCGGTCGCTGTGCCGGCCTCGACCCCGCCGATCCAGAGGCGGCCACCGAGATCTCGCGTCTCGCCCGCATCGGCTCGGGCAGCGGCGCGCGCAGCGTCTTCGGCGGCTGGGTCGCCTGGGACGGGCCGACGGCGCGCCCCGTGGCGCCCACGGACCACGTGCCGATCGCGGTCGTCATCGCGGTCGTCGGCACCGGGCGCAAGGCCATCGGCTCGCGCGACGCGATGAACCACACCGCGACGACCTCTCCTTATTATGGGCCCTGGGTCGCGCAGGCGCACGCGACGTTCGACGAGGCGCTCCAAGCGCTGGCAGCGCGCGACCTGCCGCGCCTCTTTCACGCGATGGAGCGCTCGACCTGGCGCATGCACGCCTCGGCGATGGCGGCCGATCCGCCGATCTTCTACTGGGCGGCCGCGTCGGTGGCGGTCCTGCGCGAGGTCGAGCGCCTCCGCGCCGAGGGCGTCGTGTGCGGCGCGACGCTCGATGCCGGGCCGAACGTGAAGGTCTTCACGCTCCCGGAGCACGCGGCCGAGGTGGCGACGCGATTGACGAACGTCCCGGGCGTGGCGCATACCATTCGAACAACCGCTGGCGATGGGCTGGTGGCGCGGCCGGTCGGGCCGTCGCAGGATGGGTCGCTGGGCGACCCTCACGAAGACACCGGGTCGCTCCAGGGCGTGTCGAGGAAAGAGCCGTGATTGCCGCCAGTGCCCCCGGAAAGCTGATGCTCGCAGGCGAATACGTCGTGCTCGAGCGCAAGCTGCAGGCGGTCGCAGTCGCCGTCCAGCGCCGGCTGCGCGTCGAGATCGTGCCCGGGCCTGGGCCCTGGCGCGTGACCGCGTCGCAGCTTGGTCTCTCCGAGGCAGCGCTCGACAGCGTGCCGGTCCTGCGCGAGGTCGTGCGCCGCGTGGCCGGTCGGATCGACGGCGGGCGCATCACGGTCGAGAGCGAGCTCGGGGCGGGACCGGGCAAGCCCGGGCTCGGGGCCTCGGCGGCGCTCTGCGTCGCGGCGTACGGGGCCCTCAGCCTGATCGAAGGCGCCGTCGTGCCGGGCGCAGGCGGGCCGTTGCCGCTGCTCCTCGAAGCCCATCGGGCCGCGCAGGGCGGACGGGGCAGCGGTTACGATGTCGCGACCGCGCTCACCGGCGGGCTCGTCATGTTCGACCCCACGACGCTCGTCGTCACACCGCTGGCGTGGCCGCGCGGGCTCCACGCCGCGGTCTTCACGTGCGGGCAGGGGGCCAAGACGGTCGACTATCTCGCGCGCGTCGAGAGCTGGCGCGAAGAAGACCCCGAGAGCTTCGAGGCCTGCGTCGATCCGTTTGCGGCCGAGACCGAGGACCTCGTGCGGGCGTTTCAGAAGGGCGACGTGGGTTGGATTCTCGGCGCGGCGGCGCAGGTCCAAGAGGAGCTCGCGACGTTCGATCGCATCGGCGAGATCGGAATCCTCGCGGCCGGGCAGCACCAACTTCTCGGCGCGATCGAGGACGCGGGCGCGGTCGGTCGCACCAGCGGCGCGGGCGGCGGCGACAGCGTCTGGGCGCTGGCCGACGACGCGGATACGCTCGATCGGGCGGCCCAGGCCGCGGCCGAGCTGGGGTTCCAGCGCGTCGAAGTGGCCTTCCCGGGCGAAGGGCTGAGGGTCGGGGCGGACGCGTGAGTTCGCCGCGGGCAAGCGCTCCAAAGGCTGCGCCTTCTCCGTGGGGCCCCGGCCCCGCTCGCGGCTCCGAGCCTTGCACGGAGCGCTCTTCGCAAGCGGGACGCGTGAGTCCGAGCGGCGCGGTGAGCGGCGGGGCCGAGGTCGGTGGCGAAACGCCGATGTCTTTCGAGGCCGCCCGCCTGCGTTTCGGCGACGCGCTCGAGGCGCATCTCGCGGCGGCCGTCGCGGGTGAGGGCGTCCTTGCCGAGGCCATGGGCTATCACGTGGGGGCGGGTGGCAAGCGGCTGCGCGCGTTGCTACCGCCATGGCTCGCGGCGTCGCTCGGGGCCGGTGCGTCCGCGGTCGACGAGGCGATCGACCTCGGGGTCGGGCTCGAGCTCATCCACAACGGCACGCTCGTCCACGACGACGTGCAAGACGGCGACACGACGCGGCGCGGTCAGCCCGCGGTCTGGGTGCGCTGGGGGATGCCGCAGGCCATCAACGTCGGCACGACCATGATTTGTCTCGGGCTCGCGCGCATCCTCCGGACCTCGGTCGGCGCCGAGGTCGCGAGCGTGACGAACCGCGCGATCATCGACGTGGTCGGCGGGCAGGCGGCCGAGTTCGTGCTGCAGACCGCGCCGCGGCCGTCGGTTCCGGCCTGGGAGGCGATGGCGAGCGGCAAGACCGGCGCCCTCTTTCGCGCCTGCTACGACGCGGGTGCGCGCGCGGCGCGCGTCTCGAGCGAGGACGCCTCCGCGCTTTCGGCCTTCGGCGCCGCGCTCGGGGTCTTCTTCCAGCTGCAGGACGACCTCCTGGATCTCGTCGGCGACAAGGGACGCGAGGTGCCGGCGACCGATCTCGCCGAAGGCAAGATCTCGTACCCGGTGGCCTGGGCGGCCGAGCATGCGCCCTCGCAAAGTGCCGCGCGGCTGCTCGCGATCGTCCATGCGCCGCGAGCCGAGACGAGCTTCGCCATGGTGGCCGAGGGGCTGCAACTTCTCCACGCGACCGGCGCGATCGACGCGGCCGTGAGCTCACTTCGCGCACGCGCCGCGGCGCTCGGGTCCGAGCCGTGGGCCGCGCTCACGCCCGGGCTGATCGCGCGCGTCCTCGAGCCGGTCCACATCGCGATCGGTTGATCGCCGCCCCGGGGGCCGGCGCGGCCTGGCCATCACGGGCCATCACGAAACGCTTGAAACCGAGCGCCGTTTCGTCGACCTTACGCGCCGCTCACTTCGAGGAAGGCCTCAGATGCCGATCCAAGCGCTCCGTTCCATCAGCGATCACTTCGACGAGATCCTGCGCCACGCGAACCCGAAGCGCGTCGTCGTCGAGATGGCCAAGGCCGATAAGGCCTTTCATTTCAAGTACTTCAAGGGCTATCGCCCCGACCAGATCGGCCGCGGTCGCATCAAGCAGATCGCTCAGAAAGAGGTCTTCGGCGACCCGGGCCACGAGCTCTTCGCCAACCTGCTCATCATCTTCTGGAACGAGGCGCATGCCCCGATGTACCGCGACATCGTGACGCACGTGCGCGCGATCAACGAGGACGTCGAGGCCATCGAGCGCATCGAGACCGACAAGGCCCACGCCATCATCGACGACATGCTGACGCGCTACAGCGCGCGCGACTTCCTCTTGTGCGTGCGCCTCAACGGCGTGCGTTTCGAGGAGGACGTCGTGCAGGCGCGTCTGGTCCGGGGTGAGCCGGGTCCGGGCGGTGCTGCCGCCGCCACCGCACCCGCGAGCGCCGCCGCGACCTGACTCGGGCGTTCGGGCCTTCGCGGCCTTCGCGAGCCGATTTGACGGGGACCCGCGTTCCGTGGTCGATCATATCGGATGGGGTCTCCTCCACGCGAGTCGGCAGAGCTCTACGCACGCGCCGCTGGCGCGGGCTGGGCCCTGTTCGCGCGGCCGCGCTGGACGCTCGCGGACGAGGACGAGGCGCTCGCGCCGCTGTCCGAGGAGGAGCGCCTCATCGCGCTCGCGCTGGTCGGGCCGGCCGCGAGCGGCGCCAACGGCCCGGGCACCGCGCACGCCTCGGGCGGTATCGACGGCGCGATCCAACGCCTGACCGCGCTCGGGCTCTCGGCCTCGGTCATCGACGCCGCGCTCGCGGGGCGCGGCCGTGACGGGCCCTCGCTCGATCGTGCGTGGCTCGATCTGGAGGCCGGACGCGGCGACCGTCGCCTCGTCGTGGCGGTGGCGTTGGCGCTGACGGGGGTCCTGCCGCTCTCGCTCGAGCGCGCGGACCAGGTGATGCGGCTGCCCGATCCGCTCGTCGCTGCGGTCGTCGCGCTGGCCGTGGGGGTGGCCGCGCGCCGCGGCGATCCGTCGGCCCGCGCGATCGCGCGGGATATCGTGACGTTGGGGGCGGCCTCGGGCGGCCTCGATCACGCGGTCTTGAAGGGCCTCGGGCGGGGCCTCTTGCGCGCGGGTGCGACGCAGCTCATCCACTGGGCGCGCGGCGCGATCCTCGATCGCGAGCTCTGGGGTATCGCCGCCCGGCGCACAACCGTGCTCCTCGCGCGGCAGTTCGACCCGGGTCGCGCGGACCTCGTGTCGCTCATCGCCGAGGGCGTCGCGGTCGGCGTCGATCGCGATTCCGCGGGTGCGCTGGTCGATGAGCTCGTCGCGTGCGGTGCGGGATCGGCGCTCGCGGCGTATCCCCTCGAGCATTGGCCCGCGCCCGTGCGTGCGGCGCTCGCGGCGCGCTGGTGTCGACGCGCCGGTGCGCTGAGCGAAACCGAGGCGCAGGGGCCCGCCGAGGCCCTTCCGCTGCCACACGCCTTTCTCGCGCACCTTCCGCGCGAGCGCGCGCCGGACGTCATCGGCCACGTGCTCGAGCGCTGCGGTGAAGACCCGCTTTGGGCGCAGGAGGCGGGCCAGGCGCTCTTTCGCGCGTGGGCCGATCATCCCGACGTAGAGGTCCGCAAGGCGCTCGCGCAACGCGCCGCCGGGCGTTCGGCTCCAGCGGGCGCGGCCGACGCCGACGGCGCCGCGGCCGAGGCTGGCCCCGTCGCGGAGGTCGTCGCGCTGCCGCCGTCGATCCTCGCGCGCGACGAGCTCGATCGGCTGCGCGTGGCGCTCTGGTCGGGCGACAGCGAGCACGTGATCGAGCTGTCGACCTGTGTGCCGCTCGATCGACGCGTGGCCGCGCGCGAGGCGCTGCTCGGGGCGATCGAGGTGCCGAACGCGGCGCTGCGTCGTGCGATCGTCGAGGCGGTCGGACGCATCGGGAGTCAGGCCGATGGCCCTCGCCTCATCGATGCGGCCCGCCGCTATCGGGCCTTGGAAGGCACCGTCGCCACCGCGCTTCGCGAGCTCGGCGCGCGGGGCCTGGCCGAGGGGCTCGCCGAGGTGTTCAAGCGCCGCCTCAAGTGGGCCGACGACGACGCCGTCGACGACTACTGCGCCATCGCCGGCAGCGAGCAGATCCAATACCTGCTGGCGGCGCTCGAGACGCGCTACTACCCGTCGGCGCGTGCCGGCGCGGCGCGTGCCATCGCGCGACTCGGCGCGCACGAAGTCGTCTTCGCGCTCCGCACGCTCGGCCTCTCGGACACCCAGGACGCACCGCGCCTCGCCGCCCTCGCCGCGCTCCACGCGCTGACGGGGACCGCGCCCAGCGCCGGTGAGATGGCCGGCCACGCGCTGCTCTTCCGCCCGACCGACGAGCTGCCCGATACCATCGAGCGCGCCAAGGAGGCCGGCGCGCAGACCCTTCCGGGGATCCGCCGCACCATGGCGCGCGGGAGCTGGAAGCGTCGGCGCGCCGCGTGCGAGGTCCTCGCGACCGTGCCGGGTGACGAGGCGGTGCTTTGCCTCCTCGAAGCGCTCGAGGACGCCGACGAGGACGTCCGCTTCGCCGCGATGGATGCGCTCGCGGTCCGTGGTTGGCACCCGGCGACGCCGCGCGAACGAACGCTCATCGCGCTGGCCGCGCGCCGTCCGCGCGAGCTCCTCGAGGCGACCGCCGATGCCGATGGGGCGACGTTGGTGGGGGCGCTCCGCTTGGGTGGGCACGTCTTTCGCGCCGAGGTCCTCGAGGTCCTCGAGCGCCTGCCGACGTTCGAGCCCGACGAGGCCGCGCGCGCCCCGATCGCAGTCGCGCGTCTCGACATCGGCGCGGCGCTGGCGGCGCCGGGAGGCGTCGAGGCCACACTGCGCGGCCTGGACCACACCTGGCAAGCGACTCCGCATCGCGCGCGTTTCGTGCGCGGTCTTTGCGAGGTCGACGCCGTCTTGCTCGAGGATGCGGCGCGCGAGACCCCTTGGAGCTGGCGGGCACGCGAGGGGATCTGCCAGGCGCTCGCGCGTCCGGGCGACGACGCCGGCGTCGCGGCGCTCGCGCGCGAGCTGCTGCAAGACGACGACGACGTGAGGAAGGCGGCGCTCCAGGCGCTCGCGTGGATCGGGACCGAGGCGGCCGCCGAGGGCGCGTCGCAAGGGCTGGCGAGCCCGTTCCAGGAGGACCGCGATCTCGTGGCGCGCGCGCTAGCGACGTTCGGGAAGGTGGCGCTGCCGCTGCTCGAACGCCTCGCGCGCGACCCCTGGTGGGAAGTGCGTCAGGGGGCGGCGCAGACCTACGCACTTTGGGTCTGCGATGTCGGCACCGCGGTGGATCGGCTCCTCGCGCTGGCCGTCGACTCCGAGTACCGCGTCGCGCACGCGGCGCGCGAAGGGCTCGCCAAGCACGGGCTCTTGCCGTCGCGCGAGGCGGTGTGCGAGGCGATCGGGGGCGCGCAAACGTTGACGATCGAGGGGCTCGAGCCGTGGCTCGGCCTGTCGCGCGCGGACGCGGCGGTGCCCGAGGTCGCCGGGCGCTTCGAGCACGTCATCGAGGAGACGCCGCCCGACCATTTGCCGCAGCGTCTCGGACTCATCGCGACGATGCGCGTCGAGCACCTCGCGCTTTGGCTCGAGGAGGCCGCGCTCGGCCTCTCGACGCGCCATATCGGCGTCCGCCTCGCCGCGGCCGACGCGCTCCGCGCGCTCATCCGGCGCGCCTGTCCGGTGTGCCGCGGCGAGCGCAGCGTGCGCTGCCCCGGCTGCGACGGCTCCGGCGATCGGCCCTGTCCGCGCTGCGAAGGGAGCGGCGCCGTCCTCACGCGTTGCCCGGAGCCGGAGTGTACCGCGCTCCAAGCGCCGCGCCGCATCGACAGCCGCCGCTGTCCCACGTGTCGCGGACGCGGCGAGATCGCGACGACCTGCGCCTGCCAGGTCGCCGGCCCCAAAGGACGTGTGCCCTGCGATCTGTGCGGGGCGCGCGGGCGGCTGCCGTGCGTCGCGTGCGATGCGACCGGGGCCGCCCGGGCCGCGGGTTTCGGGGCCGAGGGGCGGTCGCCTACGGCCTGACGCCCGGACTACGGCTCACCGTCAGTCGCAATCCGCCGGGCACAGCTGCGGGTTCTGCTGCTCGGCCGCGTCGCAGATCCCGTCCGGGCACTTCGGGCCCCCCGGATTCCCGGGGCCTGTGCCGCCGGTGCAACCCTGGGTCGCGGTGCTGGTGGTACCCAGCTGCGTGCGCACCGCCGCGCCACGCTTCGTCACGAAGCTCGCGAGGCCGAACGAGGTTCCATTCGAGCCCGGGCCCGTGCTCGTCGAGTCCGACACGAGGCCGGTCTCGAAGGCCTCGGTCGAGTAGAACTTCGTCGTGTCGGCGATGACGTAGGGTCGGATCAGATCGGCGGCGGCGTCGATGCGCGCGGCCATCTGGCTCTCGGAAAAGAGACCGTCCAGCAGCTCGCCGATGATCGCGTGGTAGCGGTCGCGCAGCGCCGGGACGGCCAGGAGCTTCGCCACGAGCGGCTTCTGCGTCGCCACGCCGCAGGTCGGCGCGTCCATCGCGAACGCGATGAGGCCGTCCTTCGAGCAGTTGCAGTTGAAGTTGCCGAAGGCCTCGTTGGCGTCCCACGGGATCATCGCGAAGAGGCCGCCGTTGTCATAGAGGTAGTAGTTGTGGCCCATGCCCAGGTAGCTGTCGAGGTTCACCAAGAGCGCATTGATGGCGGTCACGCGCAGGATCTCCTCGGTGTCCAGGACGGTTGCATAGTCGCTCGCGGTGCCGTGGTTGAGGACGTCCAGCAGGTGGATGAACGAGGACATGTCGGACGTGTCGGTGTTCGTCTCGAGCGCGACGCCGACGTACGACGAGGCGTTGGCGTCCTCCCAGCGCAGGTCCCCATCGGGCATCTCCGGCTTCAGGAGGTCGCCGTCCTTGTTGTCGAACCAGCGATCGATGAAGTCGCCGTCGATCGCTTCGACGACGGTGTAGAGCCCGAGGTGCTCGCCCGCGACGGTCAGATCGACGAAGGCCGTGCGCGGGGTGGGGACGCCGAAGTCGCGCATGATCCCGTAGGCCAGCGCCTCGCGAATCAGCGTCGGATCTTTGAAGCCGTTGTTGAAGACCAGCTTCTTGAGGCCGAGCAGGCGCTGGTCCGGCAGGACGTCGTTGATGTCGATCTTGAAGCTGAAGCGATGGCTGGTCGAGCCCGCGACCGCGTTGAGGCTCGAGTTCCCCTTGGTGCGAATCATGACGTCCGACACGCGGACACCGTTGTAGGTGACCGTCGCGGGGTAATCGATTTCCTCGCGCGCGGTGGCGATGAGGGCCTGCCAGTCGGCGGTGGTCATCTCGACGACGACCGGGATGACGCGATCTTGCGGGAACGGGTCGGTCGCGAGTGGCGCGCTGAGCGCCTGATTCGCGGCGCCCGGCGTCGGCGCGAGCATCCCGAGCGTGAGGCTGCCGTCGGGCAAGCGGCCCCAGCTGGCGCCTTCGGGCGCGTCGCCGGCGTGCCAGGCGAGCGTGTCGACGACGGTCCCCGACACCGTGGCGAGCGTGAGCGCGTCGCCGCTGCCGAGCCCGAAGGGGACCCACGGGTCACCGCTCGCGGGGGCTTCGGTGGCGGCCGTGACGACATAGAACGCACCCGGCTGGAGCGTCACGTCCGGCAAGGCCGCCGCGGTGTGGGCGGCGTTGTCGTCGACGATCGTGAAGTCGGAGAGGCGCACGGGCCCGGCGCCCGCGACGTAGAGCTCGAACCAGTCGGCGCCGCCGGTCGCCGAGGCGCAGACCATCTCGTTGATGACCCAGGCGGTGGTCGCGGGGGAGGTCTCGGTCGTGCTGGTGTCGGGTGCCGTCGGGGTGGTCGTGGCGATGGGCGTCGTGTCGGACACCGTCGTCTCGGCGGTCGTCGTGTCGGGCGTCGTGGTCGTCACGGCGGTGTCGCCGCCTGTCGCCTCCGCTTGGGTCGTGGCGTCGGAGGCGTCGTCGGACGCGGTGGTCTCGGCGGCGACCGCCGCGTCGCTCGCGACCGTCCCGGCGCTGTCGTCCGAGCACGCCCCGAGCGCTCCGGCCGCGAGTCCGGCGGCGAGTTGGGCGAGCGCATGAATCGGTCGGGGCCACGTGTGCATGGTCATCGAGCATCTCCCTTTGGGTATCCTATCCCTTACCCAGAGGCGCCCGTCGGGCTCCATGGCTATCGGGATAACGCGGTTGTCTGTGCGCGCGACGGCAGGCGCGTTCGTCGCTTCAGCGGGTCGGGCGCGGTTCGCCCGGCGCGAGCGTGGTCAGGCTGAGTGCATGGATGGGCCCCTTCATCTCCTCGGCCAATGCTTGGTACACCAAGCGATGCCGCGCCACGGGCCCGACGCCCGCGAACGCCGCGCTGACGATGACCGCCTGCCAGTGGTCCTGGCCGCCCGTCAGATCGGTGAGCTGCAGGTCGGCGTCGGGGAAGGCATTCACAAGGAGAGCGCGCAGGTCGGCGGACGCGATCATGGGGTCGTAAGTCCTTGTGGAGGGGGCAGGGGCGAGGCCGCGGGCGGGGCGCTCGCGAAGCTGGTGAGCGGCAGCGTGACGACGGTTGGCTCGCCCGAGACCGCGCGCAGATCGTCGACGAAGCGGCCGAAGTCCGTGCGCGGCAAGAGCATCATCGGCTTGTCGGCGCGCCGGAACATGTTGTCGTAGTGCATCGGTATGACCGCGCCCGGCGACAGCGCGGCGACGGTGCGCGGGATGAACTTCTCGGTCGCGAAGCGCGCGACGATGCAGAGGAGGAGCAGGTCGACGCCGCGCGCCTCGCTCGGGATCTGGTCCTCGGCGAGGTTCGCGCTGCCCAGGTGGTACATGCGGAAGTCGCCGTACTCGATGAGGAAATTGAAGACGTCGCCGCAGCGATAGGCGCCGCCCTTGAGCCCGCCCCCGGCGATATCGCAGGTGCACGGGATGTCGCCCGCATAGGGCACGCGCCCGCCGAGCGCGAACGTCGAGTGCGCGCTCGGGACGGCGGTCACGCGGAAGGAGCCGCAGTCGAAGGTCGTCCGCCGACCATGCTCGAGCGCGGTCGCGGCCTCGGAGCCGTGGGCCTGCATGAGGTTCGCGGTCGAGCGGCTGCCGTAGACGTGGGCGCCGGTGAGCTTCGCGAGGAGCGGCACGTCGAGCGCGTGATCGAAGTGCGAGTGGCTCACGAGGATGGCGCGCGCGCGTGCGTGGGCCGCGTCGGCGGCGAGTGCGGCAATGCGATCGGCGTGCGGGACCAGCTTGCGAAAGAGGAAGCGGCCGAGCGAGACGCGCGTGAGGTACGGGTCGATATACAGAACGGCGTCGGGCGCGACGAGCTCGAAGCCGGCCGTGCCGAGCCACCGAATCCGGAGGTCGCGCGGGCCGCTGAAAGCCGCGGCGGGAAGCTGGAAGTCGCGCGGGTGCATCGGTGCTATCGTCGCACGGTCATGGCGCCCTTTGAACCCCAATCGTCCGCCTCGGGCCCTTCGCCGTCGGGTCCGATGCGCATCGTCGTCCTCGCGATCGGCGGCTCGGACTCGAGCGGCGGGGCGGGGATCCAGGCCGACTTGCGGACGGTGCTCGCGCACGGGCTGCACGCCGCGACGACCATCACGGCGATCACCGCGCAGGGGCCGCGCGGGTTTCGTGGGTGGCTGCCCGTGCCGACCGAGCTGGTGCGGGCGCAGCTCGAGGCGGCGTTTGATTGGCCGATCGGCGCGGTCAAGACGGGCATGCTCGCGAACGCGGCGATCGTGCGCGCCCTCGCGGAGGCGCTCTCGCGCGAGGCTGGCACGTCCCAGATTCCACTGGTCGTCGACCCCGTGCTCGGGTCCTCGAGCGGCGCCGAGCTCCTCGATGCCGAGGGCCGCTCGTCGCTCGTCGCCGAGCTGTTCCCGCGCGCCACCGTCATCACCCCGAACCGTCCCGAGGCGGCCGCGCTCTCGGGCCTCGCGCTCAGCGCGTCGCCCGCCGAGCATGCGGCCGCGATCGCCCGCCTCGCCCCGCGCGCCGTCATCGTCGTCAAGGGCGGTCATGGGGACGCAAGCGCATCATCTCAAATGACCGCCCGGGACACCGCGCGCTTTCCCGACGGCCGCATCGTCCACCTCGATGCCCCCCGAATCGCGACCGACGCGACGCAAGGAACGGGTTGCACGTTCGCGTCGGCGATCGCTGCGCAGCTCGCGCGCGGCAGCGATGTCCTCGAGGCGCTCGTGTCGGCGAAGGCTTACCTGACCGGCGCGCTCTCCCATGCGGTGCCGCTCGTGACGCGGCACGCCGGCAAGTCGGGTCCGCTGGCGCACCTTTGGAACCTGACTCGGCGTGACCCCTTCGCGCCGGACGGTTGACCACCGCGGCGCCCTCTGTCATGAATGACCGTATGGTCGCACTTCTTGATCCGGCTCCGTCCTTCCGGATGTTCTCGACAGCGGAACAGGCCATCGTGCTTGCCCTTGCCGAGGTCGCCACCCCCGCGGGTCGGCGCGTGCCGGCGGTGGGGCCCGAGCTCGTCGCGGACCTCGAGCGCGTGCTCCTTCGCTACGGCGGGGCCGCGCTCTCGGGCTACGCCTCGGCGCTGCATGCGCTCGAATGGGCGGCGCTGCCGCTCAAGGGCGCGCGCTTTTCGCGGCTCGATGCCAGCGCGCGCTCGACGCTCCTCGGGCAGCTCGCGGCGCAGCCCGCGTTCCAGCGCGTCCTGCGCGTCCTCTTCGCGCCGCTCAAGTCGGCGCGCACGCTCGCCCCGGGCCTCCATCAGGCGCTCGGCGCGCCGCTCTACGACGGGCCCCCGCCGGTCCGCGAGACGGCGCGCTGGCAGCGCCAACTGATCGACGCGCGCACGCTCACCGACGGCGAGGTGCTCGAGGCCGACGTCGTCGTCGTCGGTTCAGGCGCCGGCGGGGCCACCGTGGCGAGATTGTAGTGTTCAAGACGCCCAGGAAATCACGTACCTGGGCCGGAATATTGTCGGCACCGAGGCTGACACGCACAGCGCCGCGGGCGAGTTCGGGCGCGAC
>SXIE01000008.1 GCA_005772945.1 Pseudomonadota bacterium
GCCCCGACCCGCACGACCCTCACGATGGACCAGGCGATCGTGTTTCGCGGCGACACGGTCGCGCTCTCGGGCCGGGTCGAGGCGCTCGGCGGCACGCCGATCGGCGAAGGCCAGATCCACATCGTCCTCCTCGGACCCACGGGGCAAGCCGTCGCCGATCTCGGGGCGGTCGCGCTCGGCGCCGACGGGCGCTTCGCGCTCGGCGTGACGGTGCCCCCGCTGCAGGCACCCGGGAGCTACCAGGTCGTGGCCGAGTTTCTCGGCAACGGCGTCCACGGGCCTTCCGTCAGCGAATGATCGCGCGGCGTGCGGTGTGCGGCGTATGCGGCGTGCCGCAAGCTTGACGCCCCTATTGAGAATCCCTATCACTCAACGAACCACGGTCCGACGAGAGGGTTTCATCCATGATCGTCTGCGTGTGCGCGGGTGTGTCCGATCGGGAAATACGTGCGTCGATCCAAGCCGGTGCGCGCACGCTCGGTGACCTTGGCCGCGGCTGCCGGGCCGGGGTAGACTGCGGCGCCTGCCGCGACATGCTCCGCGGCATGCTCGGCGCGCGATGCCATCATCGCTCTGCCGAGGCCGCCGCGACGACCAAGACCGGAACCTGACAGCCCGACAGCAATGTTCGGCAGGTTCGTTGTCGGCGCGGCCCCCTCGAGCCCGGACCGCCCCCCGATGCCGAAGAACCCCGACAAGAACACGATCGACCTCCTCAACGAGGTCCTGACCGGCGAGCTCACCGCCGTGAACCAGTACTTCCTGCACGCGCGCATGTGCGCGAACTGGGGCTACGCGCGCCTGGCCGAGCACATCCGCAAGGAGTCGATCGACGAGATGAAGCACGCGCAGGAGCTCATCGATCGCATCCTTTTTCTGAGCGGCTTTCCGAACGTGCAGCGCATGGGCAAGGTCAACGTCGGCGAGACCGTCAAGGAGCAGCTGACGCTCGATCTCGCGCTCGAAAACCAGGCGCACCCGCGGCTCAACGCGGGCATCGAACAGCTGCGCCTCGCGGGCGACAACGGCAGCCGCCTTCTCCTCGAGAGCATCCTCGCCTCCGAGGAGCGACACATCGACTGGCTCGAGGCCCAGCTCGAGCTCATCGCGCAGGTCGGGGAGAGCAACTACCTCGCGCAGCAGATGAAGACATGACCGACACCGGCGAGATCCTGCGGGCCGTCTTTCGTCTCGAGGCCGAGCGCACCGTGTGCCTCGCCCGCCTCGGGCGTGTGGCGGGCGCCGAAGCCGCCATGGAGGACGTCGATGCGCGGCTCGGCGCAGCGATCGAGGCCCTCGATGCGCGCGGCGCCCGCTATCCGCTTCACATGGTCGCAGCCGAGCTCGCGCTGGACCAGGCGAATTACTTGCTACTCCAACTATCGCTCCTGCCGCGCCACGGCCTCGCGGTCGTGCATGCGCTCACCGATGCGGCCGGCGAGCGCGCGGACGTGCCGCGCCTCTCGCACGCGCTGCAGATCGTGGCCGACGGACATGATGACTGGGCGCGCGCTGAGGCCGTGTTGCGGTCTGGCCCGGTCCTCGCTCAGGGGCTTGTCACACTGCGCGCCGAGCCCGATGGCGACGCCGCACTCATCGCCGGCATGGCCATCCTGGAGCTTCTGGGGCTCGCCGAGTAGTCCGGGACGCCCCTCCGTATAGACGGCGCGCGCGGGGTTTGTTAGCAGCAGACCCGGACCCAGACTCGGAGTCAGCACATGAAAAAACCCATTCGCGTGGCCGTTACCGGCGCCGCAGGTCAGATCGGCTACAGCCTCATCTTCCCGATCGCCGCCGGCGACATGCTCGGCAAGGACCAACCGGTCATCCTGCAGCTCGTCGAGCTTCCGGTCGCGACCCAGGCGCTCGGCGGCGTGGCCATGGAGCTCGAGGACTGCGCCTACCCGCTGCTCCACGGCATCGAGCTCGCGGACAACCCGCGCGACGGCTTCAGGAACGCCGACGTCGTGATGCTCGTCGGCGCCAAGCCGCGCGGACCCGGCATGACGCGTGCGGACCTCATCCGCGACAACGGCCCGATCTTCACGGGCCAGGGCGAGGCGATCGACCAGTGCGCGGCCGAAGACTGCAAGGTCATCGTCGTCGGCAACCCGTGCAACACCAACAGCCTCATCGCGGCGTCGCGCGCCGCGCGGGTTCCCCGCGCGAACTTCACGGCGATGACGCGCCTCGATCAGAACCGCGCCGTCGGCCAGATCGCGCGCAAGGCGGGCGTCGCGCCGGCCGACGTCAAGGACGTCTTCATCTGGGGAAACCACTCGGACACGATGGTGCCCGACGTGTCGCTCGCCACCATCGCCGGCAAGTCCGTGCGCGAGGTGGTTTCGGCGGACTGGCTCGCGACCGACTTCGACAAGACCGTCCGCACCCGCGGCAAGGCGATCATCGACGCGCGCGGCAAGTCGTCGGCGGCGTCGGCGGCCTCGTCGGCGATCGATCACATCCACGATTGGTACCTCGGCACGGGCGACCACAAGGTCGTGTCGATGGCGGTGCCGTCGGACGGCTCGTACGGGATTCCGGCGGGGCTCATCTACTCGTTCCCGTGCCGGATCACGGCGCCCTGGAAGTACGAGATCGTGCAGGGCCTCACGGTCGATGCGGCGACGCAAACGCGCATGGACGCCTCCACCAAGGAGCTCCTGTCGGAGCGCGAGGCCGTCAAGGATCTGCTCGCCTGACCGTTGCTGCCGAGCCGCGCTGGCGGCACGGACACCAGACGACAAGGGCCACCCGCGTGCGGGTGGCCTTTGTTCTTGGGACCCGCGCGGCCTCGCCCGCCAGGGCCGGCGAAGACTGGCCGCAATCTGGCCAAATCTGGCCCGGGCCCCTTGTGGCCGCCGACGTCTCTGGCGATACTGCCGGCAACGTTGGAGGTGGACCTATGCGACGCGCTTTCTTGGCCACGACCGTCACGGTGGCTGCAACCATTTTCGGCCTCGCTGGCTGCGGTGACGACGACCAGAACAACCAGAACTGCGGCGCCGGGACCGTGCTCGTCAACGGGCAGTGCGTCGCGAATCCGACCGACACGACGGGGACCGACGCGACCTCGCCGGACACGTCGACCCCGGCGGACACCGTGACGACGACCCCCACCGACACGGCCGTGGCGACCACCACGACCGCCGAAACGACGGTGGACACGGTCGTCACGCTCGAGACCACCGGCGAGTGCACCCCGGAAGAGGCCGGCAAGGGCTTCGTCGGCGCGCCGTGCACCAAGGACTGCCAGTGCCGCCAGGACGCGGGCGGTGCCCCGCTCGAGTGCTACACCGGGATGTACATGGAGGGGTTCAGCTTCTGCACGAAGGTCGCGGAGTTCAACCCGCCGGTCGGCGCCTACGAAGTGACCACCATCCAGCTCGTGAAGGGCTGTTTCCCGAACCACGCCGGGAACGCGGAGATCAACACGAAGGTCTACGCCGCGGTGTGCAACACGCTCGAGGACTGCAAGAACATCGGCGACGCGTACGACGCGTGCGGAACCAGCACGGCGAACTTCCCCTGGTCCACCGGCAGCGGGACGCAGTGCAAGAACTTCGAGCAGAGTGGCACCGGCAGCACCATGACGCTCCGCAAGACCTGCATCGTCAAGAACACCGTGCCGTTCAACCAGCAGTAGTGGCCCGACACGCAGCTCCGGGGTATGGAGAGAGCGCGCGTGGCCGAACGCGCGCATAGGTCGAGCCGCATGAGCACGAGCAGCCAGCTGCAATCAGGGATCGGGGCGGCCCCGCAGGCCAGCGACGCCGGCGACGGGACGGCCGTTTCGAACGGTACCGGACCCTATATTGATTGGGGACCTGCGCTGCCCGACGCGTACCCCGGCGGGCGGGCGCGACTGATGGTCGCAAATCCCACGACAGTCGTGGTCGCGTGGGAAACCGAGGTCGCCAGCCCCGCGGCATGGCAGCTCGAGCTGGTCGTGGACGGCTGGATCACGCTCATGCGGCGGACCTTGCCGGGCGAGGCACGCGAGGCGTGGATTCAGGTCGCAGCGCGGACGCGCGGGGCGATGCTGCTCGCGCGCGGCACCGGGCCCGAGGCCCAGGTCGTCGCCGTGCTGCCGTTCGAGACGCCGCCCGACGCGCCGTCGACGCACACGCAGGAGCGCTGGGGCCGGCTCGACGCGCATGGTCATTTGCATCACGATGCACGCGTTGTCGTCGGACGCGCGATCATCGGACCACTCGAAGGCCCCGTCGCGAGCGCGGGTTCGAGCAACTACCCGCGACGCGAGCGTCCATGATGAGCCCAGAATCCGAGCCGCTGGGCCCGCTGGGCCCGCTGGGCCCGCTGGGGTCGGTCGCGCTGGTCCTCCACGCGCACCTTCCCTACGTACGCCACCCCGAGCACGAGCACTTTCTCGAAGAGGATTGGCTCTACGAGGCGATCACCGAGACGTACGTCCCGCTGGTCGGCATGATGGACGACCTCGCGCGGGACGGGGTGCCGTTCGCGCTGACGATGTCGCTCACGCCGCCACTCTGCGAGATGCTGAGCGACGACCTCCTCAAGCGCCGCTACGAGCGGCGACTCGTCGCGCTCATCGCGCTCGCGCGGGAGATGGCGCTGGAGAAGCGCGGGACGCCTTACGAGGCGGGTGCCGAGGACGCGCTTCGACGGTTCGAGCAGGTGCGCGAGATATGGGCGATGCGACATGGCCGCGATCTGGTCGGCGCCTTTCGGCGCCATCAGGAGCGCGGGCAGCTCGTCATCGTCACGTGCGGCGCGACGCATGGCCTCCTGGCCTTGGCGGCGACGCACGAGGGACGGCGCGCGCAGATCGAGGTAGCGCGCACGAACTACCGCAAGCACTTCGGGTGCTACCCGGACGGGATCTGGCTTCCGGAGTGCGCCTACCAGGCGGGGATCGACACGATCCTGCACGAGGCGGGTTTCCGCTTCTTCTTTACCGAGACGCACGGCGTCACGTACGCGGATCCGCGACCGCGCTTCGCGCACTACCGTCCGATCCTGACGGAAGCCGGGGTGCTTGCGTTCGGGCGCGACCCGGCGTGCTCGAAGCAGGTGTGGTCGGCGGAGACCGGGTATCCGGGCGATCCGCTCTATCGCGAGTTCTATCGCGACGCGGGCTGGGAGGCGCCGGAGCACGCGCTGCGAGAGCTCATCGGGGGCGGCCCGCGGCGGAACGTCGGGCTGAAGCTGCATCGCATCACGGGGAAAGTGCCGCTCGATCAGAAAGAGCCGTACGTGCCGGCGTGGGCGCGGGCGCGAGCGGCCGATCACGCGCGCCACTTCCTGGGCGAGCGGGTCGCGCAGGCGCAGGCGCTGCGAGCGGCGATGATGGCCGAGCCGCTCGTGGTGGCCCCGTACGACGCGGAGCTCTTCGGGCACTGGTGGTACGAGGGGCCGGACTTCATCGAGGCGATCTTCCGGCAGGCGCACGCGTTCCCGGCGATCGCGCTGACGACGCCGCGCGCCTGGGAGAAGAAGAACCCCGTCGCGCAGATCGCGCGACCGGCGCCGTCATCGTGGGGGGACGGCGGCTACTGGGACGTCTGGCTCAACGGCGACAACGCGTGGGTCTATCGGCATCTCCATCGGGCCGAGGAGCGCATGGTCGAGCTGACGACCGAGCTCGTGGCGCCGTCCGAGCTCGAGGAGCGGGCGCTTCAGCAGTTGGGGCGCGAGCTCCTGATGGCGCAGTCGTCGGACTGGGCTTTCATCGTGACGATGAAGACGACGGTCCCCTACGCGGTGCAGCGCACGCGCACGCACCTGACCGAGTTCGAGCGGCTCTATCAGGAGCTGCGGACGCGCACGATCGACGAGACGAAGCTCGCGGCGCGCGAGGCGGCGATGCCCGCGTTCCGCGAGCTCGACGTGGGGGCGTGGCGACGACGCGGGGCGGGCGGGCGAGCGGTCGGCGGCGTCGCCTGGCGGACCATCGCCTAGGATGTCGCGCGCTCAGCCGCCGTCGGTGGCAAGCGAGGCGACGAACTGCGGCAGCGGCAGCTTGCGCGCGGCGAAGCGCTCGAGCAGGAGATCCGCGGGTGAGCGACCCGAGCGCGTGAGCGCGGCCAGCGGCGCGAGGTGGATCCCCTCGTCGGCGTGACCGCCCGCCTGCGCTTGCGCGCTGAGTCCGGCCTCGGCGATCGCCACGAGCTCGCGCGCGAGATCGACGGTCTTGCCCTTGGAGCCGGGCACGGGCGCCTGGAGGGCGTCGACGGTGACCGCCGTGCGATGGGCCCAACGCTCATCGAGCGACCAGCGCTTGACGAGGTCCCAGGCGGCCGCGCGCGAATCGTTGGTGTACAAAGTACCTTTCCAGAGGGCCGGCAGGGCGCAGATGTACTCGGGCGGCACACAATCGGCGGTGCGCACCTCGAGGTAGGTCTTGAGGCGCACATCCGGAAAGAGCGTCGAGAGGTGCAGTTCCCAGTCTTCCATCGTCGCGCGATGGCCTTGCAGGCCGCTCCGCCAGAACTCGCGGAACGGGAGGCCGCGCGCCGGGACGTAGGCGTCGTCCCGCACGATGAAGAACATCGGGACGTCGAGCGCCCACTCGGCCCAGCGCTCGTACGTCGGCAGCGCGCCGTCGAAGACGAATGGCAGGAGCCCCTGGCGATCGGGATCGGTGTCGCTCCAGACGCTGGCGCGAAAGCTCTTGAGGCCGGTCACGCGGCCAGCCCTGAACGGGGAGTTCGCGAACATCGCCGTGACGATGCTCGATATGCCCATGGCCGTCTGGAGCTTCTCGCCCATGTCGCGCTCGTCGGCGTAGTCGAGGTTGGCCTGCACCGTGGAGGTCATCTGCATCATGTCGCGCGCGAGCCCGCCGCGGGTCGGCAGGTAGGCGCGCATCACCGCGTAGCGC
>SXIE01000063.1 GCA_005772945.1 Pseudomonadota bacterium
CGTTCTATCTGCCGAGTGGCGACAAGTCGGCGTCGAACGGGCCGCTCATCGAGGCGCTCGCGCAGACCGCGCGCGAGGTCGGTCGCGAGGTGGCGACCCCAGCCGAGGCGCGGCAGCTGCTCCTGTCCTGACCGCGAGATAGTTGGAGTACCAATCAATGCACAGAGCACTCTTTCTCACGCTCGTTCCCCTGGCGGTCGCCTGTAGCGAGGACACGAGCACCGGCGCGGACACCTCCGACGTCACCACCGGCGAGGCCTCCGAGACCGCGGGCGAGACGGAGGACCTCACCGGCCGCTCGGTCTACCACCTGGAGTTCACGCTCGACGGCAACCCGGTCGTCATCGATCGCGAGCTGACGGGCAAGGACCAGTACTTCGCTTTCGGCTCGACCCACATCGCGCCGGCCGTGTCGTTCGCGGTCATGGACCAGATGACCTTCCCGCGCACGATGAACGTCATCTTCAACTTCGGGATCGTCGTGGCCTCGGACGTCTACCCGATCCAGACGGCGGGCACCGGCACGTACGCGTTCCAGGCCGCGCCGCCGGACATCGAGGTGGTCGTCAAGGGCCTCGAATACCACTCGACCGAGGCGGGCGCGGCAGGGTCCATCGTCATCGACGCCTGGAGCGTCACGACCGGCGACGTCGTGTCGGGCACGCTGAGCGGCACGCTCGTCGCCGAGGGCGGCACCGGCGCCACCATCGACGTCACCGGCTCGTTCCATTTCATCCTCCCCGCCAAGAACGAAGGTCAGCCCCAATGAGCGCGACGCCCACGAACGTCATGGACCCCACGGCCCGCTTTCTCGCCGCGTGTCGCCGTCAGCCCGTCGATCGTCCGCCCGTTTGGATCATGCGGCAGGCCGGGCGCTACATGCCTACCTACCGAGCATTGCGCGAGCGAGCGAGCTTCCTCGAGATCTGCCAGCGCCCGGCGCTCTCGTGCGAGGCGACCATGATGCCGATCGATCAGCTCGGGCTCGACGCGGCCATCCTGTTTTCGGACATCCTGGTGCCGCTCATCCCGCTCGGGCTCGACGTGCAATTCGACGAGGGGGGTCCGCAGATCCGGCCGCCGGTGCGCACCGCCGCCGACGTCGCGCGCCTCGAGCACATCGACCTCGAGGCGGCGCTCGGCCAGGTCGACTACGTCTTCGAGGCGGTCGCGCTCATCAAGAAGACGCTCGCCGGGCGCGTGCCGCTGCTTGGCTTCTCGGGCGCGCCGTGGACGCTCGCGACCTATGCCGTCGAGGGCTCGGTCGGTCGCAACAAGCACGCGCTCCGCAGGATGGCGTATGACGCGCCGGACGCGCTGCATGCGCTGCTCGGGCGCCTCGCCGACCTGGTCGCGGGGTTCCTGGCGCGCCAGATCGCCGCGGGCGCCCAGGCGGTCCAGATCTTCGACACCTGGGGCGGGCTCCTGTCGGTCGTTGATTGGCAAGTGTTTTCAGCGCCTTATACGCGTCGGGTGGTCGAGGCCATCAAGCCCTTGGGCGTGCCGATCATTCACTACGCGCTCGATGCCTCGCACCTCGTGTCGGCGATCGCCGAGCTGCCGTGCGACGTCCTCTCGGTTGATCACCGCGAGTCGCTGGCGACGATCCGCGCGCGAACGGGCGGACGTTTCGCGCTCCAGGGCAACGTCGAGCAGGGCGTCCTCACGGCCAGCCCGGCGGCCATCGCGCGCGCGGTCGAGGCGTGCCTCGCGGACTACGGCGCGGAGCCCGGCCACATCGTCAATCTCGGGCACGGCATCACGCCCGACGCGACCGTCGAGGCGGCGCAGTGCTTCGTTCGGACCGCGCAGGCGGCGGGCGCGCGACTTTGGCAGGAGGGGCAGGCGCGGGGAGCCGCGCAATGAGGCACGACGCGATCGTCGTCGGCGGTGGCATGGCGGGGCTGGCGGCGGCTTTCCGCCTGCGTGCGCGGGGGCTCGACACGGTGCTGCTCGAGGCGGCGCCCCAGCTCGGCGGCGTGGTCGGAACCGACGTTGCGGGCCCGGACGGCGCCTACCGTTTCGAGCGGGGACCGAGCAGCCTGCGCGGCTCGAGCCCGGCCATCGCGAGCCTGATGCACGCCGTCGGCGTCGCGGGCCAGCGGGTCGAGGCCTCGCCCGACGCGAAGCTGCGGTGGCTCTGGTCGGACGGCAAGCGCCAGGCGTTTCCGGGTGGACCGCGCGACCTCGCGACGACGCGGCTCATGTCCGCGCGCGGCAAGCTGCGCCTTGCGCTCGAGCCCTTCCTGCCGCGCTGGCGGGGCGAGCCGGGCGACACCACGGTGGCCGATTTCCTGACGGCGCGCCTTGGGAGCGAGGCCGTACGCGCGTTCGTCTACCCGTTCGCGACCGGGGTCTATGCGGGCGATCCGCGGAGGCTCGGCGTCGAGGCGTTCTCGTTCATCGAGGCCGCGGCGCGGGCCGGCGGGGTCATGCGGGCGGCGTCCACGGTGAAGAGCGCCGGCAGCGGCATGTGGAGCTTCCGCGATGGCCTCGGGATCCTGCCCGAGGGATTGGCGCGCGCGCTTGGCACGGCGGCCCGCACGAACGCACCGGTCGCCCGCATCACGCCAGGCACCGGCATGCACACGGTGGCGCTCGCTTCGGGCGAGGAGCTCCAGGCTCCGCGCGTGGTCATGGCGACCTCATGGCAGGCGAGTCAGCGCCTGATGCTTGGTGTACCAAGTATCGCGATCGGCCCGGTCGTCACCGTCGGCTTGGGGATCGCCGCGAGCGACTTCGCGGATCCGCCGCGCGGTTTCGGCCTGTTGGTCAGTCCGGACTCGCCGCTTGGCGACACGATCGGACTCGTCTTCGGCTCGTGCATCTTCGCGGGTCGGGCGCCGGCTGGGAAGCTCGCGCTGACCGTCATCCTCGGGGGCGTGGGGCACCCGGGCGTGGCCGATCGAGACGACGACGCGCTCGTCGGCGACGCGCTCCAGGCGCTCGAGCGCACGTTCGGCCTGCGTGGGAGCCCCGAGGCCGTGCGCCTCACGCGCGTCCCCGGCGGCATCGCGCAGATCGCGCCCGGGCATCGCGCGCGCATGGCCGAGGCGGTCGCGCGCCTGCCGAAAGGGATCGCCTGGGCGGGCGGCTGGACGGACAATCCGGCGCTCGAGGCGACGACGATGTCGGGTCTGCGTGCGGCGGATCGCGTGACCCAGGCCTGAGCCGGGGTCCGCTCGCGGGGGTCGCGCGCGGCGCAGCTCACAGTCAGTCCAGCCCGAGGGCCTTGCGCGCCGCCTTTTCCTTGGCCGCCGAGGGCTCGGCCATCCGCAGGTGGTGGTGGCCGTCGTGGCCGCCGGCGACGCGGATGAGGCCCCAGATCCGGCTGCGCTGCTTGCCGTCCTTGCCCTTCATCGGCAGGTGCTCGCGCAGGTAGGCCTTGATCTTGGCGTCGACCAGGATCGCCTCGATAGGGGTGCCGAGCGCGCGCGCCGCCTCGTCGGCGAGCTCGAACCAACGGAACGTCGCGAGGGCGTCGATGTTGTCGAGGTCCACCGCGAACTGCCCCTGATTGGCGCGCATGATGTACGACAGATCCGCATCGATGCCCGCGAGGTGCGTGACGTGGCCGGCCTCGTAGAGGGCCGCCCAGCGGTGCCAGGTGCCCGGTCTGTCGCGCGTGCCGGGCGCGGCGCGTTCCCAGCGGACCTCGTTCGGAAGGCTGCCGGGCTTCTTGTCCTGCCACGAGGCCAGGCGGATCACGCTCGCATCGGACGCGCGGAAGCGACGGCTCGGGCGCTCGAGGGTCCAGGCGATCAGCTGGCGCTTGGTGCCGGGCGAGACCCAATGCGTGCGCCATGCGACCGCGGGCGTTGCGGCCGACGCGACTGGCGCGGTCGAACCCGGGGCGGGAGGGTGCGGAAACTTTTGTTGGTACACCCACAGTCCGCTGCGCGCGATCTGCTCGACCTCGCGCTCGAAGGCCAGCGTTTCGTCGGCGCTCGGAGCTTCGGTCTCGGCGTAGCGCGTGCGTCCGAGCCGCACCGTGTAGGCGTCGGCGGGCGTGTCGTCCTTGCTGCGCGCGAGGACCCGGGTCTCGACCCGCACGCGCTGGGTCGGTGCCGCGAAGCGATCCGCCTCCCACGGATAGTCGCTCGCGCGCTTCATATCGACGACGAGCGGAACCCCCTCGACCAGCGTGGTCGCGGCGACGAGCGCCCGCGCCGCAACCCCCGTCAATGTTTGCACGAGGACGCCATGGTTAATTTGGCCGCAGCCGGGTTGGCTGACGTCGCCGATCGCGAGGTCGCTCGTCGGGTGCTCGAGCCGAAAGCGCTTCCAGGCCTCGCGCACCATCAAGGCGAGCGCGGCGCGTCCCCAGCTCCGACCGCGTATGTTGTCGCGGAACCCGAGCCCGCCGCCCAGGGACCCGCGGCTCACGAGGTCGCGGAAGTCCACGAGGTCGGTGCACATGCTGCTCGGCAGCGCCTGCTTGGTGATCGCGTCGAGCTGGGCCTTGACGCTGCCGCCCGCCTTGACCCGCTCCCACGCGACAAGCGCGTCGTGGGCCTTCACGAGGCGCAGGATCGGGATCGCGGCGCGCACGCCCTCGTGCGGATCGACGACCTTGGGGACCTTGACGGTGGGCGGCGTGCGGGGTGGGCCCGGTGGGGGAGCCGCGTGCGAGGCCGTCGCCGTCGCCATCGCCATCGCCGTCGTCA
>SXIE01000064.1 GCA_005772945.1 Pseudomonadota bacterium
GATGACGCCCGGGTTGCGCGCGTCGTCTTCCTTGATGTTGAAGACGATCTTCATGAGATCCGACCCGATGTCGGCGATCTTCGTGAAGATGCCGCCCGCAATCCGCAGCGCCGAGGCGCCGAGCGACTCGCCGACCGCGAACCCGAGGAAGCAGATGCCGGCCAGGTTCGACGGGATGAAGAGGAGGATGGCCAGCATCATCACGAGCTCGACCGAGATGAGCAGCATGCCGATCGACATGCCGGCCTTCAGCGGGATGGCGTAGGTCGGGAAGGGCTTGCCGCGCAGCGCCGCGAAGGCCGAGCGCGAGTTTGCATACGTATTGATGCGGATGCCGAACCAGGCGACGCCGTAGCTGCCCGCGATACCGACGAGCGCGAAGAGGAGGGTCAGGACGACCTTCGCCCCGAGGCCTGGCACCGCGATGCCCTTCTCGGCGAGCTCGGCGGCGTGTTTGATGTGCCCGACGCTCGTGTCCTGGAACACCAGGTAGGTCACGATGACCGCGCCGATGAACAGGAAGAGGACCAGGATGAACTTGCCCTGGGTGACGATGTAGGTCTTGCAAGTCGCGTAGATGAGCTCGGAGATCTCGAGCATCGACTTGTGGACGGGGAGCTTCTTGAGCTGGTTCGAGAACACGAGGCCGAAGGCGCCACCGAGCACGCAGACGGCGAGCCCGATGAGCAAGAGCGTGTGGCCCGTCATGCCGCCGAGGAAGTTCGCGATCGTCGGGTCGTCGAGCTTGGGCATCACGAGATCGGCTTCACTTGCCCGCGCACCCGCGGTCATGAGCGCCGTCGCGGCAAATGCGAAAATGGCCACCAACCAGCGACTTGAGCGCAGTGAACGCGCCATGTCGCTCCATCCTCGAACCATGTGATCCCTCCCTCGATGTAGTTCGCGTAGGCCCCGCACAGCGGCCACCCACGCGAATTTGGATTGCGGCACCGCGAAGCCCGTGCCGTTGGGCCGCGCACGTTTACTGCAATTGTCCGCGCCTGTCCGCAAAAAATTGGACCACCGAAAATCCGCGATTTGAGCGGCTGCGCGGGCAGGATTAGTACGTGGTCCAACTATTTTGCGGCCCGTGCGGATTGGCCGTGCCGGAGGCCTGGAGGCGTGCCCGCGGCGACGCGTGTGCTATCGTGGGTGCGGCCGAGGCAAGGGGCTGACGATGCGGCAAAGCACGGTGTTGGTGGGCGGGCTACTCGCGACACTCTTCGGGGGTGGAGGGGCCGCGGCCGGCGCCCCACCGCAGAACCTCGGGACGATCGCGCTGACGTATCATCTAGCCCTCGGGTTGAAGCCGCGCGCCTTCATGCTCGTCTCGCCGCTCCGCCGGCCGGACGTTCCGCTCGAGGCCGTGCCCGCGGCGACTCGGCCCGCGGTTGCGCGCTATCTCGAGCTCGAGGCTCGCTTCGAGGGGACGGCCAAGCGTCTCGCGAAGCTCGCCGAGGTCGCGCCGGTCGAGGCGGAGCGCGCGGCGCTGCGCGTGCTCGATGCCGAGTGCGGCGTCGCGCTGACCGACGCCGAGGCAAAGCTGAGCGCGGCCCTGCAGCACCTCGGCTCCGAGGCGCTCCTGCTCCTCGGTGACCTGCGTCTGCGCCTGGCCGAGCGGGCGCTGGTCGATACTTCGCTCGAGGCGCGCCTCGACGTGACGCCCGCGCTGGCCGCATGGGCGCGCGTATCGGCGACCGCCGAGCCCGCGACGCTGCGCGGGTACGTGCGCTACCGCGAGGGGACCCTGCTCGCCCAGGACGACCGTGTCGACGACGCGATCGCCGCGTTTCGAGCCGCGCTGGCGACCGACGGCCTGACGTCGCTGGTGCGCGGCGCGACGGCGCTCGAGCTTGGCGACCTGCTCTGGAACCGCGGCGACCCGCACGCCATCGCGCTCTTGGCCGAGGCAATCGTCCTCACCGACGGCGGCTACCGAACCGTCGCGCGCTTTCGGCGCATGACCGCGCTGCGCGACTTCGGCCGACCGCTGGACGCGGCGATGGAGGGCGTCGCGCTCTTGGCGGAGCCGGCCCTGGACGAAGGGGTGCGCGGCGAGGTCGCGGCGATGATCCCGTATGCACTGGCCGAGACCGCGCCGGCCGGGCTCGCGGCCGTGTCGGGCGCCCCGGAGTCGCTGCGCACGCGCCTCTTGGCCGACGCCGCCCGCCTCCTGGCCGAGGCGGGGCACGTCACGTGGGCCGAGCTCTATTTCGGCATGGTGCCTTCTAAGGATGCGGTGCCCGGGCCCGACGCGACGGCGGTGGCCGAGGCGGTCGCGGCGCGCGGCGGCGAGAAGCCCGAGGCCTGGGTTCGGCGGGTCCTGCGCTGGTGCATCGACAAGGTGCCCGAGGCGGCGCGCGCCGGTCTGGGCGGGCTCGCCTTCGACGCGACGTTCGTGCCGCCGCAACCTGGGAAGCTCGAGGCGGGCGTGGTGCTCGCGCCGCGCGCGTTCGTGGGCCCGCTGGGCGGGTGTCTCGCGGCGCCGGTCCCGCCCCCCGAGGGCCCGGCCAGGGGGTGGACGACCAGTCGGCTGCGCGCCCACGTCACGATCGATCAGGCGCCCTGAACGCCCGCTCACCCTGGTGCGCTCCGGCGCGTGCGGTTCCGAGCGACAGCGTCAGGCGACCTGTGTATGGTCGCGGCCTCGCGTGGGGTGGTGTCATGCGCATGGTCGCAGAACAAGCGGGGATGCGGGCTGGCCGGGCGATCTGGGTCGCCTGCGCGCTCGTCGCGGCGTGC
>SXIE01000065.1 GCA_005772945.1 Pseudomonadota bacterium
GACCGCGGGACCCGCTTCGGGCTCCAGTCGAACGGGCGCGTCGAGTCGATCCTCATGTCGCTGCCGCCGCTGGTGCGCTGGGACTACGGTGCCGACCCCGCGCCGGGCACGCCCGAGGCTGCGCTGATCGAGGTCCTGCGCGCGCCGCGCGCCTGGGTCTGACGGTCGTCCGGCCGCCGGACGCCGCGCCCGCGCGCCCTCAGCCGCCCTTGCAGCCCCAGGTGATGCTGACATCCGCGCCCGGGGCCGACGCGGCCGTGCACGCCGCGCCGTAGAACTGCACCAGGTTGCCGTCCAACAGGTCCCAGCCGTCGTGGTGGCCGCTGTCGCGCGCGACCTCGGTTCCGTCGATCCGGACGATCGCGAAACCCGAGCCGCCGACGGGGGTGACGGGCGCGCTGCAGCTCGCGACGGCGCCCGCGATCGTCCCGAGCGTCGTCGCGAGCGTCGTCGCGTCGGTCGCCCGGTAGTAGCGCGTCGCACCGGGCAGCGCGGTCCCGCCGGCGTCGGCGACCGCGTTGAGCGTGTCGGCCGCCTCTTCGGATCCAGGCAGCCCGACCACGTACGTCAGGATCCCGTCGCCCGCGAGCGCGTCGACCGTGTCGGTCAGCTGGTGGGCCACGCATGCATGCACGTCGATGCAAAGGTCGCAGCTGCCCGCGAGGCAGCCACCGTTCGCCGGCGCGGTGCATGCGCCGCAGGTCGTCGGGCAGGTCGGCTGCCCGTCGGTCGCTAGCACGATGACGCGCGGGGCCGCATGGTCGGCGGCGGCGAGGATCTGTCCTGCCGCCATGACGGCGCTCGCGGTCGGAGTCGATTGCAGGAGCTCGGCCGCGGCCAGCGTCGTCGTGATGTCGTCGGCGTTCGAGAGCGCGAGCGGCGCGTCGGCGACCGGCGACACCGAGCAGTCCCCTTTGGCCTGCGGGAACATGAGGAGGCCCAGCCGTAAGGTCGCTTCGTAGGCGGCCGCGATCTCGCCGATGGCGGTCTTGGCGTCGGTCCACTTCGCGCCCTTCATGCTGTTCGAGCGGTCGACCACCAGGAGCACGCTCGCCGGCGCGACCTGGGTCAGCGCAAGCGTCTGCTCGCCGCAGCCGGAGGCGGTCTCGGCGGCCACTTCGGCCTCGGCCTCGATCTCGACGTCGGTCGGCGTCGCGTCGGTCGTCACGACGGTGGTCGTGTCGGTCGCGCGCGGCTCGCTGTCCGGCGCGCGAGTATCGGCGACGGTCGCGGTCGCGCGCACGTCGCCGCCGGTCCCGAAGACGATGACGTCGCGGCCCTCGGTGCTCGCGGTCGCGAGCCCGTCCGCGGCTGGGTCCGCGCAGCCCATCCACACGAGGCATCCGACGTACGCGACGCGCGCGTGGCGGAGAGGGGTGCGGCGAGCGGCGGTCGCGACGTGCATGGCGTTCCTGGCGTGAGGTTCGGTAGGGGATACCGAAGTCGACAGCCCACCGGAAGGCAGGGGTAGAGAACGCCGTTCCGCGTACCCCGCGAGTTACCCCGCGAAGCTCGCGAGCTCGACCGGGTCGTGCGCCGAAAAAATGCGTATATCTGACGCCGTCTGCGCGAGCGCGCGCAGGCGGTCCTGATTTGCGAGCCGCTGCGCGCGGTCGACGTCGAAGAGCGCCTGCATCGCGCGCAGCGCCGGCGGGCATCGGCGCGTCGGTGCGTGGACCTCGTCGCGGTGGAAGTACGCATCGCCCGCATGCAGCAACGTCTCGGCTGGGCGCTCGACGACGACCCCGGTGTGGCCGCGCGTGTGCCCGTGGAGCGGCACCAGCAAGATGTCGGGCGGCAGGCCGTCGAGCTGGCGCACCGCCTCGAACCCGCGCCAGCGCTCGCCGTCCGACGCATAGCGCCGAATGTCGGTCGCGTGCTGCCACTGGGACGGGACGTAGCGGTGCTGCTCGCGAAACGTCGCCCGCGCTGTGGCCGCCGCGAACTCGCGCGCATGCACGTGGATGCGCGCCGCGGGAAAATCCGCGAGCCCGCCCGCGTGGTCGATATCCATGTGGGTGAGCACGATGTGGCGCACATCGCGCGCGTCCAACCCCAGCGCCGCGAGGCGATGAACGGCCGCGTGCTGCGGGTCGGCCACCAGCCCGGTGAGCAGCGGAAACGCCCGCCCCAGGCGCTTGCCGGGCTCGCGCAGCTCGGCGCTCCCGAGCCCGCTGTCGATGAGGACGATTCCCGCGCCCGGCGTCTCGATCGCCAGGCAGTGACAGCACATCTCGCCGCGCGCGCCGAGCGCCAAGAGGCCGCCGCCGCCATTGACGAGCGCGCGCGCCGGCGGGCGCATCGTCCCGCAATTCAAATGATGGATGCGCATCGTGGACCCCGATCGGCTACGGGATCTGCAACGTGAAGCTCGGCGTCGGCGAGCTCGTCGTCCCGCCACCCGCCGTCAGCGCGATCGCGGTCGCGGCGCCCGCGCCGGCCGCGCCGACGATCGTCCAGAACCACCACTTCTCGTAGAACGCGCTGGCGCTGTCGGGCTTGGGCAGCTCCTTCAGCTCGAACGCGAGCGTGTGGGTTTCGCCGGCCCTGATGTCGACTGTGCGCACCTCGTCCTTGAACCCGAGCGCGCTCACCATGATGGTGCGCTTGCCGACGGCGATGTCCTTGTCGAACGGCGTCACGCCCTCGACCTTGCCGTCGACCTTCACCGTGGCGCCCGGCGCCTTGGTGTCGATGCGCACGATGCCCGCGAACGGCACGAGGTCGATCTCGAGCTCCATCTCCTGGCCGGGCGCGATCTCGAAGGTGTCGAGGTAGTCGCCGCACCCGCGCAGCGTGACCTTGATCGTGTGCTGCCCCGGGAGCAGCACGATCGAGTCCTCCATCGGGATCTTGCCGACGTCTTTGCCGTCGACGAAGACCGTCGCGCCGTTGGTGGTCGACATCACCGTCACGCCGCCGGGCGCGTCGATGACCGGTCGGCTCGGGCCGCTCGGGGGCTTCGGGCGCGCGGCGGCCGCGACCCCGGCCTGTCCGAGGACCATCGCGAAGATCGCGGGCACGACGACCAGCGCGTGAGTGACGGCGCGCATACGAACCTCCAAGGCAGCACAGAGCGGCGACGAGTCGCCGATGTTATCGCAGAAGCCGCCAGGTCGGCGCAAGTTACCGGGGCCGCGATTTGGGCGGGGAATCCAAACGTTGACGTCCAGTTCTAGTTGGGCGATTCGACCTCGGACCTGTCTCGGAGTCCGCATGCCTCACGCCGCCCGTCGTCGCTCCCTCCTCGCGCCGATGCTGACCTCGCTTGCCGTCGTGGCCGTCGCCGCGCTCGCGCCAGCCCCCGCCCACGCGGCCGAGCCCGATGGCTCCGAGGCCCTGCAGGTGATCGTCGGCCCGGGCGGCACCGGCCTCGAGCCGATGGCGATCCCCGAGGTGCGTTGCGAGGGCGGGGCGGCCGACGCCTGCGCCATGGTCGCCGACGTCATCCGGCGCGACATGACGATCTCGTTCCTGTTCCAGGTCCTGCCGCCGCGCAGCTACCTGCCCAACCCGGCCACCGAGCCACTCGATAACCCGGCTTGGGCCGACTGGACGAACATCGGCACGCACTGGCTCATCCGCGGCGAGGTCCGCGGCTCGGGCCCCTTCGACGCCGATCTCCGCCTCTTCAATGTCGTCGACAAGACCAACGTGCACGTGCGCGATCAGGCGTTCCGTCAGCTGTCCGAGCCGGCGCTGCGCAAGGCCATCCACAAGTTCTGCAACGGCGTCATCGAGGCGCGCACCGGCACGGCGGGCGTCTTCGACACGCGCATCGCCTACTCGTCGAAGTTCGGCATGGGCGTCAAGGGGATCGGGCTCGTCAGCATGGACGGCTCGGACCGCACCGGGCTCGTCTCCAACGGCAACATCAACACCTTGCCGGCCTGGGGTTTCGGCGGCGTCCTCTACACGTCGTTCATCGATGGCAAGCCGGAGATCTTCTTCGGCAAGCGCAAGCTCACGCGCGACGCGGGCCACTATCGTAAGGTCGCCGTCAGCCCCGACGGCTCCAAGATGGTCGCGTCGATCAGCTACGGCGGACAGTCGGATCTCTACCTGCTGTCGGCCGACGGCGCGGTTCAGAAGAACCTGACGAACACCGATTCCGACGAGGTCTCGCCGACGTTCTCGCCCGACGGGTCCAAGGTCGCCTTCGTGTCGAACGCCGCGGGCAGCCCGCAGATCTACGTGATGGGTGTGGGTGGTGGCGGCATGGCGCGCCTCACGCACGCCGGCTCGTACAACTACGCGCCCGATTGGGGCAAAGGCGGGCTCATCGCCTTCGCGGCGATGGAGGGCGGGGCCTCGGACATCTTCACCGTGACCGAGGGCGGCGAAATCCGCCGGCTCACGCAGGACCAGGGGACCAACAAGGACCCGTCCTGGAGCCCCGACGGCCGCTACATCGCGTTCGTGTCGACCCGCGCCGATGGCTCGGGAATCTACGTCATGAGCGCCGATGGGCGCTATCAGTCGCTCGTCGCCAAGGGCGGCGGCTTTGGGAACGTGGCGTGGGAGAAGTGAAGCGGTCGTGCGGGCTCTGGGGCGCGCTGAGCGCGGTGTTGGTGCTGGCCCCGTTCGGAGCCGGCTGCGGGGGATCGAAGGGCGGCGCGGGCGCCGAGGACGCGGCGGATCCGATCGCGGTGGCCGAGCGTGCTCTGGCGGAAGGTGACGCGCGACGGGCGCTCAGCCTCGTGTCCGGGGCGGATCCGGATCCGGCGCGCGCGAACGCGCTGCTGACGCTGAAGGCGCGCGCGCTCATCGCGCTCACGCAATGGGACGAGGTCGAGTCGCTCGCGGCGCGGATCGGCGACGCGGCGGGTAAGGCGCTCGTCGTGTGCGAGTTGAAGGCGGCGCGGCGCGACATCGGCGCGGTCAAGGCATGCGGCGACGCGATCGCGGCGTGCGAGGCCGCGGGGCAGAGCGTCTGGGCGGACCAGGCGCGGGTCGCGCAGGCCGCGGGATTCGAGGCGGATCGGCGCTACGGCGAGGCCGAGCGGATCCTGAAGGCGCTGGTCGCGACGCGGCCGACGGCGCGCGCGCGGCGGGTGCTCGTCGATTACTATGCGCGCACGGGGCTAGTGCCGGATGCGGTCGCGGCGCTCGAGGCATGGCGCGCGGCCGAGCCCGGCGCGAAGGGGCTGGACCTCAAGCTGGCGCTGCTCGTCGAGCGCCAGGTCAAGGGCGATCTGCTCGAGCGGCGTGGCGTCGAGGCGCTCGCGGCGGCGCGCCGACTGCGCGAGCTGCAGCCCGCGCGCGCAGAATTCCGGTACTACCTGGCCGACGCGCTCGAGCTGACCGGCGACGCCAAGGGCGCCGCGGCGGAGCGCGCTGCCGCCGAGGCCGCCGGGGCCAAGCCGCCCCGCAAGGCGACTGACGTTCCGGGTCTGGACATGCCGGCGACCCCGCCAACGGCGCCCGCGACAGCCCCCGAAACGCGGCCCTGAATCACACCGCGCAGGCGCGTCAGCTACGGAACTCATACGTGTGCGCGCCCAGCGTCGCGCCGTCCGCGTCGATGAAGCTCGCGACGATCGTCGGCGGTGACGCGAAGGGGTCGCACACGAACTTCACGTAGTTGTTCGTGCCCGTCAGGAACACCCACTGGCCCGGGCTGTAGGTCTCGAGCGCCTCCCACGACGGGTTCGTGAGGTTCGCAGCCTGGCCCATGAAGATCTCGTATTGATTGAAGAAGTCGCCGTTCGGCGGATCGATGTGGGCCATGCAGCCGAAGTGGAAATCGCCCGAGAGCCAGAGCGTGCCGGGGATCTCGCCGACGTGTTGCAGCATCTCGGTGCGCGTCGGCTCGTAGCCGTCCCAGCGGTCTTTGTCCTGCGGGTACTGCGGCGGCATCTTCGTGACGGGCACGCTATTGACGATGATCTTGAACGTGCACGGGCTGTCGCGCAGGCCCGTCTTGAGCCAGGCGGTTTGCGCCGGGCTCAGGTAGATCGGGTCGGCGGTGTTGCGCGTCGAGGGCTTGCGCTCGCCGCGGCAGTCCAAGATGAAGAGCTCGACGGTCTTGCCCCACCGATAGTTGCGCCAGATCCGGAACTCGCCGCTGGCGGGCTGGCGCATGGCGATGTGGTCGAGGAACGCCTTCTTGGCGGCCGCGAGCTGCGCCGTCGGGATCGTCTCGGGGTTCCAGTTGTCGTCGACCTCGTGGTCGTCCCAGGAGGCGTAGGTCGCGACGCGCGAGAGGAGCGCACGATAGCCGTCGGAGTCGAACGAGGCCCGCCACTTGGCGTAGTACTGCGCGAGGGTCTCGGCGCCGTCGCAGTAGGTCGTGTCGCCCGCGAGCAGGAAGAAGTCGAGCTCGGCATCGGCGGCGCGGTTGAGGACGCGGAAGGGCTGCCACGCGGCGTTCGCGCACGAGGTGCCGCCGAAGGTGACGACGCGCTCGGCGTCCGCGGCCATGACGGTCCGGAAGCGCCCGATCGGGCTGCGTCCGAGCGGGGCGTCCGGCGTCGTGCCGCGCACGAGGAACGCGTAGCGATAGAGCGTGTCGGGGGCGAGGCCGGCGACGATGCTGTGGACGAACTTGCCGCCGCTGGTCGCGTCGAGGACGGCGGCCTCTTAAACGTAGAGGCGGCCGGATTGGACGCCGGAGCCGTTCTCGAAGACCACGAGGTCGAGCTGTCCGCTCCCGGTGTAGCGCGTCCAGAGGCAGGCGCCGTCCGCGGTCGCGTCGCCGGCTTGGACCGCGAAGAGGAACTCCGACTGCTCGCGCTCGGGGACGGTCGCGGGATCGAAGGTGCCGATGACGATCGGGCCGCTGTCGACCTCCGGCACGTCCGCGACCTCGGCGGTCGTTTCGGTTGCTTCGATCTCGGTCTCCAAGGCCGCGTCGGGCGCGGCCGTGTCGGCGGTGTCGGGCGTCGCGTCGGCGCCGTCCGTCCCGTCGGGAGCGGCGTCGGCTGCCTTCTTGGGGTCGTCGCTGCACGCGGCGGCGAGCACGGTGGCAGAGGCGACCTGGACGAACTGACGACGAGAGACGCTGGACGGCATGTGCGGAAACTAGCGCACCGCAGGGCCCGTGAAAACCCGTATCGAGGCGCCTAGGACGCCGACCGGGTTGCGCGTCCATACTTCATGCGGCAATCCGTGCCTGAATGACTTCGAGGTTTCCGAGAGCGCAGGTGCGTCGAAGGTCGAAGAGGTTGTTGCGGACCCCTCGATATCGAGCGCGAGGTCCCTGTCGTC
>SXIE01000066.1 GCA_005772945.1 Pseudomonadota bacterium
GCCCACGCCGAGCCGCGCTGTCGGCGATGCGCTCGAGCTTGCGCAGGACCCCCGGGATGAAGCGCTGCCCGCCGAAGCCCGGGTTGACGCTCATGACGAGCACGAAGTCGGCCCCCTCGAGGGCGTCGTCGATCGTCGTTTCGGACGTCGACGGATTGAGGACGACGCCCGCGCGCGCCCCGGCCAGGCGGATCTGATCGAGCGTGCGATGCAGATGCGGCGAGACCTCGGCATGCACGCTCACCCACGCCGCGCCGGCTTGGACGTAGCGCTCGATCCACGCCTCGGGGCGCGCGATCATGAGGTGCACGTCGAGCGGCCGGCGCGCCACCTTCGCGATCGCCGCGAGGATCGGCGGCCCGAACGTCAGGTTCGGCACGACGTGCCCGTCCATCACGTCGATGTGCAGGACGTCGGCGCCCGCGTCTTCGACCGCGCGAATCTCGGCGCCGAGATTCAGGAAATCGGCCGAGAGAATGGACGGCGCGATCGCGAGCGCGCGGCCCGTACGGGGATGCAGGACCGTCGGAGCTTCTGCCATGGCCGCTCTCTCGCGCGCCCCGCGGGCTTTGTCCAGTCGGCAGAGGCGTCAGCGCGGGGCATCGCGAAGCCCCGGCGCGTGATGCTCCCAGGTCGGCGCGAGAAACGATCGGTCGGCGGTCTCGCCTCCGATCGGGTGCGGCGACTCGCCGTCGGCCGTCATGACCCAGAGGCGCGCCTGCTTGTCCTGCACGAACGAGAACGCGATCCGCCGCCCGTCCGGCGAGAACGTCGGGTTCTCGGCGCTGCCGCGCATCGTCGTCAGGCGGCGGCTCGCGCCGGTGTCGAAGTCGTAGCGCATGATGACGAAGTCGTTTCCGTTCTGCCGCTGGAACGCGATGCTCTGCCCGGTCGGCGACCAGTCGGGGCTGACGTTGTAGCCCTCGTGCGTCAGCTGCTCGAGCGGGCCGCCGGCCAGCGACAGGACGTAGATCTGAGGTTGCGCGCCGCCGCGATCGGACACAAATGCGATGCGCTTGCCGTCGGGCGACCAGGTCGGGCTCGTGTCGATCGACGGATGATCGGTGAGGCGCGCCTCCTCTTGGGCGGTCTTGGCGTCGATGAGGACGATCTCGGAATCGCCCGCCTCGGCCAGCGAGAGCGCGATCAGCTTGCCGTCGGGCGACCACGTCCCGCCGGCGTTGAGTCCGGGCCGGGTCGAGAAGGGCTTGCCGTCGACCCACCAGTCGGGGTTGCCCGAGGCATACGACATCCAACCCAAGACCCCGCCCGGACCCCAGGCCGGGTTCAAGTTGAGGTTGCGGTTCTGCGTGATGATCCGCCAGCCGGTTCCGTCGTCGCCGACGGTGACGACCTCCTTCACGCCCGGAGCCTGCTCGGAGGTCCCTGCCAGGCGGGTCCCAGCCGATCCGGCGATGCCGGTGTCGTAGCCGACCAGCGCGTTGGACCAGGCGATCGCGATCGCGCGCGCGCCGCTCGTCCCGCTGACCGGTTGCAGTCGACCCGCCGGCAAATCGATGGTCGTCCAGCGCTCGGTGTCGACGGCTTTTAGTTTGCACACCAATGATTTCGTCTCGCGCACGGTGCATGCCACCTGGACGATCCGATCGATGCCCGCTGCCGCCCAGGCCACGCGCCGCACCTCGGCCGGGCTGGCGCCCTCGCGCACGCCCGAGGCCGGGTGCGCGGCGACCGGGACGACCTCGTAGAAGCCGGTCGCGGCGAGCTCGCGGCGGAGCGTATTGACGAGCACGCGCGCGGCCGGTGCGAGCTCGGTCGCCCCGACGTCGATGACGGGCGGCGGGACGGCCACGCGGTGGAGGACCTCGACCTTGGCGCGGTCGCTGCCGACCCGGCACACGAAGCCGACGCACACGCCGCCCGGCCCGCACTCCGTTGGGAGATCGCAGAAGCGGGTGACGGGGTCGCGGGGCGCCGCGCCGACCACCAGGTCCAGCGCTGCGACGAGCCACACGCCAAGGCCGACGATCATCGCGCGCTCATCGCTTCATGAGTCGCCCATCGAGCGTGATGACGAGCCCCTTCGCGTTGATGTAGCGAAGCACGTCGGGGTCCGGCACGGGCAGCGTCTTGGTGCCACCCTCGCGCGGGATGAACTGCTTGATGGCCGCCATCGCGGCGTCGTCGAAGCTGCGATCGCCGCTGCGCGACTGCACCTTGAACTCGTTGATGGCGCCGTCGAGGCCGAGGCGCTGCACCATGACCTTGAGCTGCAGCTTCTTGAGCGTGGCCTCGTCGATGAAGGGCGGCGTGCGGAAGACCTTGGCGATCTCGCGCGCGACCTTGACCGAGTAGATGCTGCCCTGGCGCTCCTCGGTCCCCTGTCCGCCGATTTCTCCGTCCTTGAACCCGGTCAGGCGCGACAGATCCTTAGCGCGTGCGCGCGGATCCACCGGCTCGCTCGAGATCAACTTCTCGAGCGCGTTCTTGCTCTTCGGATCAAGCAGCGCCTTCATCGGATCGGAGGAGGTGATGATCTTCTCGACCGCCGAAGGCTCCTTGTCGAGCGCGACGCCCTGCTCGAAAACCTCGGGGCGCTCGAAGGTCTCGATCTCGGGGAGCTTGCGATCATCGGGATCGATGGCGCCATACGCGGGCACGACGGCCGCCTCGAGCATCTCGGGCGCTTGATACGGCGGCTCCTCGGGGCGACGGCGCTTGCGTTGAATCTCGAGCGCGGCGCAGCGATGCCCCTTCTTACAAAGGAGGGGGGCGTCCTTCTTCGGGCCGTCTTGCGAACGCAGCTTGTCGGACAGCGCGATGGCACCGTCCTGGTAGACGTAGTACGTCACCGCCAGCGCGCCGTGGAACCCCAACGTCACTGCGATGCCCGCTATCCATAGCGCTGCGCGATTCATCGGGGAGACACCCTCATGCTGCGAGGACCGAAGTTCGGTCGGACGCACGTCAGTCTCGCGCGGTCTACTCGGCCCCACGAGACCCTCGCATCATGGATTGGCGGGAGGCGTCTTGTCGACCGTCGCGCCGCCCAGCGAGCCGGGCTCGGCCACGAGCCCGAACTTGGTCACGCCCGCCTGGCGGATCGCGGCCATGAACTTGAGCACCTGCCCATAATGGATGCTGCGCGACGCGAGCAGGTAGAGTTCCTTGTCGTCCTGCAGCTTCTTGTTGTCGACGAGCTTTTCGCCGAGCGCTTTCAGGCAGGGCTCGATCGCGACCTGCTCCTCGTCGCCCTTGCTGGAATCGCGCGCCTTGCCGATGAACTGCTCCATCGCGGGCGAGATCTTGAGGCAGTCGAGGATCACCGTGTTGTCGATCGAGAAGCGCAGGTGATCGTCGACGACGAGCTTCAGCTTCTTCACGTCCGAGAGGCGCACCACGTCCGAGTCGACCTTGGGCAAGTCGATCTCGACCTTGGTGTGCTCCTGTTCCTTCTTACGGAGCTCTGCCAGGAGCTGCTCGGCCTCGTCGAGCTTGTCCTCGGCCGCCTCGACGACGCGCTGGCGCTCGGTCGTCAGCTCGATCGTCTGCACGCCGGCCGCGATCATGAAGATGATGAGGAGCACGAGCATGACGTCGACGAGCGGCGTGACGTTGATCTCGTTGATCACCGCGCGCTTGGCCCGCTTGCCCCGCTTGCCGCCGCTTCGCGCTGGTGCTGCGCCCATGCCCATCGTGAACCCCTCGCCCCGAACCTGGCGTCAGCTGAAGAAATGCCGCCGCAGGATGTTGAGGTAGTCCGTCGAGAAGTCGTCCAGGTGCAGCTCGAGGTGCCGAATGCGGCCCGAGAGCCAGTTGTACGCCATGACCGCGGGGATGGCGGCGAGGAGGCCGATCGCCGTCGCGACCAGCGCCTCCGCGATGTGGGGCGTGACGGTCTGCAGGATCGGCAGGTTCGGATCGATGTCCGCAAACGCCGACATGATCCCCCACACCGTGCCGAAGAGGCCGATGAAGGGCCCGGCCGAGCCGACGGTCGCGAGGAACGCGACGAAGCGCTCGAGCTTGGCGGTCGCGAGCTGGGCGGCCTGGCCGAGGCTGCGCTCGATATTCTCGAAGGCGGCCGCGGCGCTCTCGGGCGAGGCCGCCGGGCCGTCGCCGCGCGGACGCTGCGTGCGCCCTTCGCGCTCGCGCAGGATGAGATCGAGCTCTTCATAGCCAGCGCGGAACATGTCGCGCGCGGGCGAGGCCGGCATGGCCTGCGAGACCTGGTAGAGCTCGGCCAGGCGCGTGGCGGACCGGAACGTCGTCACGAAGTCGCGCGTCTGGCGGATCGCGCGCCCGATCGCGAAGGTCTTGAGGCCGATGATGAACCAGCAGGCGACCGAGAGCGCGATGAGGAGGATCAGGACGACGAGGACCACGCCCTTGGACTCGAAGACCTGGCCGAAGACATCGACCTTCTCGACCGGAGCGGCAGCGGCGGCGAAAAACCAGGGCGTCATGCACATCCTTTGAGATGGCGGGCCGGACGAGGCGGGCCAGGCGAGCGTGGTTGGCGGTAGCATGGGGCCCCGCAGCTGTCAAAGTCGCACGCCCCCGAGGTACCGGCGGGCGCGACCCGGCCCCCCGTTGACAACGCGGGCAGTGGCCCCAAGAATGACGGCCGCTCCGACCACTTCGTGGCGGGCAGGCGCTTCAAGCTCTTCGCGAGCGGGCAAGCGCTTCACGCTCGTCGCGAGCGAATCTGGGGTTTCGGGTGCACGCGGGTCCAAGGTCCAAGAGGCGAACATGGTGAAAAGCGGCGATGGTGGCGCGCGGCGCCCCGCTCCCACAGTACAAGGTCGTCCTCAGGCCAAGCCGGGCGGTCGACCCCTCGAGGAAGAGGTCGAGGAGAAGACCTCCGCGCTCAACCTGGCGGACATGAACCTCGACGACATGGACGAGATGCCGATGCCCAAGGCCGCGCCAGCGCCTGCCAAACGGGCCCCGGCGCCGGCGCCGCGAGCCGCCGCGCACGTCGATGAAGGCGAGGAGAAGACGTCGGCCATCAACCTGGGGGACGTGAACC
>SXIE01000067.1 GCA_005772945.1 Pseudomonadota bacterium
CGGCGGCGGCGGCGGCCCCTTCATCTTGGCGGTCGACTTCGGCACGACGTTCTCGATCGGCGGGATCGCCTTCACGAACGCGACGAGGTCGCTGATGTCGCCGTCTGCCAGCGTCTGCCAGCCCGGCACGAACATCGCCATCGGCCCCATCACCGGCGCCCCGTCCTTCTTCTTGCCCGTCTTGAACAGCGCCGTGAGATCGGCCTCGGTCCACGCCCCGATGCCGGTCTTCGGATCCGACGTGATGTTCGGCGACGTCATGACGCCATCGAAGAACGCCGGGATCTCGAGCGGCATCCCACCAGCAAAGGCCCGGCTCATGTCGAAGCCCTTGCCATCGGCGGCCATCGGCGTGTGGCACGCGACGCAGTGCCCGATCGTCGCGAAGTACTCGCCGCGGTGCACGGGGTCGTCCGCGACCGGGGCGTTTGCCGGCTTGGGCACCTCGACCTTGGGCAGCTTTAGATCGGTGTTGCCGGCGACGACGTTCTCGACCGCCGGCACCGTCCGCAGATACGCGACGAGCGCCTTCACGTCGGCGTCGGTCATCCGATTGAAGAACGGGTACGGCATGATCGGGAACATGCGCGACCCGTCCGGGCGCACACCTTCGCGGATGGCGGCCGCGATCTGCTCGTCGGTCCAGGCGCCGATGCCGGTTTTCTTGTCCTGCGAGATGTTGGGCGAGCGCCACGTCCCGAACGCCTCCGGGACCTCGAGCCCGCCGCCCCACATCTTCGTCATGTCGGGGCCGCTCGGGCCAAACGGTGTATGGCAGAGCGCGCAGCCACCCATCGCGGCGATGCGTTTACCCGCGCTGATGAGCGCCTCATCGGGCGCCGGCGCGGCGGTTTCGGCGTTGGCCGCAGCGACGCCGCCGTCAGGCGCCTCGGCAGCCCCCGCATCGGCGGCCACGAGGGCCCCCGCATCGGCGGCCGCGGCGTTCGTCTCGGGCGGCTTGGCGGTCTCGGGCGGCTTGGCGGTCTCGGGCGCGTTGGTCTCGGTGGTCGCTGGCGGCTTCGCGGTCTCGGGCGGCGGCGTCTTCTTGCCGCACGCGCCCACGGCGAGTGCGAGCACGAGGCCCACGTGTCTCATCTGCATGGCAAAAGCTCCTTCTGAGGTGACGGGAATCGGTGTGCAGTTTAGCACGAGCGCTCGGCGCGCAAAACCTCGACGTGGAGCCTGCGCGATCGACCCGACGGGCGCGACCCCGACGCACGGCGCACCCGATCCTTGACCGCCGCGCGCGAAGTGCGTAAGCGGCCCGTCCCTCTCACGGGCCGAGGACACATGCGCGCGATTCGCACCCTGGCGTTGGTCGGACTCTTTGCGCTGCCTCTCTTTTCCGCGTGCGCGGACGGCCTCTCCGACCCTGACATCGCGTTCGCCGAAGCAGGCCCCTCCGATGAAAAGGCCGATGCGGCGACCGAGCTCCGCCTTCGCGTAGGGGGCGTGACGACCTGGTTCCGCCCCACCCTGACGACCTATATGGGTGAAGGCTGGCAAGTGTTCGGCCTCGATGGGCGCACCTCGCGCAACCTGACCTCGGTCTTCAGCTTCGTGCCCGAGGATCCGTTCGGCGAAGCGAGCACGGTCTCGGCCCGCAAGCTCCACGTCGATCTCGCCGACGCCGACGTGTCCCAGCTCCTCGGCGGGCTCGGACTCCGCCTGCAGATCGTCACCGGCACCAAGACGGTCCACGCGCGCCTTCAGCTCGCCGCCGAGCTCGGAACCTTTGCAGGTTCGAGCAAGCTTTGGATCGAGAGCACCCTCGCACCCGTCTGGGCGGGCGGCCGCGTCGTCTATCGCGCGCACGTCGAAACCCCGCGCGGGCTCGGCGCGCTCGCGGTGCGCATCGGCGGACGCGAAGTCGCGGGCGTCCTGGCCGCAGGGCCCGGCGCCTTCCGCGTCGACTTCACGTTCGAAGACGTGGCCGCGGCCGCGCTGCCGGGCGGCGTCATCACGTTCGAGGGCCGCGACCCGTCGGGCACGACGCTGACCAAGACCGCCGCCCTCCGCGTGCGCGTCGCGAGCGCCGAGCTGACGGCCGACAAGCCCTGGGAGGTCTGGCCGACCGACACCTGTAGGCCCGAGGTGGCGGCCTGCGTCCGCGCGACGCCCGGGTGCGGCCTCGGCGATACGGCCGCTTGCGGCGAAGCCCGCGCGGTGTCGCTGTGCGTCCCGAGCGCGTGTGCCGACCTCCCGACGCCGACGCCGTGACCGTTCCCGACGCGCGTCGGGGCACCCTCCTCAGCGCGCGCCGAAGCGCCCGCGCGCCCATGCGTGGATGCGCGCGACCACGCTCGCGTCGATCGCCCCGGGCACGACGACGACCGCACCGAGCGCGCCCGGGTAGCCATTGGATTCCACGGTCCCGTACCCCGACGACCCGACGCGGCTCCACCCATTGGTTGCGTGGTAGCCATGCACCACCGGCGCCCCGACGGGCGCGCCGTCGACGTAGCCCTGGAGCGTCCCATCCAAGGCGTGCGTGACCCCGACGAAGCGCACCTCGCCCGTGCCCACCTGGAGGTCCGATCCGACCTCGTGACTCTGCCAGCCGACCTCGCTCGCGCTGGCATAGAACAACGTTCCCGCACCCAAGCCGACCGTGCAGCTGTGAGCGTCGGACTCGTCGCCGACGACCGTCCAGAGTGCGTTGTACGAAGCCACCGGATCCCAGTCAGCCGGCGCCGGCATCCACGGCGAACGACCGACCCAGAACACCGATCGCCCGTCCGGTTGCAGGTCGGCGTTCGCGAGCATGAGCGTGGACGCCGACCCATCGAACTGAATCCCCGCTCGGCCCGCCCCGAGCGCATCCGGCGCGAGCACGGGCCGCGCCGCGCCCGCCGCCGAGAGCACGCGCTGGCCCGCACCCCGCTCGGTCCAACGCTCGACCGCGGCACCCCGGAAACGCTTGAGTCGCCACGTCGACTTGACCTCCGGGGCGGCCGGCGGCGGCCCATTGACCCACGCCCCGTTGCCACCCGCATAGAGGATGAAGTCGTCGGCCACGGCGACGCCCTGCGCGTGATTCCCGGGCTGGACATTCTGGTCCGGCGGAAGCGGCGTCCAGTGGTCGCCGTCGCCGGAGAACCAGACGTCGTTCGAGTTGCCGAGCAGCGGGCTGTGCCCGAAGAGGTACCAGAGCTTGCCGTCCCACACCTTCACGTCCGACCAGTGCTTGCCGAGCCACGGTGGATCGGCGTGCTTGGTCCAGGCGACGCCATCCGCGGTCGACCACACCTCGGCAAAATACTCGCCATAGGGCTCCCACTCCTGGTAGCGCCCGCCGCCGACGAGCCACAGGCGCCCCTTGAACTCCACGAGGTTCTGCACGGACTCGCGCCCGGACGGCCGCGTGACCCCGACGGCGGGATCCGCGTCATCGACCGGCCCGGCCACCTCTTCCCAGGTCACCCCGTCCGACGAGCGCCACAGATCGTTCAGATATCGACCGCTCGGCCCGAGCAGGAACTCGCTCCCACCGAACATCCAGAGCTTGTCGTCGTACACGCCCATCACCGAAAAGGCGCGCTTCGGCCATGGCGGATCGGCCACCGCGACGACCCAGTGGGCGCCGTCCGCGCTCGAGAGCACGTCGTGGTTGTAGTAGCCGAGGTGGGTGTCGCCGCCGACCACCCAGAGCTGGTCGCGCCAGGCGACCGTCCCGTGGGTGTGGCGCGGCTCGAATTGGTCATGCAGGTGCGGCAACACCTGGGTCCAGTTCGCGCCGTCGGGGCTCGACCAGACCTCGTTCGTCGTCGTCTCGTTCGGATAGATATCGGGCGCGCTCGGGAAGCCATCCGGCTGCGGGAACGGGTTCCACCCCGCGACCATCCAGAACTTCTCGGTCTTGGGGAACCAGGTGACCGTCACGCCGTCGCGTCCCTTCCAATCGGGCGCGATCTCGGTGGTCAGCCGCTGCCACTCATAGGTCGAGACCGCCTCGGCGCCTTCGACCCCCCACGCCGCGTCGAACAGCCGCGCGTCCGCGATTTCAGCCGGACTCCAGGCGTCGACGGCTCCGGCCAGCGTCGCGTGCGCCTCGCCGCGCATCGCCACCACGTCCAGGCCACTCCCGGACGCGACCGCGCCCGAGCGCGCGCGGACCTCGGTCGCACTGACCCTTTGGAGATCAGTCGCCGCGACCCCACCGATCGTGAGCCCCGTGAGCCCCTCCAAGCCCGTCCCCGAAACGACGACCATGGAACCGCCCAGGGGATCGACGATGGTCGGGTCGATCGCCGTGAGCGTCAGCGACGCGGCGCCGCTGTCGGCGCTCTCGCCGGTCGTGTCCGACGCGGAGTCTGGGCGCGTATCGGCACCCGGCGCCGCCTCGTCACGGGTGCCGCAACCGGCGATGGCGGCGATCAAGGTGATCCTGAGAATCCTCGCGTGCATGGTGTCCCCCCAAAGGCTGGCGGGTATCATCGCACACGTCGGGCCAGGCGGGTACGCGCGCGGCGCGACCGCGACCGCGACCAAGGCCCTCAGCGCTCGCTTTCCTTGACCGAGCTGCCGCGCGCGGCCGCGCGCCAGGCGACAGCCCGATAGAGCGGGTCCGGGTCGACGGCGTCTTCGTCGCGCGCCGCGTGGACCAGCTTGAGCGCGTGGTCGTCGTGGCTCTCGCGCGCGTGGAGTACGATGGTCGGCCACGTCGGCACGTCGCGCGGGAGGGGCTCGGCCGCCTCGGGCAGCGGGGCGATCGCGCGAAACGCGAGCAGGAAGTGCGACCAAAACGCCTGCGTGAAGGCGCGGTGGGACGCGGCAGGCAGGTACCCCTGAACCACGCGCGCGGCGCGGCAGGCCGTCACGAGGTGAAGGCTCGCGAAGTCGTCGACGTGTGCGTAGAGCTCCCGTGCGAGGCGGCGTAGCTCGGCGAGGGTGCCGTCATGGACGGCCAGCTCACCCGCGACGGCCGCGAGCGCGCGGTCGTAGCCAAGCACGCGCATCTGCTCGGAGACGAGCCCTCCCCAGCGCCCGGGGACTTGGACGCGTGTCAGTCCGCCGGCGACCAGCGCGTCGAGGACCGCGCGCGCCGAGGCAGTCCCCGGGCACGCGAAGGCGGGCGCAAAATCGTCCGCGTTGCGGGTGAGGTAGGCCAAGGCGTGCGCGACCTCGGCGGCGCCATCCGCGGCCGACGCGCGGCCCGAGGCCGCCCAGTCGAGCGCGTGCCCAAGCCGTATCAAGGGGTGAAACGCGTCGCCGCCCAGTTGCGCCAGGTTGCAGAGGACGTGCTCCGCGACGACCGCGTGCAGCCCGCGGGTGACGATGTCACGCGCCCACGCCTCGCGCGGAAGTCCGTCGGTTCGCAGCGGTTCACGCGTCTGCGCGTGGCGGTCGATGAACGCGAGCATGCGTGCCTCGCTGGCGCCGAGCGCCTCGAGCGCCAGCAGCGCCATCGAATGGTGGTTCGCGAGGTGGCCCTCGCGAAAGTTCGGGTCGTGCCGGCGATTCTCGGCGAGTTGGGCGGCGATATGATGGTCGGTTTCCGCGGTCATGGCCTTTGGACCCACCAGCCGGCCCCAAGCGAAACGGCGCTGACACGCCGAGCTCGGAGCGGACGCCGGCTACGCCACGACGCGGCGCGCGTGGACGCGGCTGAGGGTGATGACGATCGCGTCGCCGACGAACGCGACCGAACGCTTGGGCACGCCGACCGCGCCGAGCCGCTCGCGCACCGTCACCAGCAGGGCGCGATCCGCCTTGGCCTGCGCAGCTTCGGCGAAGGTCCGCGGGCGCTTGGGGCGCGCCGCGGCGGTCGCCGCCTTGAGCTCACGCACCGAGGTCTGCGACAGCCGCTTGCCGGCGATGGCGACGTCCCGTCGCACCAACGCGACCGCGTCGTCACCCTCGCCGGTCGCCTTGGCGTACGCGACCAGCGCATAGGCGCGCTCTTGCCCGAGCTTGACCGCCTCGGTGCGCGGTAGGCCCTGGGCGACCGCGATGAGCTTCCACGCAACCGTCTTGGAGAGTCCGAGCCCCTCCTCCGCAAGAACCTCCAGGTTGTCGTAGCCGAGCACCCGATGGAGCTCCTCGGACCGGATCGCTTCCAGCACCCGACCGAGCTCCCAGAAGTTGCGCTCGATCTGCTCCATCAAGCCGCGCGCTTTCGCGACCAGCTTCTCGGCCCGCGCGACGAGTGCCGTCTTGGCCTCCCGACCGCGAACGATCACGGTCGAAGCCGCCTGTTCCGAAGCCGCCTGTACCACCGTCCTCTTCATGCCGCCTCCTCGTGCGCGTCACGCCGGTCTCGCGATTCTCGCAGTCTGGACCAACCGGAACATCTTCGCCAGGGGCAACCCCTGACGTCAGGGGTCCGGGCCCCTGACGTCAGGGGTCCGGGCCCCTGACGTCAGGGGTCGGTGCTCTCGACTCGGCCGGGCGTGCGCAAGAACACCGTACGCGTCGGGTCGCGCGTCGGGTCGCGCGTCGGGTCGCGACGTTCTTGTTCTGCGCGGCGCGATGGGCCAGCGCCCGCGCATGACACCGACGGCCAGTGCTGGCGCTGTGTGCGGCTGGACCGTTCATGGGCTGGCGGCGGCGCGCCGCGCTGTTTCATCGCGTGCGGAGTCCGGTCTGTCTCGTCGACGACGCGGCCGAGATGTTGCTCGGCTTCCGCAACCCGGCCTTCGCGCAGGCGACCGCGACGCTCGGCGGCGCGGGCGCGGGCCCAGGCGCGGGCCCAGGCGCGAGAGCGTCTGCCACCGCGGCAGGCTACGCGGCGCGCGACGGCTTGGAAAGAGGAGGTTGCCGCTGTCGGGCCTTCGGCTACACTCGGGCGTCCGAGGAGATCTGGCTGATGCGAAGACCTGAAGCCTGGCTCATGTTCTGTGCCGTCGTGGGCACGACGGCCTGTGGCAAATCGGCGCCGCCGGTCAGGGCCCGGGCGACCGCAATCGCGACCGCAATCGCGTCCGACGTGCAGGTCGCGGCCGCGCCTGACACGGCCCCCGCGCCGCCGGATGTGACGGCCGACACGGTGGTCGCAGGTACGCCCGAGGTAGAGCCCGCGGTTGCCGCCGCCGATGCGGTGGCGACGCCGGCCGTGCCGCGGACGACGCCCGAAGAGCAGCGCACGGCGATCGATGCGTTCTTTGGGGGCGGGCTAGGCAAGACGGCGCTGGTCTCGCTCGATCCGTTCCTCTTGGTCGTGCTCGAGTCCTGGGACGGCGAAGACGAGCACGGCGTGCGCGTGCGTTTCGGCGAAGACAAGGACGTCGATCGGTTCGAGGACAGTTGGGGCTCGCACCAGACGGACAAGCAGCGCGCGGCTGCGGTCCTGCGCGCCAAGGACAAGGTCACGAAGAGGTTCGCGGGCCATGCGCTGTATGTGTTCAACGTGATGCCGTGGCCCGAGCCGGTGCGCGAAAGGGCGGTCGAGCAGGTGCCCGTCGAGCGGCTCGGGGTCGACGTCATGTACGGCAAGAGCGCGCTCGTGGGCGAGGCGCCAGACACGCCGGCGGGGTTCTTCAAGGTGCTCGAAGGTGAGACCGTGCTCACGTCTCGCCCGTACGCGCACGACGCCGACGACGAGTGGCCAAGCGCGCTGTACTCGGCGCCGGGCGTGTCTGCGGTGGTGGTGACGACCACGTTTGCGTTCGTCGGGTCCGAAGACAAGCAAGGCGAGCGGACCTTTCCGCTCAGCTGGCCATGATCGACGTCGGCGCGTGCATCCTCTTGATGTTCGCGCAGCCGCCTGCCGTGCCCGTGGTGGTCGGCGCGCCAGCGGCGGTGCGGTTCCATCTCGAAGATACGACGTCGCATATCGTCGTCGACGTCGTCTGCCCCAAGAGCGCGAGCGCGTGTCAGCGCATGCGCGTGTTTCAGCGCGAGCGGCTCGCGGACGATCTGCCGTGGGTGTCGCTGGCGCCGCTGGTCGACGATGTCGCCGGTTCGCCACTCATGGATGCGGCCGCGAACGAGGCGAAGACCAAGCGTTGGCAGCTCCAGATCGGCACGCGCACGAACGCATCCGCGACCGCGCCGGTCGACACGAACGACAGCGACGCGCTGCTCGAAGTGCTCGCGCTCGACGTGCCGGCGCGGCGCCCGCATCCGTCGGCCGATGTGTCGGTCGTGCGCTTCGGTGGCGATCCGGCGGCACGTCACGACGAGGCGCGCGTGCACTGCGAGGTCGACGCGATCTGGTGCTCGCTGGAGCACCTGCCCGCGTGGCACGCGGGTCCGATGCGCAGCGTGCGCTGGCCACACATCGCGTGGATGGGCGAGGCGACGAACGTGCTGATGACCGCCGACCACTTCGTCCTCGAGCCGGGCGAGCCGAACCAGATACGCTGGTCGTGGCAGATCCGGATCGACACCCGCATCAACGCAAGCGGGCCGCTCGCCGAGCTGACGGCTGACGCCTACGGTATGTTGTACGGGCTCGTGCGCGGCCGCTGAGAGCTGTGGGGGCCGCTACAGGGTCTGGCCGAGCGCGTGCAGCAGATGGACCACGGCGACCCGCCGAACGGTCCCGCCGAAGGCGTTGTCGACCGCATTCTTCCGCCCGATGACGCCATCACGCACCGCGATGGCGACGAGGACGACGAGAAACAACGGTCCGCCGAGAACGGCGATAGCGATGCCCATGGCGACCTCCGTGGTCGGGGGCGCGCTCTATCACGCACGCTCCGCGCATCCAACGGCGCCAAGGTGGGAGCGTGTCATATCCGTGCAGCGGGTGGCCGATTGGCGTCCGAGCGACGCGGCGGACTGGCACCCTCGGCGGTCCGAGTTCGCGGCGCGTTTATTCGAACGCGAAGATCGGTGTGTCGTTGCGCGCGAGGCGGCGGACATGACGGATGACGCCTGCACCGCGGCGCTCGCGTACGAGGCTCGCTTTGGTGTCGACAAGTGTCTTGGGCGCGTCGGCGGTCACGTCCACGTAGACGCCCAGGTAGTCGCCTTTCTGGACGGTGATGCCGGGCGGCATTTCCGCCGGGGTCAGCGTGAAGTGCATGTTCTCCTTGATCGCCTTGTGTTTGCATTTCTCTTCGTAAACCAGGGTGCCGTCGTGCTCGATCTTGAGGACGCGGTTCGTTCGGACGCAGTCATAGGCCTCGGTGAAGTCGCCGTGCTCGGTGATGGCGATCTGGCCGTCGGCTTGGACGGCCGTGACCTTCCCTTGCACGAACGCCAACTTCGGGTCGGCCGCGTCGAAGTCGAGCGGGTGGTTGACGCTGTAGTTGGGCACGGAAACGCCGGCTGGCGTGGTCGCCCAGAATCCCTTCTCGGCCTTGTCGGATGCGGCCGCGAGCGCCTGGGTCTCGGCGCGCGAGGCGCCCGGCCAGCGAACGACGTCCCAGTCCGTGCGCTCTTCGAGGAGCTCCGGGAGGCGCTTGACGCCACCGCGCATCGGCGTGTCCGACCACTTCGCGGTCGCGCAGAAGAGCGCCTTCTCGGCGGCCTCGTCGCGCGCCGGTCGACCGTGCGCGAGCTTGGGGAAATAGGCGCTCGCCAACCACGCGCGCTTACCGACCGCGAAGGCATCGATATACGCCTTATGAATCGTCGCCGCGACGCCGACGTCGGCCGCGAAGCCGCGGTTGCCCATGCCGTCGACCTTCTCCACGAGCGCGCGGAGTGCGGGGATGCGGGCATAGAAATCCGGAATCGCTTGCGCCGCCGCCAGCTCGGGCTCGAGCTCGGCGCGGAGCCTCTCCGAGTCCTGCCACAAGACGCCGAAGGCCTTTTCGCAGCTCGGAAGCCACGTGCGATTGACGGCTGCCTGCATCGCCGCGTCGCCGGTTGCACCCTGGCTGCTGAGCGGCCATTGGAGGATCCAGGCGGGGTCCGGGTTCTTCGCCTTGACCAGCATTCGACCCTGGACGCCCTGCTTTAGGAAGTACTGCGCGCCGCGTCGATAGCCGATCTCGTCGGTCTCGAACGTGATCGTGTCGTAGATGTTCTTCACCTGGGCATCGACATCGCCGGTGTCCGGGGTTTCGCTCTTCGGGCCAGGAAACGGAAAACCGGCGCGCGCGCCGGGCAGCGCGACGGTGCAAAGGAGGGCGGCGGCCAAGACATGCGTGGCAAGGCGGTTCATGGACACTCCGAAGGTGGCGGGGGCCGGGCGTCCCGCAGCCGGGACAATCACTGTGACCGAAGCTCGGCCGCCGGACAACCAACAAATAATGTCGCAACAATTGCGCTCTGGTCGAGCTCCCCGTCGATGCCGTCGATGGCGACCGCGGAGTCCCCGCGGACGCGGCGCTTCCCGCCCGCGGTGAGCGCGCCGCGAAGAGCGCGCCGAGCGAAGCTCTGATGTGAGTCGGGAGTGACTCAGCGCGCGTTCCCATCTGGCTCGTCCGGGCCGTGCGTGCGCTCGAACGCGTGGACGTCGTAGCCGTCGGCGACCCGGAAATCGCCCGGATAGCCGGCGTCCCCGCCAATCTTGATGATGAGTCGTTCGCCGTCGAGCGCGAAGATCGCGTGCATGTGCTCGCCGCCGCACGTGACGTCCATGTGCATGGGCGTCACGCTCGGGTCTACCGCGAACTCACCCGCACACCGCTGCATGTTTGTCTCAATTGCGACGTGCCTGCCGGCGAATGCCCATTCCGTGCGGTCGCCGCTATCGACGGGGCGCCCTTCGAACGTGCGCATGCGCCAGCGTCCCGCGAGCCCCGCGACCCCTCCCCCATCGGCCTGCCCCACCGGGGTGCTCGCGCACCCACCGACCACCAAGAAAGCCGCCAGGAACCGTCGTCGCATTTCGTCCTCCAGCGCGTAGGACGTGGCATGGCTTTCGATTTGAAACGAGGGCCGAGCCTCCGCCCGCTAGGGGCCGCCGCGCGCCAGGCGCGAATGACGAGCTCGATACGCACATTGCGACGCGCGTCCGTTCCGCGCGCCGGGAAGAGCGGCACGGTGTCGCCGTAGCCTTTGGCCCGGAGGCGCGCCGCGTCGATGCCAAATGTGAAACTGGCGGGACCCGGATCCGGCCCGCGATCGCGTCGATGCACGGCGCGGTCCGCGGATGCAACGCATCGCTCTCCCATGGGCATCTGCGGTCTGTCCGCGGCTCGAGCGTCGGAGCGGGCTCGGCCGCGCGCGCGCCGCGTTCGAGTCCCAACGCCAGGGCGACGGCCAAGACCCAGCCGGCGCGCCCGTGTGGCGGTGCGAGGCGCATCCTCAATTCGGCGCTGGGCAAACGAGACGCGGCGCTGCCACCGGCAGACGCTCGAGCCGTATCGTTCCGTGGTCGCGGCCGCGCGGCGGCATGACGTCGAACGGTGAGCTGTGGTGCCCCCAATCTGGTTCGCGGTTCGACTTGAACTTGGGCCCCGTCGCGTTCAACCAGGTGGACCAGTCACCGACCAAGGCGTTCCCACTCGAAACGAGGCGCGCGACGATCCGGACGCTACCTTCCTCGAGCGTCGCTACCAGCCCGAAGCGGATGCCGTTGTCCAAGACCTCGAGCGTGCTCGAGTCCTGGTACCCCATGCACGTCGCGCAGAGAGGTCCCGACGTCTCGAGGACGAGTGTGTCACCGAGCTCGGCAGTGGGTCGGACCGTGATCGTCGCAGCGCTCTCGAACGATTCCCCGCCGCGCTCGAAGCGGAGACGGTAGCTGCCGACCAGCGGCGCGTCTGGTCGGGACGTTCTTGTTCGGCGCGGCGCGATGGGCTAGCGTCGGCGCATGACACCGACGGCCATCGCGTGGCGCTACCCGCTCGACGTGCGGCTTCCGAGCCACTGTGCGCGATGTGCGGCGCCTGCGACGTCGGGCTACCTCTTGTGCGGCACGCGCTCGGCGACGCCGGTGCCGCTCTGCGCGAAGTGTCGCAAGCGGCTGAAGGTCAGCATGGCGGGGTGGTTTCTCGCGACGCTCGTGCTCACCGCGGTCGCCGTCATGCTCGTCGCGCTGTTGTTGGAGCTCGTCATTCCGGCGCAAGAGCAGCTGGCCGGCATGATCATCGCGTTCCCGGTGCTGGCGCTGTGCGCGGCGGGACCGTTCGTGGCCTGGCGGCGGCGCGCCGTGCTTTTTCATCGCGTGCGGAGTCCCGTCTTTCTCGTCGACGACGCGGCCGAGGTGTTGCTCGGCTTCCGCAACCCGGCGTTCGCGCAGGCGACCGCGACGCTCAACGGCGCGGGCGCGGGCCCAGGCGAGGGCCCAGGCGCGGGGAAAGTGGTGCCGATGCCGCCCCCGACCTACACCGTGTCGCTCGTGCTCATCGGCGTGGCGCTGGCCGAGGTGGCGATCGCGGTCGCGTCGTATGTGCGACTCTCGGACCTCCCCGGGACCCAGGGCTACGCGTGGTTCGAGGTGCTCGCGCTCGAGGCCGGCCTGCCGGTCGCGGCGCTCGTCGCATGTGCCGGCCTCGGGGTGCTCCTCTTCGGGCTCGGACTCGGGTGGGCGTTGCGCGTGAGGCGCCTGCGGGCGGCCTTCGCTTCGGCCACGCCGCCCAACCAGGGTCGCATCGACGCTGGTTAGCAGTCGCCCTGGTCCACGCGGACCCACGGCGACGTGGGGTGGTTCCCGAACGTCTCGATGCGCGCGCGCGCCGACCACACCGTGCCGTTCGGGATGTGGATGGGGAACGGAACGATCGCCGTGAAGTGGCGCGCGATGCCCTCCACGAAGTTCAACTTCCCGACGATGCGGGTGGTGGTCGACATGTGCGCGATCGGTCGCGCGATCTCCTCGCGCAGCTCGATCGCGAGCTCGGTCCCGAGGAAGCTGACGTGGGGCTCGATCTCGACCACGACACGCAGGAGACCACCGGGGGTCGGGACGCCGCTGCAGCGGAGTGCGACCTCCGCTTTGTGCCCGGTGACCGCGCCGACACCGCGCTTGAGCGCGTTCTTGAGGGTGTGTGCAAAGGGCATGGCAGTCTCCCGACCTGGGCGTGACGTCGGCAAGGTTGGTTGGGGATAGCCAAGGCCTAGCGCCCGGAGCCATGCGGGTAAAGATAAAGGCGCGCGCCCCCCGGAGACAGCGCGCGCGAACGTCGTGCTTGGTGAAAATTAACCGACGCATGGTGCTGATTTTGCGCGGGTTTATTGATTTCCGCCATTGGCGCAAACGGCCGCGGACGCTAGCGCCGAGCGACGGCAATCCCGTGGGTCTCGAGGAACTTCACGATCGCCTCCCACGGCACCGCGTGGCGCATCGCGGTCTTCGAGTCCCAGCTGTTGTGGAGCGCGACGATGGCGCCGCGCGTGTCGAAGAGCGGGCTTCCCGAGTGCCCCCAGTAGGTCCAGGCGTCGTGCTTGGCGCGCCCGAGGTGCTGGTCGCCATCGGCCCGGTCCGGCAGGAAGCCGCGGATCTCGCCGCTCGACACATGCCAGGGCTGATAACCGGTCGCCTCGCCGCTCGGGGTGCGCTTGCCGGGCATGCCGATGACGATCACCTCGCTGCCCTCGACCGCGGCCACGCGCGCGATCGGCGCGAACGGCAGGTCGGTCATGCCGACCAGCTCGACCAGCGCCAGGTCGCGCGCATCGTCGAACGCGCTGACGCGCCCCCAAGCCGTGACGCCGTCGGGGAACAGCACGCTGACGCGCCCGTCGCGGTGGTCGTCGACGACATGCGCGGCGGTCAGGACGAGGCCCGATGCGCGGAGGTTCACGCCGGTCCCGCCGCCGATGTTGACGACCGCGGGCTGGACCGCGCGGATCGCGCTGCGCACGCCCGACGCCGAGATCTCGGCGTCGACCTTGGCGAGGTAGGCATTGGTGCGCGCGCGCGCCAGCTCGCCGCCCTCGCGCGCGCCGGTCGCGATCTGCTGGAACCACGCGAGGTCCATCGGTCGCGTCCCCTTGGGCGCCGCGCCGGCGTACTGCCCGAGGAGATGCAGAATGCGCTGCGAGCCCGCCAGCTCGGGGTGATCGGCCGCCTGCAGCAGGCCCTCGGCCAGATGCGTCATGAACCACCAGGCCGTCTCGGCCTGGTCCTCGCCGGGCGCCTTCGCGGCGTAATCGGTGACCGACCCGCGCAGCACCGCCGCGCCCGCCACGCGCTCGATCGCCGCGCGCGAAGCGGGTGAGAGCGCGATCGCCGCGTAGGCCTTCCGCGCCGGCGTCGCCACGACCCCGGTCCAGCGCGCGTCGTCTTCGGACGAATGGCGCGCGGCGAGGCGCCCGCGCACGACCGCATCGATGTGGTGAAAGACCTCGTGGTGAAACGTCAGCGCCAGTTGGTCATCGCTGTAGTGGCAGGCGACGATGTGGCCGGAGGGATCCCATCTCCCGAAGTAGCGGTAGCCGCCGAGGGCGTCGACCCACGGTCGGAATCCGTCGCCGTCGGGATCGCCGCAGCCCGCGAAGACCCCGATCTTATGAATGCCGATCGCGCCGAGCAGCCCCGGCGGGTACTTGAGCGCCTCGCGCGCGAGCACGGCCGAGGCCGACTTGCGGGCCGCAGGCGGCTCCGTCGGCGTGGTCGCATACGGCACATCCTCCGGGAGCTCCTCCCGCGCCCAGACCAGCGACACGCCCGTGCGCGCCTCGAACGCCTGCTCGGACGCCGCCCCGAGATCGGTGGCCTGCGGCGCCGACTGGAAGCCGGACCACGCAGCGGGCGCCGAACCGGGCCCGGACGGGGGCGAGAACAGCGCGAGCGCGAGCCACGGAAGCGGGAGCGGGACGAGCATCGCGGAACTCCTGAGTGGCGACGGAAGACGGTGACCCGAAGAGTACAGCGTCAGGCCCCCCTTTGTTCCACGCGGGCCCTGGGCTTTTGCCGAGCTTTTGCGCTAGCGTCAGGGACATGGCCCCACCCTCCCGCAGCGAACGCCTTCGCGCCCAGGCGCAGGAACACCTCGAGGCCACGCGCTACATGCTGGGCGAGCGGCGCTTCGACGACGCCGAGGCCCAGTTCCGCATGGCCGCCGAGCTACTGGCCGAGGCGGGCGACCGTGCAGGCGAGGGCGACGCCTGGCTCAAGGCCGGGCTCGCGGCCGAGAAGCGCGGCGACTTGGACGGCGGGCTCGCGGCGATCGCGCGCGCGGTCGAAGGCGCAAGGGCCCTCGGCGCCGAGCGGGCGCTGGCGGTCGCGCTCGGCCACC
>SXIE01000068.1 GCA_005772945.1 Pseudomonadota bacterium
ATACACTTCGACGATCCGACGACGCAGATCGAGAGAAAGAGCTTGTGTCATACGGCCTCCTGACCCGGCAGACCTCCTTGGATCACACGTTCAGGTGCAAGTCGAGTTTCCGCTCCGTGATCCCGAGCGGCGCTGTGACTCGCGCGGACATTGCCGTCGAAGCTCACGACGAAGATGCGCGGACGCTCGGTCTTGTCATGTGCGCGCGCTTTGGCCTGGGCACGCGCGCGCTTGAGCTCGGCCTTGGCTGCGGTCGGCAGGAGGATCGCGCGCTTCATCCGCAGCGCCGTGCGCCGCCATTTGTCGTTGAGTTTGGTCAGCTTCAGCTCGCCGCCCGGCCCCGCGTCCCCGCGCCGCGCAGCGCGCGCGACGAGCGCGACGATGAAGCCGATGGCGACCACGATGAGCAGACACTTGGCGGCGAAGAGCCCGAGTTCAGCGGCAAATTCCATGTGCGACGTGTTTCGCATGAGGCCAGGGGCGTCAAGCGGAAACTCGGCGCTCACCGGTCAGGCGTAGACGAACCGCCGCACGTCGTAGCGAGCGACCTGGGCCCGCGTCCCCCGAAGGCGCTCGCGCAGCTCGGCCTCCTCGCGTCGCAGCGCCTCGGGCCCGAGCAGCGCCAGGCCTGAGCGCGCGGCCTCGCGGTCGAAGCGCCCGCCGGCTTCCGTAACCAGCGCCGACAGATACACGACGTCACTTTCGTCGAGCGGCATCGCGCCGACCAAGCTCGCGGATTCAGCGACGTGTGTCGCCGACCTACGTGTGCCGCCCGCCCCGACGAGCAGGATCACGCCGACCGAGAGACCGCCCGCCTTAAGCGCGCGCACGGTCGAAAGGACGCCTGCGCGCGTCGCCGGTTTGCGCAGGAACGCGAGGACGTCCTCGTCGCCCGACTCGACGCCGAGAAAGACGCGCCGCAGCCCGCGCGTGCGCAGCTCTGCGTACTCGGCCGCGTCCTTGTCCGTGTCCGTGAAGGCGTCGATGAACGAGGCCACGCCGCCGCCCGGGCGGGGGTCGGCGTGGTCGGCGCGCACCAGCTCGGGGAGCGCCGCCGCGAGGTGTTCGAGCATCGCCACGAGCACCGGCTGCGGCGTCGCGAGCGCGTTGGCCTCGCCGAGGAAGATGCCGCGGCGCCGGGCCACCCCCAACCCGACGAAGGCCTTGACGCGCGCGATGTGCTCGGCGAGCTCCGCCAGCGACTTCACGCGCGCGGGCTGCTTCCGGTAGAGCGAACAGAAGAGGCACCCGTTCCACGCGCAGCCGACGGTCGCTTGGATGATGAGCGAGCGATAGCGATCGGGCGGCACGATGCCGACGGGGCGATAGGCTTCGAGAAAGCGCTCGGACTCGGCCTCGAGGCGCTCCGCGGTCCACGTCGCCGCGGCTGCCGTCAGCGCCTCCGGACCGCCAGCGTGTGCGGCCGCCGCCACGAACGCATGCACGGCGCCGTGCACGGCGAGCCGCTCCGCGGGCGCGAGCGGCTCGTCGCCATTTGCGCCGAAACGCAAGAGTACGCGTCCGTCCAACCCGCGCAGGTACGTCCGCCCATCGAGCACGGCGCGCGTCCAGCGTCCTTCGGCGTCGAAGTGTGCCGCGCCGGCATCGCGCTCATAGAGCGACGCGACGCCCGGCGCGCAGCCGAGCAGGAACCCGCGCGTCGGCGAGGCCCACTCCTGGACCTCCGTGAAGCGCGGCGCCCGGCGTAGCTCGGCAAGATCGTCCGCCACCGGACGATTAGAAGCGATCAGAAGCTACCGTGCAACGTGAAGACCCGTCCCGTCTCCGCATAGTACGCGACGACGAGCGCGCTGCCCGCGCCGCCCGCGACTTGCTCGCTGTACCAGTAGCTCGCCTTGGTGCTGCCCTGCCACCCATCGAGCACGCCGAGGAGCCCCGCGCCTGCGTTGGCGTCGCCGAACATCCGCGTCGCCAGGAGCTCCTCGCGGGTGATGACGCGGCCCCCGTCGAACGCCCCGCCCTCGAGCTCGCGGGCAAGCCCGACGACGGTCGCGAGGTCGGGCGCCGCTAGGAGGCAGACCGGCAAGCGGTAGTCGATCACGTCGGCGAAGTTCCCGGCGGCGCCTGCGCGCGCCTGCGCCTCGTTGAACAGCGTCAGATTGGACTGCAGCTCGGGCGCGTCGACCTCGCGCAGCGCGAGCGCCGGGCTCTGGTCGCCGCAGATCGGGCCATTCCAGAGGCACACCGCGACATCGCGATACGTCCCGCAGAGGCCCAGGTTGTCGTCGCCGTTCTGCAGCCCGATGCAGCGGCGCACGCTGTCGTCGCACACGGGACTCACGACGAGCGACACATAGGGGTCCTCCGTCGCGATGGCGACCTTGGCGACCGTTGCGACCACAGACGCCTGCTTCGTGGCCGTGCGCGGCGCCGATCCGCCCCAGCTCGCGCTGAACGTGACCCGGTCGCGCGCTGGCGTCATCACCCCGATGACTCCGCCGTAGCCCCAGTCGGCCTCGTAGCGCAGAGCGCCCGCCATGCGCACGGTCGGGTCGTTGTCGTCGCTGGTCGCGACCGTGAAGGAAGCGGCCGCGCTGGTGGTCGTCGCGAGCGCGCGATACTGCAGGTTCCAGCGGCCGTCGCGCACATAGACAGGCAAGAGCGCGTCGCGCAGCCAGACGTCCTTCGAGCCGGAGAAGTTCGTGAGGCGCGGCTCGAGCACGATGCGCAGGTAGTAGTCGCGCGGGGTGCCGGTCTTGCTGCGCAACGTCAGGTAGAGCGGGCTGCCCGAGAGGACCGTGTTGATCTCGTGGCCCTCGTCGAGGACGATCTCGAACGTGCGCTTCGACTTGATCGTGACCTCGCCGAACGCATCGTCGGGCACCCAGGACATCGCGCTCTCGAGGTCGCGGCTCGCGCGCCCGGCGATGACGACGCGCGGCCCGTACGCGCCGTGCACGTCGGCGCGTGCGCGCACATCCAGCCACACCGTGAGCTGGCCGGTGCGGACGCGCAGCTCGCTCGGGGCGGCGCCGTCGGCCTTGCCGTCGATCGACGCGACCGCGGCTTCGGGTCCGTCGACCTCGGCGTCGAGCGCGGGGCCATCCACACAGCCCGCGGCGGCGCCGAGCATCAAGGCAACCGAGGGCGCGAGGACCCAAGAAAAACGCGCGCAAGCGGCCGAACCATCGTGGGAACGCATGGAGAACTCCAGGTTTTGAACGCCGCCGGTTTAGGGCGCGGCTGGGCTCGATGCAAGGCTTTGTTGCATGCTATGAACAGGGCCAACGGCGCGAGCGCCATTCGAGCCATCGGCGCGCGCCAGGACGCGTCCAACTTCCCGGAGTTCCCTTGAGCCATCCCAAGCTGTTCGTGCTCGTCCTGGCCGCGGTTCTCGGCGGTTGTAACGACCCAGCGGACGCCACCGGGACCGACGACGCGTCCGTGGCGGAGACCGAGGCCGGGACCGACGCGTCCGTGCCCGAGACCGAGACCGAGACCGAGACCGAGACCGAGACCGAGACCGTGTCCGAGACCGTCTCCGACACCATCTCCCCCACGGCAGGCCTCGTCTTCGTCCCGGACCCCGGTCTCCGCGTCGACAACGCCTCGAACGCCAAAGCCGGCATCGACGCCGACGGCAAGGTCTACCTCTACTCTCAGGCGAACCCGGGCGGCCAGCGCCTCGCCACGGCCGCCGACGGGCTCGCGTTCGGCGTCGGTGTGCACACGACCACCTACGCCTATCACCCCGCCCGCCTTGCCCTCGCCGACGGCACCTGGCGCCGCTACGTCTTCTCCCCCCAGGCGATGTTCCTCGGCAGCGAGGTCTCGAGCGACGGCCTCACCTTCACGCCCGAGGCCGGCATCCGCTACAGCCCGGCGCCCGCCGACAACGGCGAGATGGGCGTTCACGACACCTTCCTGGACAGCGCCGGCGGCGTCGTCCTCCTCTACGTGGGCGACCTTCACGGCAAGAACAACACCCGCCGCGCCTACGCCGCGGACGGACTCACCTTCGCGCTCCAGACGGGCAACGTCCTGGGCGCCGACGGCGCCGGCGGCGGCCCGAACAGCTACGTCGACATCTCGTCGATCCTCAGCGCCGACGGTCACCGACGCCTGTTCGCGATGAAGGGTGGCCTGGCGATCCATAGCTTCCTCGCCGACGCCGACGGCACCGCGTTCACGCTCGAGCCCGGAAACCGCGTCGCGCGCACCGACTTCACCGAGTTCGCCGTCACGGGCCTCTTCGATCCGACGGTCGTCCGCCTCCCAGACGGGAGCTACCGCATGTACGTCACGGCCCAAATCGGCGACCGGCAGGCGATCGTCTCCGCCCACGCCAAGTAGCGCGCCTCCGTCGTGCGACTCAGCGGTCGCGCACGATGAGCTCCACGCGGCGGTTCTCCTGCCGGCCCGCGTCGGTCGTGTTGGCCGCCACCGGCTTCGCCTCGCCGTAGCCCTTCGCGACAAGACGCGTGGCGGCGATCCCGTGCTCGCTCAGATACGCGACGACGGCCGTCGCGCGCGCCTCCGACAGCGCCTGGTTCGCGGCCGCCTCGCCCTCGGCATCGGTGTGACCTGCGATCTCGACCGCCATCCGTGGGCTCGCCTCGAGTGCCCCGACCACCCGATCCAACTCGCCCTTGGACTCCGGCAGGAGCACCGCCTCGCCCGTCCGGAAGAAGACGTTGTTGAGACGGACGACCGCCCCTACCGCGATCGGGACGAGCGTCAGGTCCCGCTCGATGATGTCGCCCATCACGGCCTTCACCAACGACACATGCTCGCTCACCGCCACATAGCCGGACGCCTCCGCGCGAAACCCGTACTCCTCGCCGATCGGCAACGCGATCTGGTACTCGCCCGTCACCGGATCCGCCGTGGCGCTTCCTGCCGCAGCCCCGTCGCGCAGGCGTTGGTAGATGATCGTCGCCGCCACCGGCGCGCCCTTGGGGCTGGCGTCGCGCACCCGCCCTCGCACGAACGCGACCGGCAGCGGTTTGACCGCCTCCGGCAGTCTGAACTCGTAGATGTCCTCTTTTCCCATCTCGCCGATCGCAATGAAGGCCAGGTTGCCGCTCGCATCGACGCTCAGCGTGAGGTCCTCGGCGGCCGTGTTGATCTCGGGCCCAAGGTTCACCGGTGCGCTCCAGTCCTGCCAGCCGTCGCCCTGGCGGCGCGACATCCACATGTCGAACTTGCCGACGCCGCCGGGGCGGTTGCTCGTGAAGTAGAGCGTCACGCCGTCGGCCGCCAGGAAGGGCCACATCTCGTCGCTCTTCGAGTTGAGGACCGGCCCGAGCGACTGCGGGTGCGACCAGCGCTTGGTCGTGGGATCGGGAAAGCTCACGAACAGGTCGTGCGCGCCGAGCGCATCCTTGTTTTGAAGTGCAAGAATGAGGGCCTGGTTGTTCGGTGCAAGCGCGAAGTCGTTGCGTTGGGCGTTCGTGCGTGCATCGTCGATGTCCAGGAACTCGAGCGCGCCCCAGCCGCTCCCGACGCGGTGCGCGAATGCCAGCGCGCCGCCGACGGGCCGCTTCAGCTCGGCCTCCTTGCCTTCATGGTGGTAGCTGACGAACCGGTAGCCGGCCCCGGACCCACCGATGAGAACCGTGTTGTTGTCGGGCAGGACCGACAGGATGGCCGCGGAGCCGAGATCGATCGCCTCAGGCGTCGACGCCGGATTGAGCGGCGCCGGCAGCTTCACGAGCGGCCCCCAGGTTCCGTCGCGCTGTCGCTCCGATCGCCAAACCGTTTGAATCGCGCTCTGCAGGATCTGCTTACCCCGCGCGAGTTCGTTTCTGAGCTCGGGCGTGAGCGGCTGCCCCGCCACCTCGAAGAACTTCTTGTAGCCGTCGATGAGCTGGTCCGGCGCCGCGCCCGCCTCCACGAAACCCTCGCGCGTGACGTAGAGGTACCGTCCATCCGGGCTCGGAATCGCGCCCGCCTCGCGCGTGGGGCTGTTGATCTGCGGGCCGAGCTTGCGCTTCTCGATCCTCGCCGCCGTCTCGGGTGACTCGTCCGGCGGGGGCGCGCCGAGCGCTACGGTCACAAGTCCGATCAACGTCAGAAAGCCGCCCATCGCCCACCTCGCGTGTGTGTCGCGAGCATGCCACGCCGGGGCGCGAGCGCAAGCCTACCCTCCGGACGCGACCCGCACGATCAGAACCGCGTCCACACCGCAAGGGCCCTTCGAATCGCGGTCGGCGGTGGGTCGAACGTCAGGCGCGCGACCGCGTCGCACGCCTCGGGCGGCAGGAAGTAGAGTAGCGAATCGGCTGGCAGCTGCTTCTTGTCGGCGACGAGCACATCGACCGGCAGGCCATCGACGGCGCTCCCCGCGAAGAGCGCCCCATCCCACGCGCGCATGAACGCCTCCACTTCGGGCCCGGTCAGCCCGAGCTCCGCGAGCGTCGCCTTCAGCGCCCGGCGCCCCGGCTCGGCGTTTCCCGGTGGCGCCGGGCGATCGGTCGCGCGCCGGTCGGCGCTCTCGTCGTCGCTCGCCGTGAAGTCGGCGCTGATCGTGATGCTCGCGTGGGGTGCCGGTGGACGGACCGCGCGCGTCTGGACCCAGCCGTCGGAGCCGCGCAGGCGCACGATCCAGCCGGGGATCGGCCGATCGCCGTTGTTCGTGACGCGGACCTCGCCCGAAGCGAGACGTGTGATGCCGAGCGGCGGCGTGAACGTCTGCGAGCGCGAGCGATAGAAGAGAAACGGGAACGTCGCGCCCCTGGCCTCGGACGTGCTCGCGAGGCAGTTCGCGTCAGACGCGGCGAGCCCCGCCAATTGCGCCGACTCGCAGAGCTCGCCTGGCTCGAGCCCGGTACAGGGATGCTCCGCGGGCCCCGGAAACCTCGGCGCAGGGCACCCCGCGCCGCCCACGCGCTGCTCGGGATCGAGCGTGAGGTCCCGCCACACGACCGCGCTCGGGACCGCTTTCTCGTTCGTGAGCGGCCAGTGCTCGCGGATGGCGCCACCCACAGCCTCGATCCTCACGCTCGCGATCGCCACTTTGGCCGCCGCGTGGAAGTAGAGCACCGGCTTGTCGACCGACACCGGCTCGACGTGGACCGGCGGCGCCACCGCCCCCGCATCGATCGTGTCGCCCGGCGCCGCGCGCAGGAGACCCCATTCGTGGACCTCGTACGGCGCGGCCGCCCGCGCCGCCACGGGCGGAGCGGGTTCGGTCGCCAGCTGCGTGGGTCGCGCGGGTCCGCGGGGACCGGGCGGATCGCTCGGCGCCGTCGGTCCACCGCGCCCGTCGCTCGCGGCGCCGCACGCCGTCACGAGCACCCACAGCCCTACCTGCCACATCCACATCGAACGACATCGCATCATGAGAGGCGTCTCCAAGTGAAGGCTGCTGGTGCTCGCGGGCGCCCGCAGCATACCGCGAACACGGGGTACGCACGAGCCCGCAGGGGGTTTCAGCGCCGCGTCCCCCGCCGATTCGCCGCGCCGCGCGAAGCCCTCGACCCGCGTCGCGCGCCGCGCTATCGAGGGGCATGACGAACGCCCCCAACCCGGCACCCCTTCCGACCGGCCGCCGCGTCGTGATCTCCGAGCTCGCCGAGAACCCGCTCGAGGCGATCGAGCGCTTCGCGTCGCTCGTGCCGATGGACGCTCCCGATCCCGCCGCCCTCCTGCCCAGCGACGTCATCATCGCCGTCGAGAGCGCCCACGTGGGTTGGGTCGACCTCATCATGGCGAGCGGGCAATATCAGCATATGCCCAAGCCGCCCTATTGCCCCGGCCTCGAATATGCCGGGAACGTGGCGTGGGTCGGCCCGGACGTCGTCGGTTTGGCCGTGGGCGATCGGGTGCTCGTCGACGGATTCCAAGCGGGCCCGCGCTCGCTCGGCGCGTATCAGGCGTATGGCGGATTTGCCAGCTACGCGGTCGCTCCGAGTCGCGCGGTCTTGCCAATTCCAGGTCGTTTGACGTGCGACGAGGCCTGCAATCTCCTGGGCAATTACGAGACAGCGTATCATTGCCTCTACACGCGTGGACGCCTCCGGGCCGGCGAGACCGTCCTCATCCATGGTGCCTCGGGCTCGACCGGACTCGCGGCGGTGCAGCTGGCCAAGCTCGCGGGCGCGACCGTCATCGCCACCGGCCGCTCCGAGGCCAAGCTTGCGGTCGTCCGGGCGCAGGGCGCCGACCACGTCGTCAAGCTCGCCCGGAACGAGGACGGCGGCCTCGCCCCATTTCGCGATGAGGTC
>SXIE01000069.1 GCA_005772945.1 Pseudomonadota bacterium
GGCGCGCACGCCCTCGCTGAACGAAGGCGCGACGTCCACGAGCCGTCGATCGAAGAGCCCGTCGACCACGCGGATCCAACCCGCATCGCGATCGAAGCGCCAGGCGCCGCTCGTGCCGACGGCCCACAGCACGCCGTCCTTGCCGGCCGCCAAGCGCCGCGTCCCGGGCAAGGTCCAGGTGTCCTCGTTGATGGTCCCCGTCGGGTCGAGGCGCCGCACGCGCGCGCCGTCCGCGACCGCGACGCGTCCTTGCGGCTCGATGCAAATGTCGGCGATGCCGAGGTCTTGGCTGCCGGCCGAGAGCGCGACGCGCTCGAAGTTGTCGCCGTCGCCGACGTAGAGCCCGCGCGCCGAGCCGACGAAGACGCGCCCGCCCGAGACCGCCAGGGCATTCACCGCCGTCCCCGCCTGGAATCCAGCGACCGGCCGCGCGAGCCCGTGCGCGCCGAGCTGCCAGAGCCCGTCGTCGGCCGCCACGAACAGCGCGCCGTCGCCCACGCGCGCCACGTCGTTGACAGCCACGCGCCGCTTGAGACGCGCCTCGCGCCCGCTTCCCATCTGCCGCGCGGTGCGCGCGACCGACCAGAGGCCGCGGCTCGTGCACACCCAGAGGTCGTCGCCGATCAGCCTGAGCCGCGTGATGCCAAACGCGACCTCGGCATCGCCGTCGCTGCCGTCGCCGTCGCCGTCGCCGTCCGAGGCGTCGCCGCTGTAGCGCGCCGGGGTGGCATCGAAGGCTTCGTCGGCGCGGTCCTCGGCGTCCTCGTCGGCCGCCCTGCGCGCGTCACGCGAGGTCCGGCCGTCGCCGCGAGTGTCGTCCCCGTCCTCGACGTCGCCCGGGTCGGGCTCCTCGTCGGGATCGGGCGCGTCGCGCTCGAGCTCCTCGCCCGAGCCGGTCGCGCGTCCGAGCCCCGCCGCGCGCGAGAGCTGGAGCACGAGACGCACCGTCGCCCCGCCGTCCTCGCTGACCCAGACGCTGGTCGGCGCGGCGATCCAGAGGACCTTAGCGTTACTCGGATCGGTCGCGATGGCCGTCATCCCGCCCGCGCCGGCCACCGGACCGATCGGCTCCCAGGCCCAATCGCTCCGGTCCTGGTTCGGGCTCGCCACGGGCGGCGTCCCGGGCGGAGGCGGGACCTCGACCGGAGCCGCTCCACTCGCAACGGCCAGCCCCAAGGCAAGCAGCGCGACGGCCGTGACGTACCGCATCATCGCAGCGAATCTAATTCGGCGGCCGCTCGCCTGCAACCCGACCCACCCGACCCACCCCACCCGGGTCGCGCGCGACTTGCGGCGCCCCGACGGCGGCGCTATGCCGGCGCTCATGGATGCGACGTGTCCGTGCGGCTCGAGCCGAGCCTTCGAAGCCTGTTGCCAGCCCTACCTCGAAGGATGGGCCGCCCCGCCGACAGCCGAGGCGCTCATGCGCTCGCGTTTCGTGGCTTACTGCCGCGGCGCGATCGACTACATCGAGGCGACCAGCGGCGGCGAGGCGGCGGCCAGCTTCTCGCGCAAGGATGCCAGCGCGTGGGCCAACGCCGCACAGTTCACGAAGCTCGACGTGCTCGCGACCGAGCGCGGCGGCGAAACCGACGACGAGGGGCTCGTGGATTTCGCCGCGACCTACACGGAATCCGGCAAGGTCCACGTGCTCCGCGAGCGGTCCCTGTTTCGGCGCGACGCGGGTGCGTGGCGTTACGTCGGCCGCGGCAAGGGCCAGACGGCCACGCGCGAAGGGCCGCGCGTCGGTCGCAACGACCCTTGCCCGTGCGGCAGCGGTCAGAAATACAAGAAGTGCCACGGGGCTTAGTTCACGGGCCTCCAAAGAAGGAACCATGTCGCGCCTATCCAACTCGTTCGCCCCGTTCTTCGCCGCGCTCGCTGTCGTCGTCGCGATGTTCAGCGACGTTCAGCCGACGTACGCGGGCGCGTGCACGCGCGACGGCTGCATCTGGAATGACGATCCGCCGCTGCCCGCCCCGGGGATCATGTGCGCCATGCCCACCACCGCCACTGCGGTCGCGGCGGCCATGCGCCGCGTGGCCGGGCACTGGATCCGCGACAACGGCAACGGCTGCATGATCGACGAGAGCGGCGCGCAGGCGAGGCTCATCGTCTACCCGCCGGCGGGCGTCTCGGCGGCGGCCTTTCGCGCCGATGTCGACCTCGTGCGGCAGGCCTATCAGGCGGCCGCGAACGCAACCGGCCACGGCGCGTGGGCGGCGGATTTCGACCGCATCGCCTACGACTTTTGCAAGAAGATCGGTCACGACACGATCGCGATGGTCAACGCCCAGGAGCATTGTCCGGGGGCGCGCGGCGAGTACGCGCTGGTGCGCTACACGACGCGAAGCGCCATCGGTCGTGCCCAGCGGGCCCGTGAGCAATTCCTCATTCAGCTCTCGCAAGGGACGACCTTACCGGACCTCGTCGGCGGCAAGTGCCCCGCGGGCGAGCAGTGCGCCTTCGTCGCGCCCTGAGCCTGAAATTCTTCGCAGCGCCGGGGAAAGTGCCGGCGGGCGCTAGCGCTCGGTGGCGTCCCTGAATTAGGCTGGGCGGCATGAGCGATCCCCGCCCCGTTTCGTCCGAGTCCCCGGATGGCCCCACGCCCGATCCGCGCGCGCCGGATCCGCACGCGCCGAATCCGAACGGCCCGAACGGCCCGAGCGGCCCGATCGCTCCCTCGCGTCGGCGCTTCCTCGGAGCCGTCGCGGGCGCCGGGACCTGCGCCCTGGGAGCCGCATTCCTGGCGGGTCCGATGACGGTCGCCGTCGCGCCCGCGTTCGACGCCGAGGCGAGCGCGGCCGGCGGTTGGATGAAGCTCGGGCTGCTCGAGAGCTTCGCTGTCGGTGCTGCGCCGACGCGCGTCGTCCTGCGAGCGACGACCCGCGACAGCTGGCTCGTGCGCGAGAATCAGCCGATCGGGGCGGTGCTGGTGCAGCGCACGGCGGACGCAGAGTTCCGCGTGTTTTCGGCGCGTTGTCCGCACTTGGGGTGCTCGGTCGATTGGCAGGGCGAGGCCAAGGCGTACGTCTGCCCGTGTCACGGGGCCGTGTTCAAAGACGACGGCGGGCTCGAGCCCAAGGCCGACGGCGGCGCGAACCCGTCGCCCCGCGCGCTCGACACGCTCGAGTGGCGCGTCTCGGCGGGCGCGACGAAGGCGCTCGAGGTGCGTTGGGTGAAGTTCAAGGCGAACGTGGCCGAGAAGCTGCCGGTGGGTGGGGCATGAGCGCGTCGCCTTCGCCCGAGGGGCGCCTCGGCCGGCTCGCGGACGCTCTCGACGAGCGCACCGGTTTCCGCGCCGCGCGCGCCGCATTCCTGGGGCGCCAGATCCCCGGCGGCCCCTCCTTCGGCCGCGCGCTCGGCGCGTCGGTCGTCGGGCTGACGCTCTTCATCATGCTGACCGGCGTCGCGCTGGCGTTCGTCTACAGTCCATCGAGCACGTCGGCGTGGGCCTCGGTCGCGACGATCGAGACGTCGGTGCCGCTCGGCAGCCTCATGCGCGGGCTGCACCACTTCGGGACCTCGGTCCTGTTCGTGCTCGCCGCGCTCCATCTGGCGCACATCGTCGCGACGGCCGCCTATCGCCGCCCGAACGAGGCGGCCTGGGTGCTCGGCCTCGCGGGGCTGCTGCTCCTTCCGCTGTTCGCGATTACCGGCAACGCCCTTCCGAATGATCAGGACGGATATTGGGGCCTGCAGGTCGAGCTCGGCATCATCGCGGATGCGCCGCTGGGCGGGCTCGTGAAGAAGATCCTGATCGGCGGGGACACCGTCGGCAATGCCACGCTCACGCGCTTCTCGGTGCTGCATACCCTCCTCTTGCCCGCCGCGATGGCGGGGATCGCGGCCCTCCACGTCGTCCTCGCGCGCCGGCGTCGGGCCGTGCCGGGGCAGGCGCTGGCACCCGCGTGGCCCGGGCAGCACGCGCGCAACGTCGTGATGACGGTGGCCGTCATCGGCGTGACGTTCGTCCTGGCGGCGACGATGACCACGCGCCTCGATGCGCCGGCCGATCCCGCGTCGGCCTACACCGCGCGGCCCGAGTGGTACTTCATGGCGCTCAACCAGCTCGCGACGCTGTTCGGCAAGGACCTCGCGTTCCTCGGCACGCTCGTCATCCCGGCGCTCTTCGTCGGGTTCCTGTTCGTCCTGCCCGTCTTCGACAAGCGCACGGCGGGGCGCCCGCCGCTCGCGGTGCTGGCGCCGTTCGCGCTGATCGGTCTCGCCATGGCCGGGCTCACCGCCAAGGGGATCCTCGGCGACGCCAACGACGAGAAGCTCGCCAAGACGATGAAGCATGCCGCCGACGAAGCGGACGCGATGATGGCCGCCTTCCGCGCGGGCGGGGTCGATGCGAGCGGGCGCGCGCCCGTCCTCGCCGGCGCCGCGGTCTACAAAGAGAAGGGCTGCGCTGCCTGCCACGACGACATGAAGAAGCTGGGCGTACCGCGGCTCGAGGGATGGGGGACGGTCAAGCGCCTCTCGGCCTATCTCGACAACCCCGACGATCCGCGTTTCTACGGGGGCGGCACGTTCGAAGGCAGCATGACCGCCTACGGCGGAACCGCCGCCGAGCGCGAGGCGCTCGCGACCTGGCTCTTGTCACTCGGGGGACGCTTCCCCGATGCGGCGCCGGAAATCCTTGCACAGGGACGCAAGATTTTCCTCGAGGACGACTGCACCGAATGCCACAACGACCCGCTCATCTCCTCGCGTGACAAGCGTTACGACCTGCGGGCGCTGGGGCCGGATCTGGACGGCTTCGCCGGGGCCGAATGGGTGCGCGGCGTCATCCGCGAGCCGAGCCACCCGCGATTCTACGGCGACGCGATCGAGTCGAAGAACCTGAGCAAGGTCATGCCGGCGGGCAAGGATCTGACCGACGACGACCTGTCGCTGCTCGTGCGCTGGTTCGACGCCGGGGCGCCGGGCGCCAAGTAGTCGGCGCCGCGCGCGTCACGTCGTGAAGTAGCTCGCGGCCATGCCGACGATGCCGGCCAGGGCCGCGCCGCGACCACCGCCGGGCTCGCGACCCGTCGCGAGGCGCCGGATTTGCTCCTTGTAGAACGCCGCGTCGAGCAGCGTATCGACGCGCTTGATGCCGACGGCCAGCGCCACGCTGCGCGCGCGATCGGTCGCGCCGGCGAGGAGCTGGGCCGGGAGCTCGGGCTCGAGCGCCATCGGCCGGGCGAGTCCGATGACGTCGATCGCGCGGCTGGCGAGCGCGGCGCGCATGCCGGCGGCGGTACGGAAGCCGCCCGTCAGCATGAGCGGCATCGTCGCGACGGTGCGGATCTGTTCGGCGTAGGTCTGGAAGTACGCCTCACGAGCTTCGCTCGCTCCTTCCTCGGCTGCGCCTCGGACGCCGTGCTGTCGCGTTGCTCCCGCACGGGCGCGCGTGCTCGCGGCGACCGGGGCGTCGCCTGTCCTGGCCGTCCCGCCTATCTCGCCGGCTCGGGGGACCCCGTCCCACATGACCGTCCGCTCGTAGGTGCCGCCGCTCACCTCGAGGAGGTCGACCCCCGCGCCGTCCAGCGCGCGCACGACCTCGAGCGCATCGGAGGCCTCGAAGCCGCCGCGCTGGAAATCCGCCGAGTTGAGCTTCAAGCCGACGCCGAATCCGCCTGGCACCGCAGCGCGCACAGCCGCAAGGACCTCACGCAGGAAGCGCATGCGGTTCTCCAGCGGCCCGCCCCACCGATCGGTGCGCGTGTTCGTCAGCGGCGACAGGAA
>SXIE01000070.1 GCA_005772945.1 Pseudomonadota bacterium
AAAGATATTTTATGTTAATAGAGAGATACAAAGTTCCTTACAATATCATGAATACAATTTAAACCTAGCCTCTGTCAAGCTAACATTTAAAACGGGGATCAGGGTGGCCAAATGGTTAGCGGCGTGACGAAGGTTCGTGAATGGTGTTCACATTGGTCATGGCGGGGTCCCCGGTGCGGGCGATCGGAAGCGTCGGAGCGGGGCGGCGAGAGTTGCATGCGGATGCAAATGGGAGCGCGGTGGCGCTCGCCAGGATGCCAAGGGCACGCCGTCGATTCATGGGCGCCGTGTGTCGCGGGGCATCGCGCAATGCATCAGGGCATCAGCACGGGGGTTGGATCATTGGCCCAGGAGCTCGGCGGTAGCTGGTCGAAGTGGATGACGGCCGGCGTCGAGAGCGTCAGGTCGTCCTGCTCGTAGGCGGCGGCGATCACCTCGCGCGAGGCGGGGAAATGCGTGAAGTCGAGGTAGTAGACCCAGACGCGGCCGGTGGCGTCGGCGTAGGCCTGCGGGACGCTCGCGTGGTCGATGAGCATGGTGTTCTCGAACGTGAAGGAGAGGCCGTCGGCGCTGGTGGCGCGGTAGAGCATGTGGTCGTAAGGGGAGGGGTTGGCGGACGGGAGGCCGGCGGCCTTGAGGTAGAGGCCGACCGTACCGTCCTTGCGGCGGGCGGGCGCGGGGTCGGCGACGAGCGCGATGGGGCCGCCGGGGATTGGGACGCGGAGCCCGGCGTCTTGGACCCAACTCGCGCCGTCGGACGAGAAGGCGCTGCGGATCCCGCCGTCTCCGAGGTAATACAGGCGGTAGCCACCGCTCACCTCGAGGAGTCCCGGGACCTGCCCGCTCGGGAGCACGTCGGTGAGCGTGGCTGCGGTGAAGTCGGGTGAGCCGTCGTGATAGGCGAGCGCGATGCCGTCGGGCGGCGAGAAGCCGGCGATGAGCCAACGGCCGCTCGCGCCGCGGAGCACGACGGCGTCGGCGAGCGTCTCCGAGGTCAGCCACGTCTCGGGATCGAGCGCGAAGTTGACACCGTCGGTGGAGGTGGCGCTGCGGATGTTGATGTGGGGCGTGCCTGGGCCCGAGGGGCCGATGTGTTCGGCGTTGAAGAAGAGTTTCATCGACCGGGCCTGGGGGGTCGAGTCCGAGGTCGAGTCCGAGGTCGAGTCCGAGGTCGAGTCCGAGGTCGAGTCCGAGTCCTCGCAGCCCACGACAACGATTGCGAGAAGCGATCCCAAAAGGGACGGAAGACGTTTGAACATGGGCTGCGATCGTCCTCAGGTCACGCCGAACACCCGCGCGAGATCGAGACCGGGCACGGCGCTCCGGTTCTCGCGAAAGAGCCCTTGGATCGCGTTCGTCAGCCCCTGTTCGATCATGGCGCGTGAGAGCCCGGCGACCAGTGTCGGCTCGGCCGCGCCCGAGCGCGCGGTCGCCTCGAGACCGATCTCGGGGGGGGGACCCCTTGGCCGGCGAGCTGGGCGGCACCCGCGAAGAGGCGGATGAGGCTCTCGATCCCGGCGCCCGTCCCCAGCCCGCCCAACATCTCGAAGCGCTGCAGCGTCACCGTGCCGCCACGGTTGACGCGCAGGCTCTGCAACCTCGCGACCGCCTCGGTGCCCCGCATGAGCTCGATCGCCTCGGAGCGGATGTCGATCTGCTGGATCCCGGCGGCGATCGCCGCCGCTTCGGCGCTCCCGCCGGCGGCCAAGATGGACGACAGGTTGCCCGTGCCTTGGATGTCGACATCGAACGCGCCGCCCGAGGGGATGCGCAAGCCGGTGCCGCCCGAGGAGCGCTCGAAAGGCGTCCGCATCGCGAGCGTCGCGCCGATACGCGGGCGGCTCACCTCGCCGGGAGTGACCGGCGTGGCATTGCCGCCGGTCGGCAGCGCGTCGAAGTTGGCCTTGATGCGCGCCAGCGTCGACGTCAGCTGCGGGTCGTTCATCGGGTTGTAGCCCGGTTGCGCCATCGGCGTTCCGGCGATCCCTCTGTCGATCATCCTGCGCAGCTCGGCCTGACCGGTCGCGCGCACATCGATGACGCCCGAGCCGGCGCCGTGCTCGAGTCCGAACTCGGCGAAGCTCTGGCCGCTTGCGAAGTCGACGCCCGCCGACCAGAGCGACATGTTCTGACCCGGCCATTGCACGTCGAAGTGCAGCGACGGACTCGTCGTCATGCGGAGCCCGGCGGGCGTGACCGCGAGCTGCACCTGGGTCTCGAAATCGGTCCGTGCCTCGTACTGCCAGCTGCCCGCGAGCACCTTGTGCGCGGGCAGGGAGAAGGCGAGCCGCGCCTGGCGCAGGTCGACCTCGGAAGGCACCGCGGCGCCGACCGGCGTGCCTCGGCCGACGTCGCTCGGGACGGCGGCCCCAGCACCCGGCCCCGACGCGCCGCCCGGTCGTTCCTGTTGCTGAACCGGTGCGGCGTCAGGCGCGAGCATCGCCTCGCCGGCCGCGAAGTCGGCTCCGCGCAGGTCGGTCCGGGAGGGCCCAGCGCGGGTCGCTGCGCCGCCCGCGCGCGACGAAGCCGGCGTGGTCGTGGCGGGCGCGGCGGGGCGTGGTTCGCGCGTGGATGTCGGCATACCGAATCTCCTCGGGGTTGCCGCACGCGAGATCTGCGTGCGGCGCATGGCGCCCGACCCCCAAGGGCGCAAGGTAGTCGATCGGCACCCCCCAGGCAACGTCGGCGCCGCGAGAACCTCGGCGTTCGAACGTGGACACGCACCTCCCGATCCGCCAAGAACGAGCGATGACACCGAGCCCCCTCCTGGCCGACGTGCGTCGGCGCTTCCTGGCGCAGGCCGACCCCGAGCGTGCCGCCAAGCAGCAGGCATACATGAAGTCCGCCATGCCCTTTCATGGGCTCGCGAATACGGCCGTGCGTGCCGCGTGCAAGGCGGCGTTCGCGCCGTACGCCTTCGACGACGCGCCGAGGTGGCGGGGCGACGTGCGGGCCCTGTGGCATGGGGCGACGCATCGCGAGGAACGCTACGCCGCGATCGAGCTCGCCGAGGACCGCCGCGCGCGCCCGCTGCAGGGGCTTCCTCGGACCGCGCGCGCCGCCGTTCCGCCGAACGCCACCGGGCTTGCGTCGGAGGCGACGACGCTCTTCGCCGAGCTCATCGTGACCGGTGCGTGGTGGGACTACGTCGATGTGATCGCCGCGCATCGGATCGGGCCGCTCCTCCTCCAGGCGCCGGCGACCCTGCGGCCGATCGTGCTCGCGTGGGCGCACGGCGACGACCTCTGGCTGCGGCGCGCCGCGATCATCGCGCAGCTCGGCGCCAAGGACGCGACCGATCGCGCGCTCCTCGCGGACTGCATCGCGCCGGCGCTCGGCGATGCCTCGTTCTGGCTGCGCAAGGCGATCGGCTGGGCGCTGCGCGAGCTCGCCAAGACCGATCCCGCGTGGGTCCGCGGCTACGTCGCGGCGCACGAGGCGCGCCTCAGTCCGCTCTCGCGTCGCGAGGCGCTGAAGGGGCTCGCGTGAGGCGCATTCGGTCGCTGGCCCTGCGTCGCGCGACCCTCCTCGCCGTGTGCCTCGCGTGCGCCTCGCGCGGCCACGCCGCAGGTCCGCCGCTCGACGCCCCGAGCGCGGACGACGGCGGCTTCGCCGTGGGCACGCCGAGCCCCGAGGCCCTGGTCCGTTACCAGCGCGCCGCGGCCTACTCGCGCGCGCACCACGGCGTGGCGCTGCTCGTCGTCGAGGGCGACGCGGTCGTCTTCGAGGACGCCGCGAGCGGCTACGACGGCCGCCGCGGTCACCACGTCTGGTCGGGCACCAAGACCTTTACCTGCGCCCTTGCGATGGCCGCCGTCGCCGACGGCAAGGTCTCGCTCGAGGAACCGATCGCCGACACCCTGGCCGAGTGGAAGTCCGATCCGCAGAAGGCGAAGATCACCCTGCGGCAGCTGCTCGACTTCACGAGCGGGCTCTCGGATGCCTCGCCGATCCTCACGACCGATGCCTTGCGCCCGGTGCAGCGCGTGCCCGATAAGGCCGCGTGGGCGCTGGCGAATCTGCGCGTCGTCAGCGAGCCCGGCACGGTCTTTCGCTACCTCTCGAGCCACCCCGTGATGCTCGCGACGTTCCTCCAGCGACGTCTCGGCGAGGATCCCCTCGGCTATCTCCAACGGCGCGTGCTCGATCCGATCGGCTTTCACGCGACCCGGTGGATGCGCGACCCCGCCGGCCTTCCGTTCTTTTCGTTCGGCGCGTTCGTTACACCGCGGAGTTGGGCACGCTTCGGCGTCCTCCTGCGCGACCGCGGGATGTTTCGTACACAGAGAATTCTCCCCGCGCCCCTCATCGATCAGTGCTTCGTCGGCAGCGCGGCGATGCCGGGCTTTGGGCTCGGCATCTGGCTGAATGTCCCGGTGTCGGCGGCCCAGCGCGCGCGCCTGCCGGGGGTGCTCATCCCGAACTTCGCGCCCGCCGGCCCGCTCATCATGCCGGGCGGGCCGCCCGATGTGCGGGTCTCCGCCGGCTATCGCGACAACCGCCTCTACGTCATCCCCTCGCAAGGGCTGGTGATCGTGAGGCTCGGGACGGGCGATCCGCGCTTTGTCGATCGCGAACTCCTCGCGTTCATCACCCGGTGATCGCGCCGACCACCTTGCGCAGGTGAACCGGCGTCACGCGCCGGATCGCCGACTTCGGAAAGCGCGTCTTGAACGTCTCCGCGTCGAGCGCCGCGAGCTCGGCGAGCTTCGGCCGCACGTTCTCGGGGCGCGGACGCAGGGCGACGTGCGGCGTCGGCTCCACGTCGCGGTTCCACGGGCAGACCTCCTGACAGAGGTCGCAGCCAAAGACGTGCTGCCCGAGCTGCGCGGGCACGATGACCGCCTCGGGCGTCGCGGTCTCGATGGTCCAGTAGGCGATGCATTTCCGGCCATCGAGCAGGTAGGGCGCCGGGAAGGCGGCCGTCGGGCACACGTCGAGGCAGCGTCGGCACGAGCCGCAGTGGTCCGTCTCGGGCGTATCCGGGGCCAGCGCGAGCGGCGTCAGCACGACCCCGAGAAAGTAGTAGCTGCCGCGCCCCTCGCGCCCCGGGCGGATGAGGAGCGTGTTCTTGCCGATCCATCCAAGCCCGGCGGCCTGCGCAAACGCCTTCTCGAGGACCGGCCCGGTGTCGACGAAGATGCGATGCGCGGTGCTCGGCGGGCCGCCCGCCGCCTCGCCCAGCAGCGGATCCGCCGCGAGTCCGTGGGCCAGCGCGACGAGCATCTTGCGGACGACCAGGTGGTAGTCGCGCCCACGCGCATAGCGCGCGATGAACCCCTCGTCGGCCGCCGGCGGGGCGGCGAGGTAACCGGGATCGCCGCCGACCTCGGGCGGCCACGCATAGCTCGCTCCCACGACGATCACCGATCGTGCGGCGGGCCAGACGTTGCGGACGTCGGCGCGCAGCGCGGGGTTTTCGGTGAGCCAGGCCATGTCCCCGCCGTAGCCCGCGGCCATCGCGGCCAGCCAGCGTTCAAAGGCCTCGGGCACCGAGGTCGGCGCGATCCCGACGAGCTCGAAGCCGACCGCGCGGGAAATGGCCTTGACGCGCGTCGCGCGTTCTTCGTAGCTCGTCGATTCGATGCGCAAGTTCGTGCTCATGCCAGCGTTCGGCGTTGGGGTCGTGCTCGCCGTCACCGCGTGCGGTGCGGATCCGGGACCGGCGTGCCACGAGGCGTACCAACACCTGGTCGCCATCGCCAAGCGGAACCACGAGCCGGCGCAGCAATCGCGCTTCGTCGAGGCGTGCGCGGCGGCCTGGGATCCGGCGCGGGTGGCGTGCCTCGGGGCCGCGTCGACGCCGAGCGAGGCGCTCGCGTGCAAGCCGAAGAAGAAGAGGCCGGGTTGATATGAGCGCCCGCCTCGTCATCGTCGATGCGCACGCGCACGCGTTTCGCGCCTACTACGCGCTCGATCCGATGCACGCGCCCGACGGGCTGCCGACGCACGCGCTGTTCGGGTTCGCGGGGCTGCTCCGGCGGCTCGTGGTCGACGAGGCGCCCGAGTATCTGGCGGTCGTCTTCGACGCGCCCGACGATACGCGCTGCACGTTTCGGTCGTCGCTCTATCCTCCTTATAAGGCGCATCGCCCGGAGCGACCGCGCGAGCTTGCCGCGCAGATTCCGTATCTCCGCGATATCACGCGCGCTTTCGGGTTGCCGGTGCTGGAGCATGCGGGGTTCGAGGCCGACGACCTCATCGCCTCGATCGTGGCGCGGGCCGAGGTGGCGGGGCTGACGACGATCGTGCAGAGCTCGGACAAGGACCTGATGCAGCTCGTCAGCGAGCGCACGGTCATGTGGGATGCGATGCGCGGCAAGCGCTACACCGTCGACGCGGTGATCGAGAAGTTCGGCGTGCCGCCGCGGCGCATCGCGGACTACCTGGCGCTGGTCGGGGACGCGACCGACAACGTGCCCGGCGTGCCGGGCGTTGGGCCCAAGACCGCGTCGGCGCTGCTCACGGCGTGGGGGTCGCTCGATGGGATCTACGAGGCGCTCGAGACGCTGCCGCCGCGCGAGCGGGCGCGCCTCGAGAAGTATCGGGCGCACGCGTTTCTGTCGCGCGAGCTGACCGAGCTGCGGCGCGACGTGCCGCTCGAGGAGCTGGGGATCGAGGCGGGGATCGCGGGGTTCGCGCTCGGGGTGCCGGACGTGGCCGCGCTCGATCGGCTCGGGACGCGGCTCGGGTTTCGTGGGGCGCTGCGCGTGCCGCGGACGATGGCGCGGAGCGAGGCGCCGCGGGCGGCGATGCTGCTCTTGGAGCAACCGGCGCACCTGGCCGAGGTGCCGCATCCGGTGTTCGAGGTCGAGTCCGAGGTCGAGTCCGGGGTCGAGTCCGTGCTGGTTCATGCGCCGCCACCGCCGATCCAGATCCTCGCGACCCTCGACGCCGTGCATCGCCTCGTGACGGAGCTTCTCGCCACCGACGCCCCGATCGGCCTGGCGCTCCTCACCGCCCCGGATGCGACGGCCACCCTCGGCGTCGCGCACCGCGCTGCGCGCTTCGAGATCCCGCTGCGCCCGGCGGGCCCCACGCAGGGCTCGCTCTTCGGGCCCGCGGGCCTCCTCGCGCGCGACGTGCTCCCGCTGCTCGAACCCCTCCTTTCCAGCGGGCGCGAGCTCGCGCTCGAGGACACGCTCGCCTTCGGACGCGCCTACCTCGCGGCGCGCGGCGCCCGCACGCCCCCGCGAATGTTCGCTCGCGTCACGCACGACGCGTCGGTCGCCCGCCACCTCCTCGAAGGCCCGACCCCGACCGACGTCTCCGCCGGCGACGCGGCACTCGCGGCCCTCACCGACCGCCACGCCGCGCGCCAGCGACTCGCCGCCGCCGGCCTGGAACGCCTCTACGGCGAGGTCGAGCTGCCGCTCTTGCCGGCCCTCGTCGCGATGGAAGCCGTCGGCGTCTCCTGCGACCTCGGCGCACTCGACGAGGCCACCCGCGCGCGCATCCGCGAGGCACTCGGCGAGGTCGTCGCGCTGCGCCCGACCTATCATCTGAACGTCGGGCGCCTCGGTCGCCTCGCGGTCCGCCTGGGCCC
>SXIE01000071.1 GCA_005772945.1 Pseudomonadota bacterium
AGGGCCCGCGCACCCGCACCACCATTCGCGCCGAGCTCGTGCTCGATGTTCCCGATCGCGCCCAGCGCGTCACCTGGACGCGCACCCTCGACCGTCAAGGCGCGGCCTATCGCCTGACCGACGCGCGCGGCTGGGAGCGGCCCTCGGTCTTCGCCGATCCCGCCTACCGCGCCGCCACCGCCCCCCTTGCGCCGCCGCCGCCGCGCCGCGACGACGACCAGCGCGAGGTGCTCTATGACGGCACGCGCCTCGCGATACGCCACGCCGCCGCCGGGCCGTGGATCGCGCGCGAGGTCTTGGATGGGCTGCCCGCGCGCCTCCTCGCGCAAGCGAACGACCTCGCCGATCTCGCGCTGCGCGGCTTCGGCGACTACCTCCAATGGGAGCCCGCCGCGCCCGACGCCGAGCATCCCGCGACGCTCGCCGGGCGCCCGGTCGTCTGGTCCACGGCCCGCCTCGATGCGGGCGTCGCGCCGGTCGACGCCACCGACGCCGAGCTCGCCAGCTGGCGCGACCACCTCGTCCATTGGCGGACCTGGCTCGCCGCGACCCACACGCCGACGCGCATCACCGGCCGCATCGCGCGCGCGGATGCGCAAGCGACCGTCGCTCGCGAAGAGCGCGAAGCGCTTGCCCGCGACGACGTGCTGGCGGCCGATCTTCTGATCGAGGGAACGGCGCGCGTCGAGGGCACCCAGGCCCCGTTTGCGTTTCACCTCCAGCAGGGGCTCGAGCCGCTGCCGCCGGACGCGAACTTCGACTGGCCCGCCGAGGTCATGCCCGCCGCACGACCGCGTCCCTGGCACATGATCCGCGAGGTCCTCGGCGACGAGCTCGCGCCGATCTACGCGGGCGACAGACCCGCCCCGGATCAGAAGAACGTGCCGACCCCGAGTCCCAAGTAGAAGACGTCGCGAAACCCGCCCTGCAGGCGGATGACGACCTCGTCGGTGACCTTGACCTGCAGCCCGGCCAGGAAGTGGAGGATGGGCACGACGCGCGTCGGCAGTTCGGCGTTGCGATGTGTCGCGCGCGGCCAGTGCGCGCACTTGGCGACCGGCTCGACGCAGGACGGGAGGACGTCGGTCGTCTCGATATTGCCGACGAGGAAGCCGACGCCGAGCCCGGCCCCGACGAAGGCGCCGAAGGCCTTGGTGAAGGCCCAGTGCCGGCGGTAGGCGGCGTCGAGCGAGAGCATGTGGAGCCCCGACTCGGCGTAGGTCGCGGTGTCGGGGGTCTTGCCCGACTGTCGCCAGTTGCCGTAGGCGGGAACGAGCGCGGTCCAGTTGAGCTCGAAACCCCAGACGGTGCCGTCGTCGGGTCCGAGCTCGAGGCCGAGCGCGATCGACGGGGCGTTGTAGGCCTGCGACGCGTCGAAGAAGAGGCCGAACAGCTCCTTGGGAACCGTGGACCAACGCCCTGCCCCGATGATGAAAACGTGGGAGGGGCCTTCGGGCTCCTCCACCTTCTTGGGCTCGATCTTGGCGCGAAGTCCCGGCGCGGGCGCCAGGGGTCGGGCCTTGCCGAGGTCATCGATGATCGGTGCGGCCGGATCGGGGTGGGGGCGGGGCGTGGGGCCGGGCGGCGGATCGCCCTCGGCCCGCGCGGGCCCTTGGCGCAGGGCGACCAGCGCCATCGCCGCCGCGATCACCAAGCCGAAGCGGACCCCGGGAGTGCCGAACATCGCGGGCACCATGGCCGTTCTGGGCCGCCGAGACAAGCCCGTTGACACGCCGCGCGCGCGCATGATACGAGCGCCCCCCACTTGCCGCCGGGAACCCCGCGGCGACTGCGCCAACAGGGGCGTCGTCAAGTGGTAAGACACGGGTTTTTGGTTCCCGCACTCGCAGGTTCGAATCCTGCCGCCCCTATCCCGCATCTCGAGGGCCACCGCTTACCCCGGACCGGCCCGTAAGTTCAAGGCACGCCACCATGACGACCAAAGCGACGACGACCAGCCGCCCCTCCCTCCAGCTCGCGCTGCGCTCGGCCACGGGCAAGGGGCCCAATATCCGCCTGCGCGCCACGGGCGTCGTTCCCGCCGTCGTCTACACCAAGGGCAAAGACGCGGTGTCGGTCCAGGCGGACCCGAAGGCGGTCGTGGCCATCCTGCATGGGCCGCTCGGGCGCAACAGCGCGATCGATCTGCAGATCGCCGGCGAGAAGACCACGCGCCTGGCCGTCATCAAGGAGTTCCAGATCCACCCGGTCAAGCGCACGATCGAGCACCTCGACTTCTGGGAGATCACCCCGGAGACGATGCTGACGGTCGCCGTCCCGTTCGCGGGCGAGGGTCGTTCGGACAGCGAGAAGCAGGGTGGTCGCACGCGCATCACGCGCGACGACATCATGATCCGCGCGAAGCCCGCGGACGTGCCGGCCAAGGTGAGCTTCGACCTGACGAAGCTGGCCTACGGCGACCACAACATCACGATCGGCCAGATCCCGCTGCCGAGCGGTGTGACCGCGGTCTACAAGCACGATTACAGCCTCATCCAGATCTTCACGACCAAGTCGGCCGAAGAGAAGGCCGAAGAGGCCGAGAAGGCCGCGAAGAAGGATGACAAGAAGGCCGCCCCGGCAGCAGCTGGGAAGGCCGCAGCGGCCCCCGCCGCCGCCGCCAAGAAGAAATAGCCCACAGCCAACCTGAGGTGGGCGCGTCGTGCCCTCGATCATCGTCGGCCTTGGAAACCCGGGCTCGGGATACGCGAAGAACCGCCACAACATCGGCTTCATGGTGGCCGATGCGGTGGCGTCGTCGATCGTTGCGGGCGGTGTGGGCGGCGGTTGGCGCGAGAAGTTCCACGGGCATTGGGTGCGCGGGACCGCGGGCGGCAAGGACGTCCTCGTGCTCAAGCCGATGACGTACATGAACCTCTCGGGGACCTCGGTCGGGGAAGCGGCGACCTTCTACAAGACGCCGGTCGGTGAGGTCATCGTCGTGCACGACGAGCTCGATCTCCCGTTCGGGGTCGTGCAGGTCAAGCTCGGTGGTGGGCATGCCGGGCACAACGGGCTGCGCTCGATCTTCGAGCACTTCGGCAAGGACTTCGTGCGCGTGCGCTGCGGGATCGGGCGCCCGAAGTTCGGGGACGTGTCGAACTACGTGCTCGGGGACTTCGGCGCCGACGAGGCGCCGGGCGTCGAGGCCTTCATTCAAGCGGGTGTGAAGGCGGTCGAGCTCGTCTTGTCCAAGGGGATCGTCGCGGCGCAAAACGCGATGAATCCGAAGGCCAAGCCGGGCGGGAAATAGCCCGAGTCCGAGACCGAGGGCGGAGCGTAGGCGAAGCCGGAGCGGAGACGAGGCGAAGCCGAGTTGAGACCGAGACCGAGTCCGAGTCCGAGTCCGAGACCGAGTTTCCGGCTTGCACTTTTCCCCCGCCCCCGGCATCTTCCCGCCCCCATCGGCGGGTGCCGGTGGCTCTTTTCCTGCTCCGAGACGCCGTTTCGGGGCCGTAGTCCAAAGGAAAGAATCCCATGTTTCTGCGCCGTTATGAGACGGTGGTGCTCGTGAGCACGGACGCAACGGACGAGGCCGTCGACAAGACGATCGCCCGTATGCGCGAGGGTCTCGAGACCACCAAGGGCCGCGAGCTGCGGCTCGAAGACTGGGGCACCAAGCGCCTCGCCTACGAGCTGAATGGCAATCGCCGCGCCCATTTCCTCTATTTCCTCTACCTCGGCACCAACAAAGCGGTGGCCGAGATCGAGCGCCTCATGAAGATCACCGAGGCGGTGTCGAAGTACCAGACGGTCTTCCTCCAGGATCGCATCGATCCCGCGACGATCGACTTCGACACGGAGCGCAAGTCGCTCACCGAGATGGCAAAACGCGCCAAGGCGAAGGCTGAGGCCCGGCGTGAGGCGGTGCAGTGATGCCGCGTAGCAATGGTGGCGGTAAGAAGAAGTCGTGCCCGTTCGCGAGCGACCCGCAGCTGGCGGCCGAACTGGATTACAAGAACCCCGACTTGCTCAAGCGCTTCGTGACGGACCGCGGCCGTATCGTGCCGCGCCGTATCTCGGGCGTGAGCGCGTTCTATCAGCGGCGCCTGGCGCTGCAGATCAAGCGCGCCCGGGCAATCGCTCTCCTGCCCTACGCGGCCAAGGGAGGCTGAGATGCAGATCATTCTCACCAAAGACGTCGCCGACTTGGGCGGCGCGGGGCAGACCGTCAAGGTCAAGCCGGGCTATGGCGCGAACTTCCTCATCCCTCGCGGTTTCGCGGTCCTGGCGACCTTGCGCAACCAGCGTGAGATGGCGCATCAGCGTCGCAAGATCGAGGCGACGGTCGTGCGCGAGAAGCAGAAGGCGGCCGAGCTCTCCAAGAAGATCCAGGGCCTCAGCGTCACGCTGACCCGGATCGTCGCGGCCGACGAGAAGGACAAGATCTTCGGCTCGGTGACGGCGCAGGACATCGCCGACGCTCTCCGCCTCGAGGGCTTCGTCCTCGACAAGCGCCAGATCGTCCTCGAGACGCCGCTCAAGTCGCTGGGCGTGTACGAGGTCGCGGTCAAGCTGCATCGCGACGTGACGAGCTCGGTCAAGGTGTGGGTCGTCGCGGACTGAGGTCCGACGTCGCGCATGGGACCGATGACGGGGGCGCTTTGGCGCCCTTTGTCGTTTGCATCGAGGAGCAAGCGAATGGGCGACGACACCGACACGAGCACGGACACGAGCGATCTCCATTGGGTCGAGCTGCAGCTCCTATTACAAGAGCGCGATCCGTTCGCGCATGAGGCGCTCGACGCGGCGCTGCTCGGCATCACGCCCGGCGGGTTTGCGGTCGAGGCGTGGGACGCGCCCAAGTCGGAGAGGACGCCCGTCCCGCCCGGCTGGCTGCGCTACCTCATCTACGTCGGCGAGCCCGAGGCCGAGGCGGCGCAGGTCGCGATCGGGCAAGCCACCCTCGCGACGTGGCCCGAGGCGACGGTCTCGGTGTCCGCGCTGCCGCCGGGTTGGCGCGAGCGCTGGAAGGAGTACTTCAAGCCGATCCGCGTCGGGGACGCGCTCATCGTGACGCCACCATGGATCGAGGTGCCGCCGGAGCCGGGGCTGCGCGTGCTGGTCGTCGAGCCGGGCATGGCCTTCGGGACCGCGCAGCACGAGACGACCGCGCTCTGCCTCGAGGGGGTGGCGGCGCTCTACGCCGAGGGGCGCTCGTACCCGCGGGTCCTCGATGTGGGCACCGGGACGGGGATCCTCGGTATCGCGGCGGCGATGCTTGGTGCACAAACGATCGTCGGGACCGACATCGATCCGCAGGCGGTGCGCGCGGCGCGCGAGAACGCCGCGCTCAATCGGGCGACCACCTCGCATGCCTCCCTGAGCTTCGACACGACGCCGGTCGAGCGCGTCGACGGCCTCTGGGATCTGGTGCTCGCGAACATCCTGACGCCGACGCTCATCCTCCTGGCCGCGCCGATCACCGCGCGCGTGCGGCCCGGCAACGGGCGCCTGATGCTGAGCGGCATCTTGGCCGGCGAGCAGGCGGACGAGATCGTCGCCGCGTTTTCGGCGCAAGGGCTTCGCCACCTCGGGACGGCGGAGTGCCGCGGCTGGGTGCGCGTCGACTTCGCCCGCGATTAGCGGGTCGTGCGCGATGTCGAAGTACTTCCGCTGCGATGAGACGCTGACGCCCGGGGCCGAGGTGACGCTCCCGGGTCATCGCTTCGTGCGCGTGCTGCGGGCGAAGGTCGGCGATGGGCTGACGCTGTGCGACCCGACGGGCGCGCTGTGGAGCGCACGAATCGCGGCGCTCGAGCCCTTCCGCGTGCTGGCGATCGCGCGCCAGGAGGGCCCGCGTCGCGAGGCCGCGCACGCGCTCGAGGTGTGGCTGCCGCTGCTCAAGGGCGGCCGCACCGACGACCTCGTTCGGCAGCTGACCGAGCTCGGCGCGACGCGCATCGTGCCGTTTGCGTCCGCGCGCGGCGTGGTGCGGCTGGACGCGGGCAAGGCCGCCGAGCGGCAGGCGCGCTTTGCGAACATCGCCCGCGAGGCCGCGCAGCAATGCGGCCGGACCCTGGTGCCCGAGGTGCTTCGACCAATCGTTGGTGTACCAACGATCGGTCCCGGCGTCTTTCTGTGGGAAGAGGGCGGCGCGCCCGCACGCGAGGCGCTCGTCGCGTGCCCGGGCCGAATCCTGGTCGGCCCCGAAGGCGGCCTCGCACCGGACGAGGCCGAGGCGCTCGAAGCGGCCGGCTGGCAGGCCGCGTGGCTCGGCCCGCGCATCCTACGCGCGGAGACGGCGTGTGTGACATTGGCCGTGCTCGCGCTGTCGGCGGCCGGCGAACACGGCTACGCGTAGGCCCACATGAATGCCCGCAGGCTGTTCAAAATGGCCGATATCCTAGGAGCAAGCGAGTGAGCGACGAGGCGACCCTTCGGTCGCCGCAGGAGCGAACGAGCGCCGCGACGACGGAGATCGGCCATTTTCAACAGCCTGCTACGCCGAGCGCACCCAGTGCCCGCGCCTATACCAAAAGACGTACAAGACGCCCGAGACGACGTTGCCGGCCGCGATGAGGATCCAGGTCCAGAGGACGTTCAAATCGAAAGCGGCGAGCGCGACGATGGTGGCGGGTGCGATGAACGCCAAGACGGCGATGAGGTCGATCTTGAAGCCGAGCATCGTCAGGCCGGCGCCCGTCAGAGCCTGCGAGAGGACCACCGCGAGCCCGAAGAGCAGGTAGCTCGCGCCGACGATCTGCAGGTACTCGACGCCGTATTGGAGGACACGCGGGTCGCTGTCGAAGATGCCGATGATCTGCGGCGCGAAGGCCAGGAAGATGATCTGGAACACGGCCACGAACGCGAGGTTGAAGCCGGCCGCATACCAGCCGGCTTTCAGCGCGCGCGCCTTGTCGCCGGCGCCGAGGTTCTGACCGACGTAGGTGCTGGCGGCCGCGCCCCATCCCATCGAGAGGAAGAGGACCAGCGTCTCGAGGCGGATGCAGATGCCGTAGGCGGTCGAGGCCGTGTGGTCCAATTCGGTCGTGAAGAGGCGCGTCACGATCGCCAGGTACACCTCGATGATCGCGATGCGCAGGACGAACTGCGCCGAGTTCGGCCAGGCGACCTCGTAGAGCCGCTTGAACACATCGCGCGTCGGCAGCAGCGAGCGCGGCGCGAAGCGCACGAGGCCCTTGCGGCGCGCCAGGACGATGAGGCCGATCGCGAGCGCGATCGTGCGCGACCCGAGCGTCGACCAGGCCGTCCCGACGACGCCCATCGGCTCGATGCCGAGCGCGTCGGCGATCCCGCCCATCCAGGCGAAGGCCTCGGGCGCCGGCCCGTTGCCGTAGACGAAGAGGATGGCCCAGAAGAAGTTGAGGACGTTGGAGCCGACCAGGAGGACCAGCGGGGTCGTGCCGTCGCCGAGCGCGCGCAGGATGGCGCAGACCTGCAAGAGCAGAAGAATCGAGAAGCCGCCGGCCATGATGACGACCATGTAACTGGCCGTGAGCGAGGCCATGTCGCCTTTGGCCCCGAAGACGTCGCGCGTGATCGGATCGGCGAAGACGGAGCCGACCAGCCCGAAGACGATCGAAATGATCGCGACCAGGCTGATCGATTGCCACGTCACGAACGAGGCCCCGGCGGGGTCCTTCTCGCCGACGCGCCGTGCGACCATCGCCGCGGCCGCGTTCGCGACGCCGTTGCCGAGAATGGTCGGGATCATCGCGACCAGATCGCAGATGGCGAGCGCGGCGATGGCGTCGCCGGCGTTCGGGAGCCCGGCCACGATGAGCATGTCGACCAGGTTGAAGGTCGACTGCAGGACCATCGCGATGGCCAGCGGAAAGCCGAGCTTGAAGACGCCCCGGCCGAGCGGGCCGTGGACGATCTTCATCGCCTCGTCGTGCTCGTGCGCCTTCTTCTTGGCGGCTTTCTCGGCGGCGGTGGTGGGGTCCATCGAGTCTCGGTAGAGCGATGCGGCTGCCCGCGCGCGTGGCATCCGTGCGTGGACCAGGACCGGACCTCAGAACGCACGAAACGCCCGATGTAAGCGGGGCTTTGGGCGTTCCGTCAAGTAGTTCAACCACGCCCTCAGGACGCGACGCGCGCCCGCCGAGGCGCTTCGCGGTTCCCTGGGCGAGCCGAACGGCGTATGAGGCGGCCTTGAATTGGCTTGGCAAGTGCCGATGTTCTGCTATCGTTTTTCGCTCGCGCGTACCCCTTCATTGCCCCCGCGACCGCATGCCATGCGGCGCAGACCGAACGAGGCGGCCCGACATGTTCAAGTGGATGACGAAGCTCTTTGGGACCGCAAACGAACGGACCCTCAAGCGCATCAGGCCGCTCGTCGTAAAGATCAACGAGCTCGAAGAGAAGACGGCCAAGCTGAGCGACGCCGATCTGCAGGCCAAGACCGCGCAGTTCCGCGAGAAGATCGCGAACGGCTCGCCGCTCGACGAGATCCTGCCGTCGGCGTTCGCGGTGGTGCGTGAGGCGAGTCGGCGGCGTCTCGGGATGCGCCACTACGACGTTCAGATGGTCGGCGGCATCATCTTGCACCAGGGGAAGATCGCCGAGATGCGGACCGGCGAAGGCAAGACGCTCGTC
>SXIE01000072.1 GCA_005772945.1 Pseudomonadota bacterium
GCCTCGATCTACGCCTGGACCCAGGGCCTCAAGTACCGCGGCCTCTTCGACGAGACGCCGGACGTCGTGCGCTTTGCCGACACGCTCGAGGCGGTGTGCGTCGAGACGGTCGAGAGCGGGCGCATGACCAAGGACCTGGCGATCCTCATCCGCGCCGACCATCCGTACCTCACGACCGAGGCGTTCCTCGATGCGCTCGACGAGGGGCTCCGCGCGAAGATGACGACCTGGGCCGTTTGATCGTGCGCGTGATCGTGCGCGCGCGACCGTGAGCGTGCTCCTCGCGCTGCCCGAGGTTCAGGCCGAATGGGACACGTCGCTCGGACAGGCCGTCCGAGCGGCGTTGCGCCCGCCCGCCACTGCCGCCCGATTTGGCAAGGCGGGCCAGGCGGGCGAGGCGGGCGAGGCGGGCGAGGCGGGCGAGGCGGGCGACGCGGGCGCCCCCGACGATCACTACGCAGCGCCCGTCGCGCTGTGGATTGCATCCGCGTGCAAACGTTCGCCGGGGCGCGCCCCGCTCTTCGTGGGGCTCAACGGGCCGCAGGGCGCCGGAAAATCGACGCTCGCGGCGCGGGTCGCGCGTGGACTCGCGGCGATCGGCCTGCGGACCGCGGTCGTGTCGGTCGACGACTTCTACCTGACCCACGCCGAGCAGAGCGCGCTCGCCGCCCGCCACCCCGGCAACCCGACCCTCGAGTTCCGCGGCTATCCGGGAACCCACGACGTGGCCCTGGGAGCGCAGACGCTGGCCGCGCTCGCGGCGCGTGAACCAGGGCGCGTCCTCGTCCCGAGCTACGACAAGACGGCGCACGGTGGCCGCGGGGATCGCGCGCCGAGCAGCGCGTGGCAGGCGGTCGCGACGCCCCTCGACGTGATCCTCTTCGAAGGGTGGATGCTCGGATTCCTGCCCGCCCCAGGCGTGGACGCCAGCTCGCCGCTCCGTGCGCCGAACGCCATGCTCGCGTCGTACGCGCCGTGGCTCGCGCGCCTCGATGCCTTCGTCCGGCTCGTCGCCGACCCCCGGGCGGGAGGCGATTCGCTCGATCAGATCGTCGCCTGGCGTATCGACGCCGAGCGCGCCCGCCGGGCCGCCGGCGTGGCCGCCCTGAGCGAGGCCGAGGCCCGCGACTACATCGCGCGCTTCCTGCCCGCCTATCGCCTCTGGGGGCCGGGGCTCGCCGCGTCCGCGCCCGTTTCGGGCCCGACCCTCTGCATCGCGATCGGGCCCGACCGTCGGCCGTCGCGCTAGCCGTCTTGACACCGCCCCCTCGCGGCGCCACACCCGACGCGAGGATGATGCCCATGCCCATACCCCACCGAGTCCTCGTGCGCGGCGTCCCCGCGAGCTTCGCCGCGGCGCTCACCGGCCTGCCACTCGCGGCGCCGCTCGACCCCGCCCGCGCCCAACGCCAACACGCGGGCTACGTCGCCGCGCTCGCCGAGCTCGGCCTCGAGGTCCTCGCCGTGCCCACCGACGAGGCCTGTCCCGACTGCTGCTTCGTCGAGGACACCGCGGTCGTCGCCGCCGGCCTGGCGCTCGTGACGCGCCCCGGCGCCCCGTCGCGTCGCCCCGAGGTCGCCGCCATCGCGGCCGTCCTCGCGCGCCACCTGCCGGTCGTCACGATGGACGCGCCGGCCACGCTCGACGGCGGCGATTGCTTGCGCCTCGGTGCAACGATCTACGTCGGGCGCTCGGCGCGCACGAACGAGGCCGGGATCGCCGCGCTCGCCGCCGCTTTTGGGCCGCACGGCCTCGCGGTCGTTCCGGTCCCGATGCCCGCGGGCGTGCTGCATCTCAAGACCGTCTGCTCGCCGCTCGCCGACGACTGCATGCTGCTGGCGGAAGGCACCATAGCGCCCGCCACATTCGTTGGTGTACGTATCATCTCGGTGCCGCCGGGCGAGGCCCACGCCGCGAACGTCCTCGCCGTCGGCACGCACTGCCTGGTGCCGCACGACGCCCCTGAGACCGCGGAACGCGTCACGCGCGCCGGTTGGACGGTCCACGCGATCGACACGTCCGAGCTGCGCCGCGCGGACGGCGCCCTGACCTGTCCGTCGATCCTCTTCTGACCGCCGCGCGTCCCACGCGGTCCTGACGGTTATCCGTCGCGCGCGGCTTCCGTACCCTCGCGCCGCCGCGCCAGCGCATCGCGCACCCGGACCTCCAGCGCCGCCGGACTCCGCCCGCACGCCGCGATCTCAGCGCGTGTCAGCAGCATCCGAGGTGCGTTGCCGAAGCTGCGCGAGAGGATGCACGGCACGTCGGCGCGCGTGAGCCTCCACGCCGGCGGCAGTTCGTCGCGATGGAGCTCCTCGACGAAGACGCCCAGGCGCGCCTCCGCGTCCGCCCATGCGCGCCGCTTGCCCGTGATGGTCCAGGCGATTGCGCAGAGGTCGCACTCCTGGCGGCCGAGCGCCGTCTTGACCGTATCAGTCAAGAGCGCTCGCAGGCCCCCATCACCGTCATAGACGAGGATGATCGTGTCGGGTGCCTCGGTCATCGGGCTCGCTCCTGGTTCGCGCGACTCGTACGCGACTCGTGCGCGGTGCGCGTCCTGAGGTATGACACGGGCATGATCTTGAGAACACCCGACGCGTGCTTCGAGAGCCTACCCGGTTATCCGTTCGCGCCCCACTACCGCGAGATCCGTGGCTACCGGATCCACTTCGTGGACGAGGGCCCCCGCGACGGCGCGCCGGTCCTTCTGCTGCACGGCGAGGCGTCGTGGTCCTACCTCTACCGCAAGATGATCCCGGTGCTGGCCGCCGCAGGTCACCGCGTCCTCGCGCCCGATCTGCTCGGCTTCGGCAAGTCCGACAAGCCCACCGATCGCGCGACGTACAGCCATCGGCTGCATGTCGACATCGTGGCCACGTTCGTGCGCGAGCTGGGTCTGGAGGGCGTCACCCTCTTCTGTCAGGACTGGGGGGGGCTCATCGGCCTTCGCGTCGTGGCGGAGCTGCCGGATCGTTTCGCGCGCATCGTCGCCGGCAACACGACGCTGCCGTCGCTGCCCGTTCTCGGCGGGCTCGCCCATCGCGTCTTTCGCTGGGAGGTGGCACGCCGCGTGCGCTCGGCAGGCACCGCCGGTCCGGCGCCGTCACTTGCAGCGAGCCGCAAGAAACGTGCGCCGCAGTTGGCGTTCTTGGACTGGGCGGTCCACTCGCAGGCCTCGCCCGACCTCCCGGTGGGCGCCATCATCCGGGGTGGCACGACCGATGGCTTCGGGCCGGAGGTCACGGCCGCCTATGACGCCCCGTTTCCGAGCGAGGCGTACAAGGCGGGCGCGCGGGCCTTCCCGATGCTGGTGACCTCCGAGCTCGCTGCCAACCATCAGGCATGGCGCCGGGTCCTCGAACGCTGGGACAAGCCCTTCCTCACGACGTTCAGCGACGGCGACCCCGTCACACGCGGCCTCGAGCGCGAGCTCTGGCGGAGGATCCCCGGCGCGAAAGGGCAGCCGCACGTCACGATCGCTGGCGCCGGGCACTTCCTCCAGGAGGACAAGGGCGAGGAGCTCGCGAGCGTGATCATCCGCTTCGTGCGCGAGACGCCCGGCGCGATGCGTCAGCGCGTCCCCGGCGCCACGCGGTAAAGGCGAGTCCACGTGGCCGGCCGCCTGACCGCGCCCGCTTCTCGGATGAACGGGCTCGCGCGGAGCGTCGCGCGATCGGCCTCCGTCAGCTCGCACGCGTCACACAGGCCCGAGGTGCATGCGGGTCGCGCGCGCGCGAAACACGCATAGAACCCGGCGCCCATGACCGCATCGGGGACTTGGTCGTTGTCGTCCGGGTGGGCGAGCCCGAGCGCGTGCCCGAGCTCGTGCGACAGGCCGTAGACCCAGCGGCGCGGGTCCTTCTGGGTTGGGTGTTGCCCGACCAAGCCGAGCAGATCGTCCTCGGGCATGACGGCGATGCGACCCCCGCCGCGACCGCTGTTTCCGGGCCCGTCGGAGTAGATGACCCAGATGAACTCCTGGTTGTAGCCGGCGCCGACAAGGCGCTTGGCCTCGCTCAGACCGTTGTCGAAACCCCACTGATCTTTGTGGCTGCCGGAGTCGTGGGCGTAGAACCAGGTCGCCGGTTTGTCCGATCGCGCGACCTCGACGACAGGCCGATTGAGCCCGAACGTCGGCCCGCCGAGCTCACGCGCATAGAAGCGCTGAACGTGCTGCGCGGCGTTCGCGATGGCGTCGATGAAGTCCTGCCGCACCGGGCGGTCCGCCGACACGAGATAGACGAAGCGCACCGACCTCGGCACCGGCGCCGTGGGGGCGGGCCCGGCGCCGTGCGTCGGGGTCGTCGCGCAGCCGAGCAGCGTCACAAACGCCCCGCCGAGGAGCCGGGCCGTGTGCCCGATCGCGGTTTCACCTGCGCGCATGCATGCTCCTCGGGCTCACGTTGGCTCATGGACCTGGCGTCGACGCTGACCCGGCGGCCCCGGGTCCCAAGGAGGGCGCGCGGCTCCCCATTCCCGATGCGACAGCGGAGCGTCGGCGCGCGTCGATTCGCCTGATTCGCCCGACGCGCCACATTGACAGCGCGGCGCGCCTCCGGTCCGATGCGGCCACGGGCGCGTTCATCGGTCTCACGATCACCACCGCGGCCTGACGTCTTTGCGGTCGGAGCCCCGCTGATGGTCAAGATCATCCACGTCGAC
>SXIE01000073.1 GCA_005772945.1 Pseudomonadota bacterium
CGGCGCGCTGGCGCAGCGCGGGTGCGAGCGCGCCGAGCGTCGCGTCGGCGAAGGCCTCGGCGAGCTCGAGCGGCGTCGCAAAACGGTCGGCCGCGGCGCGCGCGAGCGCGACGGCGAGGACCAGCTCGAGCTCCTCGGGGATCGGCGCGAGGTCCCGCGGCCTGATGGGCGCCTGCGTCAAGACGGCCATCAGCGTCGCACGCACGCCGGTCACCTCGAACGGCGCGCGTCCGGTGAGGACACGATAGATCACGGCGCCGAGGCCGTAGACGTCCGCGCGCGCGTCGACGCGCTCGCCGGCGGCCTGCGCGGGCGCCATGTAGGCGGGTGTCCCGAAGATCTCGCTCTGCGTGATCGTGAGCGAGCCGCCGCCGACCAGCGTGGCAACCCCGAAGTCGAGCACCTTCCACACGACGCGCGGCGGGTCGCCGGCCTCGAGGTGACGGAAGATGTTCTGCGGCTTCAGGTCGCGATGGATGATGCCTTGCGCGTGCGCCGCCTGGAGGCCGCTGGCGACCGCGCTCAGCATCGCCGCGACCTCGGATCGAGCGGGGGCCGCCGGGACCTGCCGCAGCCAGTCGGCCAGGTTCTCGCCGTGCAGGCGCTCCATCGCGATATACGGAAGGATGGCGTCGGGACCCGCGACCTCGAGCACGCGCACGACGTTCGGCGTGTCGAGCGCGGACGCCAGCTCGGCCTCGCGCAGAAAGCGCCGCACCAGCTGGGGATCGCCGAGAAGGTGCGTGTGAAGGACCTTCACGGCCGCCTGGACGCCGTCGCCGGCGATGGATTCCGCGAGGTACACCTCGCCCATGCCGCCGCGTCCGAGCAGGAAGCCGATGCGATAGGATCCTAGGACGTGCTCGGTGTAGCGCCCGGGCCCACCCATCTGCGAGCCGCGCGAGAAGTCGCGCTGCGCCTCGGCCAAGAGCGCCTCTTGGCGCGCGAGGGCGCGCTGGGTCTGCTCGAGCTCGGCCAGCGCGCGCACGCTCGACGCGCGCAGCCGCCGCGCGATGTAGAAGGCGCCGATGGTCGCCGCCTGCACGAGCACGAGCGCGCGGACGAGCGCCGGCTTGGTCGCCTTGGCGGCCGCGACGAAGATGCCGTCGTCGCTCACGGCGCCCGTGACGACGAGCATGGCCGGGATGGCGTGCATGAGGAGGCCGACCACCAGCATCGCGATGGCGCCGCGGCGGCTGCCGCTCAGCCCGAAGAGGAAGACCCCGAACGGCAGGTAGACGACGTGGATCGAGTAGGGACCCCAGTGAGTGTAGCCGCCGCCGAGGCCGATGACGCAGCAGAGTCCGAAGACCACGCCGAGGCGCTGGTGATAGGGACGAAAGCGCAGGAAGGTCAAGGTGATGACCGAGGACGCCACGAGCAGAGCGACGCCCGCGCTGGCGACCGGGCGGACCTGAATCCTTGCACCTTCGAGCAAGAGTGCGAGCATCGACGCCACGCACAAGACCAGGATGAACCAGCCCATGAACCGAACGCGCTGCTCTTCGTAGCCGAGCAGCACGTCGGTCGCATCGCCGAGCGGGATGCGCCTACTGACGCGGGACGAGGTCGTCATCGTTCCTCGCGCACCACGCTGGTCTCGCCCTCGCGCTCGGCGCAAGCCAGCTGGAGGAGCTGGCGGCGAAGCCGGGCACGCGCCTACTTGCCTTTCTTGCCGGGCGTCGCGGCGGCCGGCGGGGCTGACTTGGCCTTGGCGGCATTCTTCTTCGCGGTCTGGTCTGCCGCGTGTTGACTCTTGGCCTTGTCTTTCGCCTTCGGAGATTTGTCGCCCATCGTGTCACCTCTTACTGGGATCGAACGCGGATTGCGTCCGGCCGCGACCGTACCACCAATTCCGGGATCGGAGCCACGCGCCACGCAATCAGCGCGCGGGCGCCTACTCGGGGGACTTGATCGCGTCGGGACCGAAGGCGAGCGTGGCCGTGCGGCCCGAAATGAGGTCGAGCTCGAGGGCGGTCTGGCTCGGCGCGAGCCGAAGCGAGAGCTTGCCGGCGACGTGCGCGAGCCAGTGCACATGCGAGATCGAGCGCGAGACCATCGCAAGCTCGATCGGCGTCATGAGGCTCTCGAGCCCGAACGCGGCGATGAGGTTCGCGCGCCCCTCGCGCGCGTCGAAGAGGAGCACGCGGTCGCCGAAATCGGTGTCGCCGCTCAGGTCGACGACGACGAAGCGGGTCGTCGCATCGCTCGCGATGACCGCGACATGGGCGTGCGTGCGGAGGCGCGGCAGGGGTTGCCAGGGCGCCGGGGGCGCTCCGCGGGCGGTGATGCGGGCTTCCCACTGGCGCTTGTCGTTCAGGCGCAGCTCGACGCCGCGTTTGGCGAGGGGCGCCTGGAGGACCTGCACCGAGTGACCCATGCAATCGTCGGCACGGGCGGTGCCCGCCAGCGAAACACCCGAGAGCGCGAGGGATAGCGAGAACGCGAGGGCCTTCATGATCGCCTCCGGGGCCAAGGCGGGCTTGGACGCCTGAGCTCGGCGTTGGGTCTCGGACCGGCGGACGCCCACTGCGTGAGACGCGGGGCGCGTCGGCGTCAGGTCGCCGGCTCTTGCCGGAGTGCGGCCATGACGAAGCGCTCGGCGACCTCGCCGAAGCGATCGCGCTGCGTGTGACCCTTTAGGCGCCGGCGCGCATCGACGTAGGCGGGCAGCCAACGGAGGCGCGGCGGGAGGCGGCGCCAGGTGGCCCGCAGCGTCGCCATCGAGGCGGCGTAGACGGCCTTCTCCGAGCGACCGAACGGCAGGCCGAGGTCGTCGCGCACACGCGCGGGCAGGAGCCCGGCGGTCATGACCTTGTACCACTTCCAAGCGGGCGCGATGGCCTTGTTGGGCGGGGTAAACAGGAAGCCCGACAGGCGGCGCGAGGCGTCGCCGACCGTCAGGATGTTGCTCGCCAGGACGCCATCGAAGTAACCGACGAAGGCGTCCCAGGAGCGGGGGAGAACCCGGTCGGGGATCCCGAAGAGGCGCGCGAACGAGCGGCTCTCCTGATAGAAGGTCTCCTTTTCGAGCTCCGTCATCGGCCGGAAGAAGCGCTCCCAGAGCGTGACCGACGTCTCCGTGAGCGTCGCATAGACCCAGAGCAGCGCCTCCTCCTCGTTCGCGTCGTAACGGTGCCCCTTGGGAAAGGGTCCGAGCGTCTCTTCGAGCGGACCATGGATGGTGGCGTGTAGTTCGTGCACGCGGCGCGCCGAGCCGAGCGCCGATTCGAGGTCGCCGAAGGTCATCGCGAAGACGTTCATGAAGGTGCGCTGGAAGCGACCCGGCAGGTCGCGCTCGCTCGCCGAGTGGTGCTTCACCGCGGTCGCAACGTACGGGTGCGCGAGCTGGAGCAGCGCCGCGCGCCCGCCGCCGAGAAAGAGGATCGACTCGCGGGAGATCTTCCACATCCACGAGCCGGGCCCGAAGAGGCCCGCGCGCGGATCACGGCAGCTCCCTTCGAGCTCGGCGAGGAACCCCTCGAGGTCGGAGCGGGTGACGACCATGGCCCCTTCTAACACGGGCCGGACGCCAGCGCGACCACCTCACACGAACGGCAGCTTGCGCCACACCTCGCCGGCCTTGTCGATGACCGACGTGCCGAACAGCTTCTCGGCCATCCCCTTCAGCTGGTCATACGTGTTGGCCGGCAGCTTGAACGACAGGAGGTTCATCGGCAACGCGAAGCGCTGCTCGGCGATCGCCTTGGTACGCGAGAACTCGCGCAACCCCTCGTCCCCGTGGATCCGCCCGAAGCCGCTCTCGCCGATCCCGCCGAACGGCAACGCCGGCAGCGCCCCGAACGCAATGACCGCGTTGATCGACGTCATGCCGGAGACGATGCGCTCGGCGACGTCGCGCACGCCCGCCTTGCCGAAGACCGCGCTCCCGAGCCCGTATTGGCTGGTGTTTGCGAGGCGCAACGCCTCCTCGGTGTCGGCCACTTTCACGATCGGCAGGACCGGCCCGAACGTCTCGTCGACCATCACTTGCATGTCAGCTGTGACATCGACCAGGACCGTCGGCATGACGACGTTGCCGCTGATCTTCGCCGCGCCGCCGACCAGCACCTTCGCGCCCTTCTTCTCGGCGTCCTCCAGATGGCGACGGATGATGTCGACCTGGCTCGGCAGCGTGATGGCCCCGATGTGCTCGCCGACCTTCACGTCCTGCGCGAACGCGACGACCTTGTCGACGAAGCGATCGTAGACGGGCGCCGCGACGTAGCAGCGCTCGATCGACACGCACGCCTGGCCGGCGTTCGTCATCGCGCCGTAGACGGCGGCCTCGGCGGCCTTGTCGAGATCGGCGTCGGCCTGGACGATCATGGCGTCCTTGCCGCCGAGCTCGAGCAGCACGGGCGTCAGGCGCTCCGCCGCGGCCTGCATGATCTTGCGGCCGGTCGCGGGCGAGCCGGTGAAGGCCAGCTTGTCGACCGCCGCGCGCGCGAGGGCGGCGCCGGTCGGGCCGCGCCCCGTGACGACCTGGAAGACGTCGGGGATCGCGATGCTCTCGGCCGCGATCTTTTCGAGCTCGCGCGCGACCAACGGCGTGAGCTCGCTCGGCTTGAAGACGACGGCGTTGCCGGCCGCAAGCGCGTAGCCGATCGAGCCCATCGGCGTGAAGATCGGGTAGTTCCAGGGCCCGATGACGCCGATGACGCCGAGCGGGTGGTAGCTGACCGTCGCCTTGAAGTTGGCCATCATGCCCGCACCGACGCCGCGCGGCGCGAGCACGGCCTCGGCGCGCGAGAGCGCGTGGTGCAGGTGCTGGATGGCGAGCAGGACCTCGCTCATCGCGTCGACCTTGGGCTTGCCGTTCTCGAGGTGGATGAGGTTCGCGAGCGTCTCGGCGGAGCGCGCGATGCCGCGCCGAAAGGCGGCCAGCTCCTTCCTGCGAACGGCGTGCGCGAGGGCGCCCCAGCGGCGCGAGGCGACGCGGGCGCGCGCCACGGCGGCCTCGACGTCGGCCGCGCTCTGCTCGGCCACGAACCCGACGGACTCGCCGGTGTTCGGGTTGCGGACCTCGATCATGGGGCCTTGGCTGGGGTTGCCGCTCGTGCCGATCGGTGCTGCAGTGACCATTGCGTGTCCTTTGTCGCCGGGGAGATCGGTCGCGAAGAGCGCGAAGCGCTTGCCCGCGACGAGATGTGTCGAGGCGCGTGGCTTAGCGCAGTTCCCGAGGTCGCGGAAGCGCGAGGCACCGGAGGCCCGTTCTGCGGCGTGCGAGGCGGGTGCGGCCCCCCTCGGCTCAGAGGCGCTGGGTCTCGGGGACGTACACGATCACGGCCACGACGGTCGCCACGCACGCGAGCCCCCACACGATGCCCCAGTAGCACGCGATGCGCCGCCAGTTGGCGCGCCCGCGGACCCGATCGGCGATCGCCTCGAGCGGCCATGTCGCCGGCTCGGCGTCGTGCACGCTGAGGCCCGCGATCTCCGTCGCGCCCAGGATCTCCGCGCGGTGCGCCTCGATCAGCGCCGCCCCCCGCGCGCGCCGCACGGGATCGGCCGAGGCCAGCGCCAGCACCGCCGCCGGCACGGCTCGCACCTTCCAGAGGACGATGCGCGAGAGGTTCGTGAACGTCCCGAAGCAGAACGGCGCCAGGTAGAACGCGTCGACGTGCCGACCGAGCGTCATCATATAGAGGACATAGATAAGGAAGCCGTAGCCGATCAGCGACGCGAGACGGCCGAGGCGCTGCAAGCGCCGCCGCTCGCGCCGGAAGCCCTCGATCGTCAGGTTCGTCAGGTCGCTACCAACCCCATGTGCGCCAGGCGAGGCCATCGTGTCCCTTCCCGGGCGGGACACTTACACGCACTCGACCCGCGCCGACAAGGCGCTCAGCGACGCGCCCTGCGACGCCGCGCCATCAACGCCACCGCCGCGAGCGAGAGCCACACGACCCCCTGCCCGTCGCCCCCGCCTCCCGCGCACCCACCCGCCCCGCTCGCCTCGAACATCGCGCCCGGCCAGCTCAGCGGATCGGTCGGATCGGTCCCCGCCGCGACCTCGACGCCGTCGCCGAAGCCGTCGCCATCCGTGTCCGCCGCGGTCGGATCGGTGGCGCCCCCCACCTCGACGCCATCGTCCAGCCCGTCCCCGTCAGTGTCGCGCTCGGTCGGATCCGTTCCGCCCCCTACCTCGACCGCGTCCTCGACCCCGTCCCCGTCGCGGTCGTCGTCGCACGTGTCGCCCTCGCCGTCGTCGTCGAGATCGACTTGCGCCGGGTTGACCGCGTCGGGGCAGTTGTCCTGGGCGTTGGCGTGATTATCGCCGTCGCGATCCGCGTCGCAGCCGTCACCCATGCGGTCGCCGTCGTGGTCCTCCTGGCCCGCGTTCGCCTCTTCCGGGCAGTTGTCGTCGTCATCGAGGACGCCATCGCCGTCGCCGTCGGTCGCCGTGCACGTCGACGGCGCGCCCTCGCAAACCCAGCCGCGCTCGATCGTGCAGGAGGCCGAGCATCCATCCTCGTCCAACTGATTGCCGTCGTCGCAGGCCTCGCTGGCCGCCTCGATCGCACCGTTGCCGCACGCCTCGCCGCAGCTGCTCGCCTCGCCCGCGACCTGGCTGCAGGCCCAGCCGGCCTCGACGTCGCACGTCGCGCCGCAGCCGTCGCCACCCGCCTGGTTCGCGTCGTCGCACGCTTCGTCGGGCAGGCCGAGCTCGCCGTCGCCGCACGTCGTCGCGCACACGCTCGCCCCGCCGTCGGCGTCCGCCTCGCAACCCCAGCCCGCCTCGACCTCGCACGTCGCCGAGCAGCCGTCGCCGTCGACCGGAACCGCCGGCACCACGCCCGCGAGCGTCCCATCATCGAAGCCCTCGCCGCCGTTCACGACGCCGTCGCCGCACGCCGCCTCGGCGCAAACGCCCGCGCTGCAC
>SXIE01000074.1 GCA_005772945.1 Pseudomonadota bacterium
CCCGTGCCGCCGCCGCTGGCGCCGCCGTTGTTGTTGACCTGGTTCTGCACGCTGCTCGACTCGGCGCACATGTCCGAGCTCTCGTTGAAGTCGGGGCAATGGCTGTCGCCACCGGCGCCGCCGGCCGTGCCGCTGCCGCAGCCGGCGTTCGTGCCGCCGCTGCCGCCGGTCTTGCGGCCCGCTTCGCACGCGGCCGAGTAGCAGCTGGTGCCCGCCGACTCGCCCGCGTTCTTGCCCGCCGCGCCGTTGCCCCCGGCCGTGCCGTCGTTGCCGCGCGTGCCGTTCTGGCCGGGACCGCCCGTGCCGGGCCAGACGACGTTGCGGGTGAGGTGGAGCTTGTTCGTGGGGTTCTTCACCCAGATCGCGTAGCTGTTCTCGGCCGTGCCGGTCGCGACCTGGCCGTAGACGGTGAAGCCGTCGAAGGTCGTGTCGGTGGTGCCGATGGTGTCGGCGCTGACGGTCGTGCGGTGGCCGCTCGTGGCCGTCCCGAAGACGGCCGTAATGTTGGCGGCGACGTCGCGCTTCCAGTTGACCGAGCTGTAGCCGCCGTAGAGGCTGATGCCGTTCTTGAGGGCGAGGCTGCCGTAGTAGGCGCCGGCCGCGACCAGCACCTTGGTCTTGCCGGAGCCGGGGGCGTTCGCCTTCGTGATGGCGTAGCCGATGGACTTGCACGGATAGCGGCCGCCGCCCGTGGCCGTCGGGCCGCCGCCGCAGCCGGCGTTGTCGACGGCGCTCGCGTCGGACTGCGAGACGTAGAGCGCGCCGGCCTCGAGCTGGAACTCGCAGCCGTCGTCGGGCGCCGCGTTGAGGTCGTGGTAATTGGCGTCGCAGACCATCGTGCAGGTCGGCGTCGCGGGCGCCGTGTCGCAGCTGCCGGTGGCGTTGGGGCGCGCATAGATCGCGGTGCAGTTCGTGAAGCAGTTGCCGCACGCGGTGACAGCCGTGTACTTCGTGCCGGTCTTGAAGGTCTCGTCGACGGAGCCATCGCAGTCGTTGTCGGCCAGATCGCAGACCTCGGGCGTTCGGACGCCGCGGACGGCCGTGCACGTGAGGCCGCTGCCGTCGGGCTTGCAGACGTTGGTGCCGTAGGCGGTGCATTGCCCGACGCCGTCGGTGCAGAGCGAGCCCTTGGCCGTGAAGTCCTCGTCGGTCTGGGAGTCGCAGTCGTCGTCGACCGCGTTGCACAGCTCGCCGCCCGGGCGTGGGCTCCCGGCGACGACCGAGCAGACCACGTCGAGGCCGTTCGCCGTGCAGTTGCCGACGCCCGTCGCTTGGCAATAGCCGGTGCCGACGGTGCAGACCTTGCCCTTCTCGGCGAACGCGGCGGCCTCGTCCGTCTGCCCGTTGCAGTCGTCGTCGAGGTAGTTGCACCTCTCGGCCGCAGGCGTCTTGCCCTCGCACACGAGCGCGGGGCCGCCGCTCGCGCACTGCAGCGTGCCGGCGCAGCTGCCGAAGTTGTTGGCGATGGCGCAGGCGCCGCCGCGCCCGGTCACGTCATCGATGGCCGCGTTGCAGTCGTCGTCGACGGCGTTGCAGGTCTCGGGCGCCGGGACGCGCGCCGAGCACACCGTCCACCCGGTGGCGGTGTGGCAGACCTCCTGGCCAAAGCAGGTGCCGGCCTCGCTCGTCTGGAGGCACGAGCGGGTCTTGCCCTCGTGGTCCGCCGTCATGCACGTGCACGAGCCGGAGGTCGGGACGCATTGCTCGCCCGCGCCGGCGATCGCCTCGCATGCGGTGCCGGTCGGGCACTCGCCCGCCGGCGTTCCGTGAACGTTCGTCACACTGCAGTCGCGCCCACAGTAGTGACCGCCGTCGAGCGCCAGGCATTTGTCGCCCGGGGTCGGGCAGTTCGCGTCGCTCGCGCACGGGGCGCACGTCTCGTCCGAGACCGCCATGCACGTCAGCGGGCCGGCCCGGTAGAAGCCGGGGGCGCACGTCGCGACCTCGCAGCGCGCGCGTCCGGCGGAGACCACGCAGGCGGTCGCGCTCGCGTTCGGGATGGCATCGTCGCAGCTGACCCCGCACGAGCCGCAGTGGTGCTGGTCGATGTAGAGGCCGCTCGCGTCACGGAAGGCCTCGTCGGTCGCGCCGTCGCAGTCGTTGTCCGCGAAGTCGCACGCCTCGACGCTCGGCAAGAGCGCATTGCAGAACCACGCCACGCTGCCACTGCCCGCGTCGCCGCAACGCCAGACGCCGCTGCAGGTGCCGACGCCCGGAACGTTGGCCTCGCACGGCTCGGCGGGCGGCGCGACCGCGTCGTCTGCGCGTCCGTTGCAGTCGTCGTCGAGCCCGTTGCACGCCTCGGCGGTGGGCGTCTGGGCGCTGCAACCGACCCAGCCGGCCGCCGCGTCGCACGTCTCTTGCCCAAAGCAGCTGCCGACCGCGTTGGTCTCAGTGCACGTCCGCAGCTGCCCGTCCGTCACGGCGCTACACACGCACGAGCGCGCCACGGGCATGCAGCGCGGGGCGCCGTCCATGGTCTCGCACTGGTAGCCGTCGCCACACGCGCCCGCCTCGCCGCACGCGACGACGCACACCTTTTGGCCGTCGAGCGGGATGCAGCTGCCGCCGTAGCAGTCGCGAGTTTCCTTACACGGCTGGCACGACACGTCGGGCGGCAGGGCGCACACGAAGCGGCCGATCGGGATGTAGTCCGGATCGCAGCTGTCGACGACGCAGATGGGTTGCGTGTCGCCGCTGGCGTCGCAGCGCCCGATGCCGTGCGGGATGCGCGCGCCGCAGTCGTTGCCGCAGGTGCCGCAGTCGGCCGCCAGCGTGTAGCTGCCGTCGGGCGCGCGGAAGCCGTCGTCGGTCACGCCGTCGCAGTCGTTGTCGCGGAAGTCGCAGACCTCGGTCTCGGGGGTCGCCGCGGTGCAGACGTATCCTTGCACGCCGATGCAAATACGGGTGCCGCTGCAGGTGCCGACGCCCTCGAGGGTGTTCTCGCAGGGGACGTTGTTCGGGATCCCCTCGTCGACCAGCGCGTTGCAGTTGTTGTCGCGCCCGTCGCAGCTCTCGGCGACGGCCGTCGGGGCGTCGCAGCCGCCCCAGCCCGTCGCCGGGTCGCACGTCTCGAGGCCGTAGCAGGTCCCGTCGCCGTTGGTCGTGACGCAGGTGCGGATGCTGCCGGCGAGCTCGGTCGTGCAGGTGCAGCTGCCGGACTTGGGTTGGCAGTAGGTGCCGCTGTGGGTCCCGGCCGCGTCGGGCAGACAGCCGTAGCCCACCGGGCACTCGGCCTCGGCCGCGCACGCGTAGCCGCATTCGCCCAGGCCGTCGATCTGGAGGCAGGCGCCGCCGGTGCACTGGTAGTCCGAGGTGCATGGCAGGCACACCTTCTTGAGGCGCGGCATGCACAGAAAGACCGTGTCCGCACTGCCCGAGAGGACCGAGCGGCAGTCGAATCCGTCGGGGCACTCGAGGTCGCACGAGCGCGTGCAGAAGTAGCCCTCGGCGCCCTCGACGCAGAAGCCGTCGAGGCAGTCGATGTTGCCCTGGCAGGGCGCGCCGAAGGTGCCGGCCTGAATCTCGCCCGCCTCGGCCTCGGCGGTGTCGCCGGCCTGCGAGTCGCTCGGGGCCGCGTCTGTCTGGGCGCCGCCGGTGTCGGTGACGTCCACGTCGGTGCCGACGGTGTCGAGCGGGAGGCCCGTGTCGGCGGGGGCGTGGCCGGTGTCGGAGCTGCAGGCTCCGGACGCGAGGGCCAGAGCGAGGGCGAGGGCAGCGCAATGTGCGTGGCGGCGCATGGTCGGCGTCCTGAACGAGGTGGGGGGAGCCGCGGTGGGCGGCTGCATCCAACCCGATCCGACCGCCGAATGCCAGCGGCCAGTGTTCAGGCGTTCAGGCGCGTGTCGCTCGGGTCGCGCCGTGCGATAGTGGGCGCGGTCGCTGATCGAGCGGCTCGGGGGGCACATGACGCGGTCTGGGATGCGGCGGGCGATCGCGATGGCCGTTTGCGCCGGCACGCTGGGCGCGTGCGTTGAGGAGCAGCGGCGGGACGACGACGGGCTGGACGCGGCGGACGCGCCGGACCTGCCGGACCTGCCGGACCTGGTCGGCGAGGTCGGCGACCCGGCGGATGGGCTCGGGGATGGCGCTCTATATAATGATACAGAAGCGCCGACCGACGGAGACGATAGCGTCGCGGGGGACGACACCGAGTCGCCGCGCGAGGTCGACGACGCCGAGGACATCGCCACCGAAGAGGCCTCCGAGGACACGCCGCGGTCAGAAGCCGACGTGGCGGACGAGATCCGCGTCATCGACCCCACCGGCGACAGTGACCACGATGGCATTCTCGATCGGGACGAGGTTTCCGATCTCACCGATCCGTTCGATCCACGGTCCGCCCGCGCCTGGCACCCCGAGCTGGCGACCCAGCCGCGCCTCTTCGTCACGCCCGCGGATCGGGAGGCGATGCGGGCGCGGATCACGGCGACGGCGGGGGCCGACAAGGTCTTGTGGGACCGCATCGTCGCGCTCGCGGCGCAGACCCCGCCCGCGCAGCCGGACGCGGCGCCGGGCGTCGACTACGTCACGGCGATCGGACCCACCCAGGGGCGCATCGCCGAGGCCGCTGCGGCGCGCGCGTGGATCGAGGGCGATCCGGCGATGGGGGTGAAGGCGCTGACGATCCTGGCGGCGCCGTTTCCGGATCCGACGCCGCTCAACGCGCGCTCGGCGTTCAATGCGGGCGACCACTATGACCTCTTCGAGGCCGAGACGCTGGTGCCGATGTGCAGCGCGTGGGACCTCCTGGCGGGCGACGCGGCGCTGTACGCCCCGGGGCTCGTCGCCGCGGCGCGCGACCGCCTCACGCGCCGCATCGACTACTTCCGAGGCCTCTGTTTCGATCACGGTGGGTGCTCGTCGCTGCTTCACAACGAGCCCAACAATCACGCCTCGAAGGCACTCTCGGCACTCGGCGTATGTGCCATGTCACTTTCCGATCGCCCGGAGGCCGCAGGCGACTTCAGCGAGGCCGTCGCGGGCCTGCGTTGGATCTTCGACGAGGCCCAGGGTGAGCTGGAGGGCGGCTGGGCCGAGTCGTGGAATTACCTCAGCTATGCGGGCGAGAGTCACCTCCCGTTCCTCCTCGCGATGCACCACACGGCGCGGGGCGCCCGCTGGAGCGTCCGCGGCCTCGGCTGGGTCACCTGGCGCGACCCGCGCAACGGCACGGCGCAGGACGTGCTGGACTTCGCGGCAGACCCGACGCTCATCGCGGTGTATCAGCGCGCGCTCTTCGCGACGACGCCCGATGGGCGCACGCCGCCGGTCGATGACGCGAACACCTCGACGCTCCACGGCGGCGCGCTGGCGTCGCTCTTTCACGACGGGCGCTTCCTCTGGAATTGGGAGCTGCCCGCGGTCGGGCGCGCGACCGGACAGGTGCTGGTCCCGACGTTCCTGGCCTACGACGCGACGCTCGCGCCGACCGCGCCCGATTGGCCGCTCGATGGGTTCCTGCCCATGGCCGGGTTTTCGGTCCTGCGCTCGGATCTGGGAACGGACGCCCTCTACGTCCACGTCCAGCACGAGCAAGACCGGATGCGCACGATGGGCGGCGCGCACGAGCACGCCGATCCCCTCTCGTTCGTGCTCTACGCGTTCGGCGAGCCGCTCGCCATCGATCCCGGCTACATCGACTTCACGCGCCATGCGCTCGTCAAATACGGCAAGGACCACAACATCGTGCTGGTCGATGGCCAGGGGCCCGAGTTCTTCCTCGACGGGCTCGTCGATCTCGCGCCGAACTCGGACGCCTTTCTCCACGCGCACGGCGCGCTCGGTCCGCACACGACCCTCATCGCGAGCACGAAATACGCGGGTGCGGAGCTCCGTCGCCGCTTCGTGCGCCTGGGCCAACGGGCGCTCGTCGTCGCCGACGCGCTCGTCGCCGACGGGGTCCACGGTTACCGCTGGCAGCTCAACGGGTACGCCTCCGAGCTCATGGGCGGCACGAGCTTCACGCGCCTCGAGGCCCCGCTCGGGACCGCCAGCGCGCGTTGGCAACGCCCGCTCGGCGGGCTCGTCGCGACCGTCATCGCGGCCGAGTCCGATCCGGCTGCCGCCGCCGAGGATCGCCTCGAAGAGAGCCAGGGCGTTCAGGGGCTCGGCCAGCACCGTTGCCTCACGCTCACCGCGTCGATGGGTGCGCGCGCCGGCTTCGTCGCGATCCTGCTGCCTTACCGCGAGAGCGCTGCCATCGGCCTGGAGAGCGGTCGCGGACCCGAGGGTGTCGCCTGGGTCCGCGTCGGCGACGACGTCGCGATCCTCAATCGCGCGGCCGCGTCGACGAGCGTGACCCTCGCGAATATGCCACGGGCGGCGCCCCCGGGATTGACCATTCTCGATCTCGCGACCGGCGATGCCTGGACCGCGACGATGGACACGCCGCCGATTCCGGATCCCGCGCCCTTCATTCCGGAGTAATGCGGTAACGCGCGATGCCGCCCGGCGGATGACACGCGTCCGGTACCGTGCTGTGGTGACCGCGCTCACGCTCCGGAGGCCTCGTGAATCGCTCCTGTCTCGCGTACGCCGCGTTCGCGCTCCTGGCGGCCTGTCCCGACTCCTCGGAAAGCCGCATTCCGTCCGATCTCGCCGACGCCGCGGTCGACGTTCCCGAGGCCACCGGGCCCGAGGCCGCCGGGCCCGAGGACACGGCGCCGCTCGGCGAGACGACGCCCGACGAGACCGCGACCCCGGAGACCATCGATCCCGGCGCCCCGCTCACCGTGCGCGCTCACGCCGTCGACACCTGCGGCAGCTTCGTTCCCGAGCACCAAAGCGGTGTGAACTACCAGACGCCGACCTCGCTCCGCGCACGCGTGATGGCCGTCGAGCTGCTGCGCCATCGCGAGGACCCGGCGCCGCTCGCGCTGCCGCTCGCGAGCCCGATCGTGGACGTCGATCTGTCGGCGGGCGGTGTCCTCGCCACGGCGCCGACCGGCGCACTGCCACCTGGCACATTCGGATATGCCAAAATCACGGTGGCCTCGGTGCGCTACGACGTTCAGGCCGTGCCGCGTGGCTTCCTCGCCGTGCCGGTCCCCGTGACGGTCGACATGGCGCTCAGCAACCACACAACGGGCGGTGTCATGCGCGGGCAGGGGCAGTACACGGTGACACTCGCGACCTACGTCCAATCGGGCACCACGCCGCTCAACTGCCTGCTCTCGGCGTGGGGCGGCGCGCCATCGACGGCCGGCGGGACGTTCACCGTCACGGTGCCGCTGCCGGGCGGGCCGCTCGAGCTGGGTGCGCTGGCTGGCGCCGCGGGCGAGCCGCTCACCGTCTCGCTCGACTTCCCGATGCGCGACGCCTTCTCGTGGCGCGATCTGCCGGACACCGGATTCGCCGAGGGCCTGTACGATCTCGCGATGCCGCCCGCGCGCTCGGAGCTTCCCGACGCCTTCGCCGAGTGCCACCTCTTCATGGCCGACCGCTGCGTCGGCGAGGCGGTCGTTCCCTACCACCCGAGCTGGCCGATGCCGGATTCGGCGCCGCTCTTCTGCACCGACGGGGCGAAGCTCGTGGACCCTTGCCCGAGCGCCGGCGCGCCAGGGTTCGGGCAGGACGCGAGCTACCGCGTGCAGCCGCTCGCCTACGACGCCGCCGATGGGGCGGTCGCCGATCTCGTCACCGGCCTCGGTTGGCAGCAGGCGACACCTGTCACGATGTACACCTGGTGGGACGCGCGCGACTACTGCGCCGGGCTTGCTTTGGCGGGCCACGACGACTGGCGTCTCCCGAGCCGCATCGAGCTCGTCTCGATCCTCGACTTCGGGCGCCTCGACCCCGTCATCGATCCCGTGGCGTTTCCCGGCACGCCGAGCGATTTCTATTGGACCGCGTCGCCGGTCCCGTTCCTGAGTTTCGCCTACGGGGTCCGCTTCGAGCTCGGCTTCATCTACGACCACGACCCGCACTCGACCGGGCGCGTGCGTTGCGTGCGCGGGGGTTACGTCGCGCCCTCGCCGCGCTTCACGCTCGACGTTCAGGCGGGCACCGCGCGCGACAATGGCACGGGGCTCCTCTGGGAGCGCGACACGCTCGACACGGCGCTCGGGTGGCTCGATGCGCTCGCGCATTGCGAGGCACTCTCCCTGGCCGGCCACGACGATTGGCGCCTGCCGACGCTGAAGGAAACGCAGACCCTCATCGACGAGCGTCGCCTTCAGCCGTCGATCGATATTGCCGCATTTCCGGATACCCCCTCGGAGTGGTACTGGTCGTCGACGCCGATCTCGACCCATCCCAACGAGGCCTGGGCCACCAGCACCACGGACGGCTACGCGAGCATCCATGCGGTTGCCGAGCAACACCGCGTGCGCTGCGTGCGGTGACGGGCGCGCGCGTGAACGTGCGTGGACGTGACGCGCCGCCTGTTCAGGACTTTGCCGGAGACGGGGTGTCGTCCGCGTGACACGGAAGGTCGCCTTGCCGCGGGAGGGCGCTCGACGCGATGGCGGGCGGGTCCGAGGCGTGTTCGCGCGTCGCTGCGCCGCCCGCCTGTGGCTCGGGCAGGAGCCGCACATGGCGCCCATGCACGTCGATGAATCCCTCGCGATGCAGTTGCTGGACCTGCCGCGAGACCGTCTCCAACGTGAGGCCGAGCGCCTCGGCAAGATCGGAGCGACTGGCCGGCAGGGTTCCCCACGCGCCCGGCGGTGTCGTCGCGAGCAGCTCGCGGAGGATGCTCAGCACGCGGTCGCGCGCACTCTGAGCGCTCCGCGCGACACGGATGCGAATGGCCTCGAGGTCGTCGGCGAGCGCCTGCGCCAGGGCCATCCCGAGGCGCGGCCTCTCGACCAGGGCCAGGGCGATGTTGCGGGCGAGCACGACGCACACGCGCGCGGGTTGCAGAGCGTCGAGGGTCGCGTGGTGGACGCCGTACGCGAGCGCGTCACTGCCGACGATGTGACCGGGGCCGACGAAGCGCGTCGTCGTCCTGCGGCCGTCGGCGTCGATGAGTGACTCGCGCACCCACCCTTCGGTGATGGCGAAGACGCTCTCGGCGGGCGTGCCGCCGCGCGCCAGGATATCGCCGCGGTCGAGGGTGATCTGCCCGTTCGGCGGACGACCCGAGCAACCTTCGCAGGTCGAACGCAGGGTCAGCCCGCGAGCCGCGATCGGGCAGCGGGGTAGGGGCGTGATCGGTGCGGTGTCCATAGGAACTCTCGCGTGTCGACTACCACTGGAATTCGCTGATGTTGGCCGAGAGGGGGCCTTCTTTGGCGCCGTCACGCCGAGGCTATGCACGGCCTTGCCAAGCGACCTTGATCCGAGTCAGGAACACGACGCGGCGCGTCACGCGCCGAGCGCAGAAACACGCGGCGGCTCAAACGCGGGCGTCGAGGAGCGCGGGCGTATCGGCCCGCGGAGCGCTCAGGGACGCGCCGGGAGCGCTGCGCCGGTCACGCGCACGTCGACGCGCTCGAGGCCGCGCGGGCTGTCCGGGACGAGCGCGACCTCGAGCATGGCGAGGTAGAGGGTCGTCGTGCCGAACGCGCCCTCGCCGAACGCGAGGTTTGCGTAGACCTTGCCGCGGGCGGCGAAGGCGCGCACGAGGGGCACGCCCGTCCAGCCGCCCACGAAGACAATGCTCTCGTCGAGCGCGAGGCCGGCGGTGGTGTCGAAGATGACGAGCAGGGTGCCCGCGGCATCGAACGCGAGGCCGTCGCCGAAGACGCCGACCGCGGCCTGGATCGTTTCGGGCGGTTCCATCACGGCGTCGCCGCCGAGCGGGATCCGGTAGAGGCCCGCCACCGGCGCCGTGAGCTCGACCGCGCCATCGGCACAGAAGATGGCCGTGTTCTCGGTGGTCAGCCAGAGCGCGCCATCGGGCCCGACCACGAGGCCGTTGGGGCCGCCGTCGGTGGCCGGGTCGAAGGCCACGCGCGCGCGAACGGCGCCGGTCGTGGGGTCGACGGCGTAGACCTTACCGGTGCATGTGTCGGACAAGAAGACCGTACCGTCGGGGCCGACCGCGACGTCGTTCGGCGAGGCGAAGGGCTCGGCGCCGTCGTGGTCCTGGAGCACGGCGACGTCGTGGCCGCTGACCTTCAGGAGGGCCTTGGCGCCGGCGTCGGCGACGTAGAGCGTGCCCAGCGGATCGTAGGCGAGGCCGAGCGGATGTTGCAGCGGAGCGCCGGTGGTCGGGAACGCTGTGACGCCCCCGTCGGGGTGGACCTCGAAGAGCCCCGCGCTGTCGCCGCCGTAGGCCATCATGAGGGTCCCGCTCGGCGAGAACGCCAGATCCTCGGTCGAGCCGGTCGCGCCCACGGCCGCGAGAAAGGCCTCCACCTCGGCGAACGGGGCGGACGCGAGCGTGGTCCCTGGGGTCGCCATGACCTTGAGCGTGGCGCCCGCGTCTGCGGCGTCGGTGGCGTCGGTCGTCGCTGCGTGAATGGTGTTCACAATCGGCAGCGGGCCGAGCAGCCAGTCGCAGCGAGCGACGCCCGCGTGGTCGGTCGTGACCTGGGTCGGTGACGCGGCGCCGCCGCCCGTGACGGTGAGCGTGAGCGCGATCCCGGTCGCCGGGCGGCCATCGTCCCAGTGGGCGCCGAGCGCGAGGTCGGCGAGGGTCGTGCCGGCGGCGGCAGCCTCGGGCGCGGGCGCGAAGGTCACGACCAGCGTGCGCGTCGGGACGTCGTCGGCGCAGGCGGCAAGCGCCGCCACCCCGAGCGCAACGAAGATGAGGCGCGGAGATATCGGGTCCATGGCGCCGCTTATACGACCAGCGCCCGTGACGCGTGAACTCGGATTGCGGTCGCGCGCCTGAATCTTACGGACGCGCGCGCTCTCAGCCGAGCTGCTGCCCCACGAGCGCGCCGATTCCCATGGTGATCGCCATCGCGGCCGCTCCGCCCAGGACGACGCGCGTCACGGCCGGCAGCGTCGGCGCGCCGCCGAGCTTGGCGCCGAGTGTGCCGAGGGCGCCGAGTGCGACGATCGACACCCCG
>SXIE01000075.1 GCA_005772945.1 Pseudomonadota bacterium
CCAGCTCGGCGTTGGCCGGCTGGTGCGCGAAGACGAGGTTGTTGGCCGTGAGCGCGACGACGACGCCGTCGGCCGAGGGCGCGAGGCGCGCCGGGTGGACGACGACGTGGACCACCGTCTGGACGCCGGGCATGGCCGGGTCGAGGTCGGCGCTCGGGTCGACGCGCGCCGGGGCCGCGATGGAGACCGGGCTCGCGAGACCGGTGAGGTTGGTGGGGGGGGTCTGGGCGCGGGCGCTGACGCCGGCGAGAGAAACCAGAGCGAGAAGCGAAGACGACAAGACGACCATCGTTCCGAGGGACATGGTGCGTGCTCCGTGAGAGTCGTTGGGAGTGACGCTTCAGGGCAGAGCAAGCAATGTGCCGGCGCTCGGGTCGACGCGCGCAAGCGCATCGGCCGCGGTGGCGCACACGGCGGCGGCGCGCAGTCGTCGCGACCAAGCGCTTGGCGCGCTTCGCGAACGACTGTCCCGTGGCATGCCGTCCGAGTGGGACAGCCGGCGGATCCTGTCACGCGGCGGGCGGCGTCCGCGCGCGCGTGGTGGCGTCAGGGCGTCGGCGCGAGCTCGAGCAGGTACTGATCGGGGAGTCCCTCGTGACGCTTCACGAGCGCGAAGCCGGCCTGCGCGAGCTCGGCGAGGACCACTTCGGGCGCGAGCTTGTGGCTTTGCGGCGGGCCGCGCGGCGAGTCGAGCATGAAGTCGACGATGGCCAGGCGGCCGCCAGGGGCGAGGAGCGCGCGCAGTTTCGTGAAGTAGGCCACGCGCTCGCCGATGTGGTGGTAGGTGTCGCAGACGAAGACGAGATCGATCGCGCCGGCGAAGGCGTCGAGCGCCGGGTCGTCGGGCGTGCCGAGCTGGGTCACGACGTTGGCGATCGCCTCGTGCTGGGCGCGTGCCTGCAGGTGCGCGATGAGCGTCGGCTCGATGTCGGCGCCGACGACCTGGCCCTGGGGGACGGCGCGCGCGAAGCGGACCGTGAAGTAGCCGGTGCCGGCGCCGATATCGACGATGCGCAGATCGGGTCGGGTGACGAGCGCGCTGACCACGAGGTCGGGGCGCTGCCAGGCGTCGCGCTCGGGCGCGTCGAAGACGGCGGCCCAGCGCTCGGCGTCGTCGAAGCGGTGCTGCATGTGGCCACTGTGGTGGTGCGGCCGCGCGGGCTCGCTGGCGCAGCCGATCAGGTGGTGGCCCACCAGGGACGAGGCCAAGAGGCACACGGGGACGCGAAATATTCTCACGAGAGACTCCTTCAACCGACCCGCGCGACCGCGAAGCCGGCCGGTTTCCCGAGGCCACCCGGGCGCGGATCGCCGCAGCCCGAGCAGGTGAGGCAGGCAGGCGGCAAGTCCGCGCCAGGAGCAGCGGCAGCGTCGGGCGTGGCAAGTGCGGCGAGGGACTGGGGTGGACCGCCGTAACGTCTGAGGCCCATCGTGCGCAGGCGGACGGATTCGTCGGCGGGCAGGTCTTGGACGCGCCCGAGGTCGCGCGCGGCCTTCATGATGTGCGCGAAGTGCTCGATCGTCTCGAGTTTGGCGAAGGCCTCGAGCAGCGAGGTGCCGAGCGTGACGGTGCCGTGGCGGTCGAGGACGACCGCGTCGTGGCCCTTGGCCGCTTCACCGACGAGCTCGGCGAGCGTGCGGGTGCCGGTGGTCGCGTAGGGCAGGGTCGGGACGGCGCCGATGGTGAGGACCACCTCGGGCAGGACGCAGCGCGCGAGCGTCAGGCCGGCGACTGTGAACGCGATACACATCGGCGGGTGGGCGTGGACGACGGCCTCGACGTCGGGGCGCGCGCGGTAGCACGCGAGGTGCATCGCCATCTCGGAGGTCGGCTCGCCCGCGCCGCGGACCTTGCGGCCGGCGAGGTCGACCACGACGAGGTCGTCTTCGGTGAGGAGTCCCTTGTGGCAGCCGGCGCGCGTGCAGAGAACGAGCCCGTCCGAGAGGCGGGTCGAGAGGTTGCCGTCGAACGCGACGAGGAGGCCGCGCGCGTGGGTGAGGCGGGCGAAGGTGACGATGTCTTGGCGGAGGCGTCGCTCGGGGGGGCGGAGCATGGCGCGGGACTGTAGCGCGGGTGGGGCGAGTGCGCGAGGGCTTCCGGACCAGGCCGAAGCTCGGTTTCGCCCTCGGCCGCGAACTCGCCCTCGCCCTCGGCCTCGAACTCGCTCTCGCCCTCGAACTCGCCCTCGCCCTCGAACTCGCCCTCGAACTCGGCCCCAAACCCGCCCGTCAGGCCGCGCTGCTAGCCCCCGCGTCCTCACCCCGCAACCGCGCGCGCCGCTGTGCAAGCGCCCGCCACGCCGCCATCAGCACGACCACCCCACCCGCAGGCAGCACCCAGATCCAAGCGCCCGCGAGCACCCCGCCCGCCAGCAGCGCGCCAACGCCGGCCCCCCCCACGCCGGCGAGCACCGCGCCCGACGTGCGCAGGTTCTTCGCCGTCAGCCGCAAGAGCAGGAGACCCAGCGCGAGCGCCCCGAAAAAGACGAGCGCCGCGCCGGTCGCCCCCGCGCCCGGAGCGCTGTACGCCAACCGGAAACGCGCCGTCCCACCGGCACTTGCCGCCGCGCCTCCCGCGGCCGGTGCGCCGACGTTGGCGAGGAGCTTCGTCAGCACCATGTGGCGCCCATGCGCCGGGACGTTGATGCGCAGCGGCGCGCGGCCTGGTTGCGTGCCCTTCTCGAGCCCCGCGCTCTGCGCCGCGAGCTCGGTTTTGACCTCCGGCGGCACTGCGTTCGCCGCATCCGGCGCCGCACTGACCGTCATGTTCGTCGTGAGGCTCCCCCAGCTCACGTCGTCGGGCAGGTAGACCTCCCAGGTCGTGGCCGTCTCCACCAGATCGGGCGACGGCAGCTGCCCCTCGATTGTCCCGGCAAACCCGAGCGCGGCCGCCTGCGTGGCGAACACCAGCTCGACCACAAACGGCTCCGCCGCGTTGAGCAACGGGACCAGGACCACGTCGCCCTCGTCGCGCGCCGGCTTGACAGGCTGCCCCGCGAGCTCGGCCGACCACACCACCGCGCCCGCCGGCAGCGCCACGCGCAGGAACTGCTTGCCGCGATTCCGGACCGCATAGCGTGCGCGCGTGAGCACCACCCCGTCGCGCGTCCACAGCGTCTGGTAGTCGGCGCGATCGATCGCCGCGACCTGCACGGCGATCTCGGCGTGGCGTTTGACGCTCAGCGTGAGCGCCGCCGGCGGATCGGCGTGCACATAATGATAGGCGAGGAGAATCGGGTTGGTCGTCCGCAGCACGAGGTTCTGGGGCAGCTCCTCGATGTCGAGCGGCAGGAGGCGCTGCACGTCCTCGGGCTTCACCTCGACCGCCGTGAGCGCCTCGATCGCCAGCTTGCCTTCCTCGACGACGGCCCCGCGCACGTGCACGAGCGGCACGGCCAGCTTGGCGTCGCCGGGCGCCAGGACGTGCTCCCACGCGAGGTCGATCTGGACGACGCCCTCCATCTCGCGCGTAAACGAGAGCTGGAGCAGACGCGGGTCATTGCTTCCCGCCGCCGGCTCGACGACGCGATGCTCGCGCAGTGACGGCGCCGTCGCCGCGAGGACGTTGATGCCATTCGGCAGCACCAAGGTGAGCTCGGCGAAGGTGCCGGCCTTTACCTTGACCTCGATAGCTGCAGCCGCGCGGAGCACGCCTTCACCGAGCGAGAACAGCGTATTGATCGAGGCATGGAGGCGCGCCAGCTCGCGCTCGAAGGGCGTGAGGCGCACCGTCAGCGCGGGTGCGGGCGAACTCTGATCCGCCTCGACGTACTTATAGGTGTGCGTCACGGTTTGGCCGAGCGGGTCCCGCAGGTTGCCGGGAATCTGATTCTCGCCGACCTCGGACAGCCCGACGGGCTTGTCCGGCACGACCTCGAGCTCGCGCCCGCGCACCAGGACGACCATGCCGCGCTGGCGATGGACGTCCTGGGCGACCATCAGCGGAACGGCCAACGGTGCGCCTTTCTGGGGCACGAGCCGCTCGCAGTCGATCGTCCAGGTCGTCGTCCCGACCAGATCGCGATCGAGGTAGACGGTGAGGGGGCGCAGGCCGTCCTTGCCCGGATCGCCGAGGCGCCAGTCGCTGATGCCGTCGCCCTTGACGGTGTTGACGACCGTGTCGGCCGGCACCCCGAGGACGAAGCGCTGGGCCTTGCCGCGCGCGACCTCGAGCACCACGCTCGTCGTGACCGACAGGACGCCCTCGTCGGCGCGCACGACGTGGAAGAGCTCGGCGTTGACCCTCAACTCGCTCGCCGCCGCCGGCAGCGCCTCAGACCATCGGACGTCGAGGTCGGCCGTCGGCGGCAGGTTGAACGCGACGACGGTCGCGCGGCTCGCACCCGCGCCGTTTGTGCTCCGCGCCATGCCGGCCGCGGGCGTGACGACGACGTCTTTGTCGCCCGGGAGCTCGAGGCGCACCGACGACACCGGCGCGCTCGGGGTCCAGAGCGCGGTGCCGGTCGGTCCGTCGTCGGAGGTGACCTTGGTGTCGAAGACGAGCGTGATGACGTGCGTGCCGCGGCCGGCGACCTGCGCGACCATGAGGTCCCCCTGGACCAGCAGCACCGCGGGTTTCCCGTCGACCCTCGCCTCGACGATCGCGACGTCGCGCTTGGCGACCGGCACGTTCGTCGCGCCGCCGGCGGGGTTGCCGAGATCGCCGCCGAGGAGCTCGATGCCGAGCGTCGCCTGCCAGCGAATGGTCGTGAGATCGTCGTTGGGCCCGACGCTGCCGGGGCGGCCGACGTACTCGGCGCTGGTCGCGAGGACCTGACTCATCGTCGCGGGCCGCCATGCGAGGCGAGCCCAGGTCGTCCGCGGGATTTGCGCCGTGATGCTGGTCGTGTCGCCGGCGGTCTGCGCCGTCAGGATCTCCCCCGGCACGAGGTCGACGCGCTGGTCGGCACCGGGGATCTGCGCCGTGAGCGTCAGCGCCGCGGCCGGCGGCAGCGGCAGATCGAGCGAGCCGCCCTGTGGCGCCGGATGGCGCACGGCGCGGTAGCGGAGGACCACGTGGTGCGAGCCGGCGCCGCGCACCGACCAGACCAGATCGGCCCCGCGCGGCGTGAGCGCGAGCGGGCCGCCGTCGACCGTCGCGCTCTCGATCGCGGTGCCTGCCGGCAAGAGCGGCACGTTGGCCCAGCCGTCGGTGAGGATCTGGAGCTCGACGTTGGCCTCCACGAGGCCGTCGCGATCGACTGTCACGCTCGCCCGACCGACGGCGACGTCGACCGGCGCCTGGCGCGTGGCGGCCTCGAGGGCGCGCAGCCGTTCTTCGAGCGCGCGAAAGCTCGCGAACGGAATACGAAGTTCGCCGGGGTCGGGCTCAGCCGCGGAGGCCGCCGTCGTGACACAGCAAAGCAGGGCGATGATGGGAGCTTTCTTCATAAGGCAAGCCTCGGCCGCGACCCCGGTGAGGGGCCTTGGTGGGTTCGAGCGGTGAAAGAGAGGTTCGGGTCGGTCTAGCGCGCACCGGCCTGAATAGCGGCCGCGAGCAGCATCGACTGCGCGACGTGCGTGCCGCGCGCCGGGTCTTCAGTCCACGTTGCAGCAGGCACGGCGACAAGCTTGCGACACGCGGCGAGCAGATCGTTCGCGCCCCCGAGCCGCGCACCCGGCGAAGCCAGCGCGAGCCGCGCGAGCGCACCCTGGGCGGCCTCGAGGCGCGTCGTGGCCATCCCCGGATCCCCACCCGCGAGCGCGGTCGCGGCCTCGCGCAGCGACGTCGCCACCACATGCGCCGCGTGATTCTCGACGACGTTGCGCGTGAGCCGCGTGGCTTGCGACGCACCGCTCTCGAGCGCCAGGCTCGCCTGCGTTTCGCCGTTCTGCATGCGCACCAGATCTTTGAAACGCGCCCGCACATCGAGCACCGGACCCGGACCCGGCACGACGACCTCGAGCAGGATCGGGTGATCGTCGTCGGCCATGAACGCCGGGATGACGATCTGGATCCCGTCCTCGTCCGCGCCGCGGTCCTCGCGGATCCCCGTCGTCTCGGCGACCTTGCGATCGATCGCCCGCTCGGCCTCGCGGACGCGCGCCGTCTCGGGGACGGCCAGCGGATGCGATCCCAGCACCGCGACCAGCTTCACGCCCGGCGCGAGGCGAATACGCAGACGCACCGCCCGCGCGACCGCACGCCCGGCGGCTCCGAGCTCCTGGGTCACGACGCGCCCGGCCTCCTCGGGGCGCGCGACCACCCAGCGTCGACCCTGTCCGGCCGCCGCAAGCGCCGCGCTGCCGTCGGGGCCCGCATCCGCTCCGCGAGCGGTCGTGACGACCGCCAGCTGCACGTTTCGCAACGCCTCGGCATGGGCGCGCGTCGTCAGCTCGCTCGGCAGCGCCGCCGCCCGGGCGGTCGCCAGGACCACCACATGGGCGCCCAACGCCGCGTCCGCCGCCATCCCCCGGTGGACCTCGGCGTAGGCGCGCTCGACCGCGGCGACCAGCCCCGCCCCGGCATTGCCCCCGGCGGCGCGCGTCCGCTCGAGCGCCGAGGCCAGAAAGCGCGCGACGTCCGTCGTCGTGAGCGCCGCCCCCGCGAGCACCTCGGCGCCGCTCCCGACGGGCACGACGAGGCTCATCGTGTCGCCTTCCCTGCGCTCGCCGACGAAGGCCTGCGCGATCCCCCAGAGCGTCCGTCGATCGGTCTCACCGGCCGCCGCCTGTCCCCCGCCGCCGATCGATCCGAGGTCGACGACCATCGCCACCGCCAGCGGCGCCCGCCGGCTCGGGGCCTGCGCGGCACCACTCAGCCCGACCTGCAGCAGCATGCGCGTCGGGCCCTCGACGGCCGTGCGATCGGCGCTCAATTGCAGCGCCAGCGCCTGGTCACGCGGCGCGTCGAAGGGCTGCGCGACCGGCCTCGCAAGCGCACTCAAGGCCACGCGCCGCCCTGCGTCCTCGAACCCCTGACCGACCGCCTGCCGCAAGAACACGATCTGCGGATCCCCCGGCACATACGTATTCGCGAAATACCCCGTCGCTGCGATGAACGTCGGCGCGGCCTCCTTCCCAGTGACGACACGCAATTCGCTGCGGGCAAGCGCTCGGCGCTCTTCGCGAGCGAGCATGTTCTGCTCCGCGTCCAACAGACTCAGGCGGAACTGATCGCCGAGCTGCTCGCCGGTCTCGCGTCCCTTCCGGTTCGCCGCCACCGGGTCGGCCACGCGCAGTCCGTTGTCGAGCGCGTCCGGGCAACCGTCGTCATCCCCATGCGCGCCCTCACCGGTCGAGCACCGGTCCTGCTGATCGGCAACACCATCCCCATCGACGTCGGGCGCGTCCGGCGAGCGAAGCACCGCCAAGCCGCTCTCTTCGCCGCGCGCAACGTCGTCGCGTCCTGCGAGGTACTGGTAGTCCGTGCCGCCCTTGTCGTTCTTGCCGTCCTCGATGTCCTCGACGCCCTTGCCAGGCCCCTTCGGCTTGGCCTTCTCGCCCTTGGCGGAGACCTCTTCCTTCTTGCCCGCTTTCGTCTCCTCGTCGGTCTCCTGCACGACCACGCGCGCCGTGCCCCGATAGTCGAATGTGACATCGCCGAATCTGCCATCGACGATCGCATTTTCGACGAGCGTCACGGTCTCGGCAGGTTTCACACTCGATCCATCGCCGGTCTTGTCGCTGGGGGCCGCGCCCGCCCAGAATCCCTGTGCGAGGTCCGGCTTGCCCGCGAGAAACCCTTGCCCCTCGCCCGCGCCGCTCGGCGCGTCGTTCCATCCCCACGTGTCGACCTCGGTGCCCGCAGGGTTCGCCGTGCGCGGTCCCGGACCACGCGTCACCGTGCTCTCGAACGCCACCGCCTCGCCGCCCTGCACCACCGCCGGCGGCAGATCCACCGTGGCGGATTCCTTGTTCGCCTTGTCGGTGCCCTGCGCGGGCGCCGTCTCAGGACCCGCCCGGCCCTCCAAGCGCGGCTCGCTCGGATCCATCTGTGCCACCGCGTCCACGCTGGGCGCGTCGCCCCCGTCCGCTCCGGTCCGC
>SXIE01000076.1 GCA_005772945.1 Pseudomonadota bacterium
ACGGCACAGGCCGAGGCAAGCAGCGACACCAGCAGCACCGACGCCAGCACAGAAGCGAGCGCCGAAACCGCGATCGAGGTGGCTGTGAGCGGGTGCTCGGCCGACGATCTCGCGGCCTGCGAGTACCCGAGCAAGGGCCTCACCGCCACCGTACGCGAAGGCCTCGCGACCACGGACCCGGTCACCGGGCGCGTCCTGCCGCTGCTCGCGCGCATCCCGGCCGTGACGGGACCGGCGCCCGTCGTCATCTGGTCGCACGGTGGCGGCTTCAGCGACGACGGCCATCACCACTCCGAAGCCTGGGGCAAGCTCCTCGCCGCGCACGGCTTCGTCGTCATTCACGTCGCCCACGCGACCCTCAACCAGACGACCGGGGCGAAGCTCTGTGAGCTCGCACTGGTCCCGCCGGCCGAGTGCGTGGCGGGCGACGACGAGGACGCGACCGGGCTCCTCGCCGTGGCACGCGCGTTGGACCTCGCCGCGGTGCTCGACGATTTGCCGCGCCTCTCGCAGGTGAGCGTCAACAACGGCGGGCCGGCGCTCGACCTAGACCATGTCGCGCTCTCCGGCTGGTCGGGCGGCTCGCGCGGCCCGATGGTGCTGATGGGCGCGACGGTCAAGCCCACCGCGTCGGCGCCGATCTTTGCCAAGACGCACGCGCGCGTGGCGGCCGCCTTCATCATGAGCCCGACCGGCCCCGGCTTTGGCGGCTTCTCCGCGGACGGCGCCACGAGCTCGTGGGACGCGATGCGCGGCCCCTTCTACATGGCGACCGGCGAGAACGACGTGAAGCCGCTCAAGCCCGAGCTCGACGGACCCGTGCGGCGCCAGCCGTTCGACGAGCAGCCCGGCGACGGCAAGCGCTGGCTCCTCTACTCGAACCTCGACGTGGGCGTTGGCGGCCACGCCACCTTCAACCTCGAGGACACGGGCTCCAGCGACGCGCGGCTCGCGCGCCTCACCAAGAGCATCGGCTCGGTCGCGCGCGCCTTCCTCGATTCGAGCTTGCGCGGCGACGCCGACGCCGCGGCGTGGCTTGCCCGCGATGACGCGAAGATCCTAGCCGGCGACGTCGAGTGGTCGCATCGCTGAGCGCTGCTCGGTTCGCTTACTCGCAGGCGCCGTCGGTCGCGAAACCGACTCCGGCGGCCTGTCGCGCGCAGTCATTCCCGTAGGTCTGGCCGTCGCAGCCGCACACCGGCCGATAATCGCGCGTGCATGCCTCGGGCATCACCTCGCAGTGACCGGGGCCGTCGAGCGTGCCGCAGAGCGCGTCGGCGAACTGGCAGTACGAGCCCCCCGGGCAGGGCGCGAGGCCGCGGCTACCACACGCCGCGCCTTCGGAACTCTCGGCGACGACCGCGAGGTAGACCTGCGAGGCGCGCAGCCCCTTGGCGGTTCCAGCCGGCCCACTGAGGTTGTAGGTCTTGCCGGCAACCAGGACGCCGTCACCGCCCAGCCCCTCCCACACCGCCGCTTCGGTGTCGGCATCGAGCCCTAGCCTGCTCAGGTCGAGCGCCGCGAATTGGAAAAAGAAGCCCACGTTCTTGTCGAGCTTGATGGCGTCGAGGCTCGAGCACGGCGCGGCGAAGCATTGGATGCCGCTGTCGGTCACCTGGTAAAACGGTACGTTCGGGACCACGTCGGTCGCCGCGGCCCAGGCCTCGTCGGCGACGAGCACCGCGATGGTCGGCCAGTTCGCGTAGTGTCCGGTCTCCATGGCGCCGCGCACGACGACCTGACCGAGGCGCCAACGATTCGCCAGCGCCGCGTCGCCGTCGGCCGACCCGCCCAGCGCGCCCAGGTCGACCTCGGCGACGTAGCACTCGCTCTGGCGCGTGCCGTCGGCGCACTTGAGATCGGCTTGGTTCACGCGCTGGACGTAGGCTCCGCCGCACAGCGGGAAGGCGCAGCGATGGGTGTCGACGCGCGTCACGATGAAATAGGTCCACTGCGGCTGCGCGCTGCCGTCGTCCTTTGCGGCCTCGAGCGCCGACGCTTCCTCAAAGAGCGCCGGGGTTTCCGTGCAGGCATAGCTCAGCGGAAGCAGCGCCGTCAGCGCCGCGAACATCGTCCGTCGCATGGTCGTTCTCCTGGTGGGGGTTCCCCGAAGGGAGCGTTCACCTACCTGGCGCGATCGACTCGGCGCAACGATGCGGCTCGAATCGCGTTACGCGTCCCGCGACCTCACTCGGGCAGCGCGAGGGTTCCGTCCGCGTGCAGCGTCACGACCACCGCGCGTCCCTCCCAGCCGGTCGAATAGACGGCGCGCGCGATCTGCTTCGTCTCGAAGACCCCCTGACCATTCTCGTAGTCGGTCGCGACCTGCGCATCGATCGCGAACGGGCGATAGAGGCTCACGCCGTCCGAGTCGTTGTCCCCGAGGAGATCTCGCACGGCGCGCCAGCGCGGATGGCCGTAGCTCCAGGCCGTCCAATCGCCCTCGCGCGAGACCGGACCGGCCGAGATCACCGCCAGCGCCGGAGACATCGCGTTGACGAGTGCGGCCGTCGTCCCGTTGTGCGAGCCGTGGTGCCCCGCCTTGTAGACGTCGACATCGAGGAGCCCGCTGGCGCCATAGCGCGCGACGAGCCCGGCGATCGCGGCCTCCTCCAAGTCGCCCGTGAAGAGCGCCGAGGCCGCGCCGAAGTCGAGGCGCAGCGCGACGCTGTGGTTGTTGTCGTTGTCGAGGTCGGCATCGGACCATTGGGTTTGGAGGGTCGAGTCGTTGTCGACGCGCCCCCAGAGCGCGGTGATCGTGGGGTCCACGTCGCCACAGGTGCCAGCGGCGGGCGCCGGGAAGGGATCGATGACGTCGTTGGTCAGGCCGGTCGCCTCGGTCTTGCGCTCGAGGACGTACCAGCGCCCGATCCCCGGATGCTGGTCGGCGTAGTCGTGGAGCGCGCGCTGCTCGCGCACGCCGGACCCGGAGCCCTCGGCGCCATTGGTCACGACGTTGCGGATGACGATCTCACCGGCTGCGGCCATCGCGAGGAGGCGCGTGACGCCGCGCGTGTGGTCGATATGAGGGTGCGAGAGGACGACGAGATCGAAGGTGCCATGGAGATCGGCGCGACGGGCGAAAAACGCCCGCACGTATCCCTCGAGCGCGACGTCGCTGTCGAAGCTGCCGACCGCGGCGCTGTCATCGCTCTGTTCGCCGCCCGCATCGATGAGCATCGCGCCGCACGGCAGCTCGACGAGCACCGCGTCGCCCTGACCCACGTCGATGACGTGTAGACGCATGGCGGGCGAGTCGCTGACGACCTCGGAGCCGGCCACCTCCGTCTCGATCGCGCTGTCGGCCCGAACAGTGTCGGTGCCGCTGTCCGGCTCGGGACGCGTCTCCGCGGCGATCTCGACGGCCTCGACCGCGTCGCTCTCCGGGCCGAGGTCGACCGCGACATCGCCGGCCCCGCGCGCCTCCAGGCACGCGCCCAGCGCGATGCTCACCCAGGTCGCCAATGTGCCGAGCGCGCGCATCACAGGCGGCCTTTGGACGCGTCGGGCGCCCTGTCGGCCGGACGCGGCGTCAGCTCCGCCGGTCGCGCCGGGTAGCGGGCCGCCTGCCGCCGGATCCGGACGATGTCGCGGAACATCTGGAGGCTGTCGGGGATGACGCGCACGGTCGAGCCGGGGCGATGCACCATGATGATCGGCATGCGCACGAGCACGAGGTTCCAGCGGCGCACCAGGTAGAGCAGCTCGACGTCGAAGCCGAAGCGGCCGATGGTGAGGGCGCCGAAGAGGGCGCGCGCGACGTCGGCGCGAAACGCCTTGAAGCCGCATTGGGTGTCCGGAATCCCGAGCCCGAGCACGAGGTCCACAAGCCCATTGAAGGCGCCGCTGAAGGCCTTGCGCAAGAGCGTGTAGTCCGCGCGCCCGCCGGCGTCGAGGTCGCGGGCGCCGGCGACCACGTCCGCGCCGCCGTCGATGGCCGCGAGCGCTTCGGCGACGTAGCTCAGCGGGTACGAGAGGTCGGCGTCGAAGAAGAGGACGACCTCGCCGCGCGCGGCCTGGACGCCGGCCGCGAGGGCGCGTCCCTTGCCGCCGTTGGCCGCCTGCCGGACCGCGCGCACGCCGGGCAGCGCGCGCGTGAACGCCTCGAGCTGCGCCCAGGTTCCGTCGGTGCTGCCGTCGTCGACGAGGACGACCTCCCAGGTGCAGGGAAGGGTTCCGAGGTACTCGACCACGCGCGGCACGGTGTCGGCGATGCGGCGCTCTTCGTTGTAGCAGGGGATGAGGACGGTCAGGTGCGGCGACACGGGCGCATCTTGCACGCGCCCCGCATGCGGGTCAACGAGCCCGGCGCCGCCTCGGGCATCGCGGCGCGGGAGTCCGAGTTCGGTCAACACTTGCAAATTCGCGCAAGCTTCAGCGCCCGCGACGGCCGGCGATGAGCGGGTGCCGATGGCGATCCGGACGGTCGCAGCGCGGACGCAGCGCGACTTCGCGCGGACCACAGCCACGGCAAGCCCGACCACGACGAGGCAGGCGCCGCCCGCCCGCCGATCCGGTTTGAATCGCGACGCTTTTCGCCGGGGGTGCAAGGCGAACCGGCCACGTATATAGTCGGTGTCGTGGTCGAATTGCCCAAGCCGTCCGTGCTGATCGTCGAGGACGAGCGCATCGTCGCCAGAGACCTGGCGGCGGTCCTGCGCGTGGCCGGCTACGACGTGTCCATCGCCTCCTCGTGCGACGAGGCGCTCGTGCGCGTGAGCGAGCGCCGACCCGACATGGCGCTCATGGACATCCGGATCCTCGGCCCGCTCGACGGCATCGAGACCGCTCTCATCCTGCGCGACCGATTCGGAATCCGCGCGATCTATATGAGCGCAGATGTCGACCCCCAGACCCGCATGCGTGCCGACGGAACGACGCCGCTCGGCTACGTGTCCAAGCCCGTGACGGCCCCCGAGCTGCGTGCGGCGGTCGCGGCCGGGCTCGCGGCGAGGCAGCCTGGCGACGGCTGATAGGCAGGTCTTGGCGGGGCCGCGCGCGGACGGCTCACAGGATCGATTTGCCGAGCGCCGAGAGGATGAGCCACACGGCCAGCTCGCCGGTACGATTCTGCGTGTCGAGCACCGGGTTGAGCTCGACCATCTCGAGCCCGATGAGGCGGCCCGTCTGGGCGACACGCTCGCAGATGAGGTGCGACTCGCGCAGCTCGAGGCCGCCTGGAACGGGCGTGCCGACGCCGGGGGCGTGCTCGGGATCGACCCCGTCCAGATCGAACGAGAGGTGGATCCCCGCGGTGTGCTCCGAGACGCGCGCGATGGCCTCGCGCACGCACGTCGCCGTGCCGCGGTCGTCCAGCTCGCTCATCGTATAGACACGCACGCCCGAGCTGCGGACGAGCGCGCGCTCCTCCGGGTCCACGTCGCGCGCTCCGATGATGCAGACATTGCGGGCGTCGAGGGCCGGGCGGTCGCCGGCCAACCCGACGAGCTCGGGGCGGCCGTAGCCCAGGAGCGTCGCGAGCGGCATGCCGTGGACGTTGCCGCTGGGGGACGTCTCGGGCGTGTTCATGTCGGTATGGGCGTCGACCCATAGGACGCCGATCGCCTCGCCGCGCTTGTGGTAGTGGCGCGCGAGCCCGGAGACGGTGCCGATGGCGACCGAGTGGTCGCCGCCCAGGACGACCGGGAAGTGGCCGCGGGCGAGGCCGGCTTCGACCTTGTCGGCGAGGCGACCGCAGGCATCGGCGATCTCGGCCAGGAAGCGGGCCTGGGGATCGCCGCGCTGCGCGATCTCGGGCGGGTTGACGTGGACCTCGAAGGTCTCGGCGATGGTGTGGCCGAGCTCGATCAGGCGGCGCTCGAGGCCCGCCAGGTGGATGGCCGAGGGGCCCATGTCGACGCCGCGGCGACCGGCGCCGAGGTCGATATGGACGTCGCCGATGGCGAGCCGGTAGCGCGGAGGGACCTGGGCGGCGGTGTGAGAGTACATGTCGTTCACACTCGATGGGCGATGGGCGATGGGCCGAGAAGGCGACGGGGGAGAGCGGGGCGCGGAGGGTGGCGCCGGCAGGCCCGAGCGTCAAGCGAACGCCGCGCGCTCCGGCGTTGACCGCGCTCGGCGGCGCGTGCGACAGACCGGGCGACCGTGACGCCAGACGACCCAGAACCCGTGCCGGACGCGCGCCCCTGGTGCCCGCGCTGCCGGCGTGCGCTCGCGATGTGCTGGTGTGGCCACCTCCGGCCCTTCCGATCGGAGGTCCTCTTCGCCATCCTCATGCACCCGAAGGAATCGCGGGTCGCGATCGGCACCGGCCGCATGGCCCACCGCTCGCTCATCGGCTCGCACCTCTTCGTCGGCGAGCGCTTCGAGGGCGACCCGCGCCTCACGGCCCTGCTCGCCGATCCGACCCTGGCCCCGTGCATCCTCTTCCCAACGCCGCGCGCCGTCGATCTCGCGCGCGCAACGCCCGAAGCCCTGCGCGCCGTCTTCCCGAGCGGTCGGCGGCCGCTCGTCATCCTCGTCGACGGCACCTGGACGACCGCCAAGAAGCTGCTGAATCGCGCGCCGTCGCTCGGCGCGCTCCCTGCCATTCGCTTCACGCCCGGCGCGCCCTCGCGTTACGATCGGCTGCGCAAAGAGCCACGCGCCGAGTGCTGCTCGAGCATCGAGTCGGTGTACTGGGTGCTCGCGTACCTCACGGCGCTCGGCTTCGCGCCGCCGCCGCCCGCCTCGGCGCACGACCATCTGCTCACGCTGCTCGACGTCACCGTCGCGGCCCAGCTCGCGTTCGAGCCGCCCGAGCACCGGGCCGCCGCGCGTGGCGAGCGGGCCGCGCGAGAAACGTGATCGACGTTCACATTCCCGCCTGGACCGCGCCCCTCACGACCGAGCCCGGCCACGAAAAAGCCCACCTCGCGGTGGGCTCGTGTTCATGCGCGGGAGGGGACTTGAACCCCTAAGCCCTTGCGGGCACTAGCACCTCAAACTAGCGCGTCTACCACTTCCGCCACCCGCGCGTCGGG
>SXIE01000077.1 GCA_005772945.1 Pseudomonadota bacterium
CGCTTGCGACCGGCGGGGACAAAGGGACGTCGGACCCGGCGGCAGGGCCGGGGGCCGGGGTGGACGGGGTCAGCGTGGCGAAGGTCGAGCCGGATCGGGGCGCGCCGATCCGCTGCGCGACGCCCAGCGCCTTTGGCAGGGGCGCGCGTCCTTCTTCGGCGACGCGGCGATCCCCGGCGAGCGCGACGACGCGCACGTCCAGCTCGTCTTCGATCGGCGCCTCGGCGAGGCGGCGTTCCCGTTCAGCGACGACGCCTTTCGCGAGCTGACCTGGCGCATCCTCGGCCCGCTCATGGATCACCTGCGGACGCTGACCGCGCCGACCCCGGACGCCGTGCCGGAGGCGCCATGACCACGCGCGCCTTCGATCCGAACGCGCCGCTCGAGCGGGGCATGACGCTGCTCGAGGCGAGCGCGGGGACCGGCAAGACCTACTCGATCACGACGATCTTCGTGCGGCTCGTGGTCGAGTACGGGGTCCCGGTCGACCAGATTTTGTGTGTGACGTTCACAAAAGCGGCGACCTCGGATCTGGTGGCGCGCATCCGCCAGCGCCTGGCCGACACCGACGCCGCCTTCGCCGACGCGCTCGGCGGGCGGTCGCGGACCAGCGACGGCACGAGCGACGGCGCCGAGATCACGGCGCTGGTCGCACGCGCCGTAGCCGCTCAGCAGCTCGAGAAGTGGACAAAGAGCGCGCGCGACGGGCTCGAGGGTTTCGATCGCGCGAGCATCTTCACGATGCACGGCTTCTGTCAGCGCATGCTGCAGCGCAACGCGCTCGAATCGGGGATCGCCTTCGACGCTGACATCGTCGAGGTCGACGCGCTCGCCGAGCGGGTCCGCGATCTCGTCGACGACTTCTGGGTGCGCCTCGGCTTCGACGAGAGCCTCGGGGCGCTCGAGCTCCTCCGCCTCGTCGGCCTCACCCGCAATGCGCTCATGCCGCTGGCCCGCCGCGCCATCGAGCACCGCGAGGCGACCATCGAGCCGTCCGCTCCCGACCACCCGGCGCCGCCGGATCCGAGCGCCCTGCTCGCCGCGCGTGACGAGGCGCGCTCCGCCTTTCAGCGCGTGCGACCGCTCGCTCTCCTCGCCGACGCCCGCCGCCACGCCAGCGGCATCGTCTCGCCCGACTGGCGCTGGGACAACGCGCTCAAGGTCGCGGACGCTCTCGCCGACGGCGATCTCACACCCAAGACCTATCAGGACCTGGAGCCGCTCGACCCCGTCTGGTGGGCCTCTCAGGGGATCTTCCCGCCGACCGGCAGCGCGCCCAACAGCGCCGACGCAAGCACCCTAGGCGCTGCCTACCGCGCCATCAGCGCCGTCCGCGCCGCCCTCGGCGCCGTGCTCCCGGCCGCGCGCCGCTGGGCGCTCGGCGTGCGCCATCGCCTCGCGACCTGGGCCCGCACCGAGATCCGCCGTCGCAACGAAGCCCAGAACCAGCTCGCGGTGAACGATCTCCTCGACCGCTTGGCCGAAGCGCTCGAGCAGGGCGCCGACCGCGCGCGCCTCGAGAGCGCCATCCGGCGCCAATACGCCGCCGTCATCATCGACGAATTCCAGGACACCGATCCGGTGCAGTGGCGGATCTTCCACCACCTGTTCGATCGCCCCGACTGCTGGTTCTATCTGGTCGGCGATCCCAAGCAGGCGATTTACGGCTTCCGCCGCGCCGACATCCGCACGTACCTCGCCGCCCAGGGCCTGGTCGACCAGGCGCGGCACTCGACGCTCGACGTCAACTACCGCAGCGACAAGGCGCTGGTCGACGCGGTCGGCCACATCTTCGGGCACCGCCAACCCGAGCGCGCCTTCGCCATCGATCGGATCGACTTCTACCCGGTCGCCGCCAAACGTCAGGAGTCCCCGGTCGTCGCGCCCGCCGGCGGAGCATTCACGCCGTGCCGCATCGTATGTCTCGACGTACCCAATCCGCGCGCGAGCCCCGGCGATTTCGGAAAGGGGATCCCGCCGCGCGTCGCCGCCGACATCGCCCACACGCTCGCGCAGGGCCTGACCGTCGCCGGCAAGAAGGTCGGCCCGACCGATCTGGCGGTGCTCGTGAGGACCAACACCCAGGCGGCCGAGGTGCAGGCGGCGCTGCGCGCGCACGGCGTACCGGCCATCATCCACGGGCAGTCGAGCGTCTTCGAGACGACCGAGGCGACCGAGCTCCTGCGCGTCCTGCACGCCCTCCTCGATCCGGCGCGCGCGACGCTGGTCCGGGCGGCGCTCGTCACCGGGCTCCTCGGGCTGCGCGCCTTCGAGCTGGCCGCGCTCGACGAGACCCCGCGCGGGCTCGAGCGTTGGGTCGAGCACCTGCGCGCGTGGCAGGAAACGTGGATGCGCCACAGCTTCGCGCAGATGTTCCGGGGCTTCGTCTCCGGGCGCCTGGCCGCGCTCCTCGACCATCCTGACGGCGAGCGCAGGACCGCCAACCTGCTGCAGCTCGGCGAACTCTTGCACGACGCTGCAACCAAGGGCGAGCTACCGCCGATGGGCCTCCTGCGCTGGCTCGAGCGGCGCATCGCCGAGCCGAGCGAGCGCGACGAGCGCACGAGCCTGCGCCGCGAGAGCGACGCGGCGGCCGTCCAGATCGTGACCGTCCACAAGGCCAAGGGCCTGCAATACCAGTTCGTGTGGTGCCCCTACTTCTGGGAGCCATCCGAGATCCGCGGCGACCAGAAGGACTACCTCCTTTATAGGGACCCCGCGCGCCCGGCTTCCGTCACGCTCGACATCGACAAGGACGGGATGACGCCGGTGCGCCGGCTGCGCCAGCAGAGCGCGCTGCACGACGCACGCACCGAGGCGCTGCGCCTCTTCTACGTCGCGGTCACGCGCGCGCGCCATGGCCTCACCCTGTACTGGGCGCCGCTGCACAAGGCGGCCGCCTCGCCGCTCGCGTACCTTCTCTTCGCGAATGAGCGGGCGCACGACCCTGCATCGCTCGATGCCGCCGTCGCCGCGCTCGCGGGACGGCTGCGACGCTGGGACGCCGCGCGAAGCTTCGCTCAGGCCCTTCAGAGCTGGCCCCGCGCCCTGTTCGCGATCGAGACGTCCGCCCCCGCGCCGGCCTCCGCCTGGTCGCCGCCGAGCGCGAACGTGACGCTCGCACCGCGCGTTTGGCAGCGCACGCGGCCGCTCGATGTCCACTGGCGACGCACGAGCTTCTCGGGGTTGGTGGCCGGCGCGCCCGCCGACACGCAGGCCGCCGCGGACGAGGATCGCGCGGCGAGCGACGAGGCGACCGAGTCCGCCTCTCCCGACGACGCCGCGACCGTGCGCCTGGCGACCATGCCGAGCGGGCGCCAGATCGGCAACGCCCTGCACAAGATCCTCGAGCTCGCCGACTTCGCCAGCGCGACCCCCGCCTCCCTGGCCCCGCTCGCACGCGCCGAGCTCGCCCACCACGGTCTGCCCGAGGCGCACGCCGACGACATCGCCGCTGCGCTGACGGCCGTTCTCGCGACGCCGCTCGATGCCTCCGGGCTGCGTCTGAAGGACCTCCCACGCGCCGAGCGCCTCCCCGAGCTGTCGTTCGTCTTCCCGCTCGCGCACCGGGCAACCACGTCCTTCCCCTCCGACCCCGAGCCCGTCCTCGACCCGCGCGCGCTCCACGACGTCTTCGCCTGCCACCCGACCGCCGCCACCGAGCACTGGCTCACCCGCCTCGCCCGCCTCCCGTTCTTCCCGGCGCGCGGCTTCCTCTCGGGCAGCATCGACCTCGCCTTCCGCGCGCCCCACGACGGCCGCTTCTACCTCCTCGACTGGAAGTCGAACCACCTCGGCAAGACCGCCGCCGACTACCGCTACGAGCGCGTGCGCGACGCGATGGACCACCACCACTACCACCTGCAATACCACCTCTATGCGGTCGCCCTCGCGCGCCACCTCGCGCGCCGCATCCCCGGCTGGGACTACGCCCGCGACTTCGGCGGCGTCTTCTACCTCTTCTTGCGCGGCATCGATCCCAGCCACGCCCTCGGCACCGGCATCTTCGCCGCGCGCCCCGAGCCGGCCCTCATCGCCGACCTCGACCGCCTGCTCGCCCGCGGCGCCCTAGGCACCGGGGCGCGCCCGTGACCGACCTTACGCCGCTCCTCGCCCCCTTCGCCGCCGCCGGCCAGCTCGCGGCCTTCGACTTGCGCTTTGCGCAAGCGCTCGCACGCCTCGCCCCGACCCCGCCCGAGTTCTCGGTCATTCTCGGCGCCGCCCTCGCCTCCGCCGCCCTCGCCCGCGGCGACATCTGCCTCGAGCTCGCGCGCGCCCCGACCCAGCCGCCGCTCGATCCCGAGTCCGCCCGCACTCTCGCGCGCTCCGCCCCTTCCCCGCTCGCCTACCCGCCGCTACCCGCCTGGGAAGACGCCCTGCGCGCCTCGCCGCTCGTCGGCGACGCGACGACCGCCGAGCACCGACCGCTCGTCCTCGAGGGCGGCCGCCTCTACCTCCACCGATACTTTGAGTACCAACAATCGCTCGCCGCCTCGCTCGCCGTGCGCCTCCGACGCACCATCTCCCTCGACGAGGCGCGCCTCGGCCAGGACCTCGATCGCCTCTTCCCCTTCGCCTCCGATCCCGATCAGCGCCGCGCCGCCGAACACGCCGCGCGCTCGGCGCTGACGATCATCTCGGGCGGCCCCGGCACCGGCAAGACCTCGACCGTCGTCCGCATCCTCGCCGCCCTCCTCGGCCAGAACCCGCGCCTCCAAGCCGACCTCCTCGCCCCCACCGGCAAGGCCGCCGCACGCCTCGGCGAGGCCGTGCGCGAACAACGCGCCGCTCTCGGCCTCCCCGCCGAGCTCGCGCGCCGCCTGCCCGACGAAGGCGCGACCATCCAACGTCGCCTCGGCTTCAGCCCGGCCCACCCCACGCGCTTCGAGCACGACGCCGACCACCCGCTGGCGGCCGACGTGGTCATCGTCGACGAGGCGTCGATGGTCGACCTGGCGCTCATGGCCAAGCTGGTCGACGCCGTCCGCCCCGACGCGCGCCTCATCCTCATCGGCGACAAGGACCAGCTCGCGTCGGTTCAGGCCGGCCGCGTGCTCGGCGATCTCGCCGCCCTCGCCACCCCCGGGGGCCCGCTCGCCGCCTCCTACGTCGAGCTGACGCGCAGCCACCGCTTCCAGACCGAGGGCCCCATCGCGCAACTCGCGCGCGCCGTGCAGCAAGGCGATGCCGGCGCCGCGCTCGCCCTCCTCGGCGCGAACCACCCGGACCTGCGCTGGCTCGGACCGGACACGACGCACGAGGCCCTGCGCGCGTTCGCCACCCAGGGCTTCGCGCCACTTCTCGAAGCCGCCTCGCGACGACCCGAAGGGCCCGCCGGGCCGCCTCTGACGGCCACCCGAGCCCTGGGTCACTTCCAGATCCTGACCGCCCACCGCAAGGGACCCGCCGGCGCCGAGACCCTCGCCGACGAGGTCGCCGACTGGCTCGTGAAGGCCGGCCTCGCCCCGCGCGGCACCGAGTGGTTCCCCGGCCGCCCCGTCCTCGTGACCGTCAACGACCCGGCCCTCGGGCTCTTCAACGGCGACGTCGGCGTGACGCTCCGCGACCCGGACGGCCACCTGCGCGTTCACTTCCCTCGCAGCGACAAGGCCGGCAACACCGAGACGCGCGCCCTCACGCCCGCTCAACTCCCGCGTTGGGAGCCGTTCTGGGCCGCCACGATCCACAAGGCGCAGGGCTCCGGTTTCGACACCGTCCTCATCGTGCTCCCGCCCGAGCCCTCCCCGGTCGCCACGCGCGAGCTCCTCTACACGGCCATCACGCGCGCCCGACAGCGCGTCATCCTCGTCGCCAGCGAGCACGTCCTCCGCCACGCGATCGCCACCTGCGTCACGCGCGTGTCCGGCCTCGCGGCCGCTCTCGATCGGGCCAACGCCACGCCGCCGGAGACCGCGCATGGGTAGTTCGAAGAAGACGCCGCAACGGGGGACCCAGCGCGTGCCGCGCGACCCCACGCGCTGGAGCGACGCCGGCCGCCGCAGCTACTCCGCCAGTTACGGCGACTACGAGGACGTGCCGCTGATCTGCCCGCGCTGCGGGGTCTCGTTCACGTTCTTGGCGTCCATGCAGAAGCACTGGTTCGAGGAGCTGAAGCTGCATCCGAGCGTGCGCCCGACCGTGTGTCGCGCCTGCGCCAAACTCGCGCGCACCGAACGAGCGCTCGAGCAGGCCCTGCATGCAGCCCTGCGAAGCGCCCGCGCGACCCCATGCAGCATCGACGCGCTCGTCGCCCTCGTCCGCGCCCGCGTGCTCCAATTCGAAGGCTCGGTGCGTAGCCACACCACGCCCGCACACACGTACGGCAACCGGCCCGCATGGCGTCAGCTGAGCTGGCGCTCGGGCGACAAGAACCTCCGCGCCGCCCTCGCCGAGTGCGCACGCATTCGCGAGCTCGCTCCGGCGAACCACGAGGTCGCCGCGTGGGAAGAGCGCGCGGCGCGCGGCCTAGCATCCCTCACGCCCGATTCCGCCAGCTGACGTTCAGGGCTTCTCGCCGCGCGCGATCCGTCGGTCGATGTCATCGAGCAAGGCCGGCACCTCCCAGATCCCATCGACCACGTAGTGCGCGCCGACGCCGTGCAGCCGCTCATAGGCATAGGCCCGCCGCCGCGCCCGCTCGTCCGCTCCGAGCGCGTCCCACTCGACCTTGGTCAGCCCGACCTCGTTGCCGGTGATGGCCAGCCCGATGGTCCACATCCCGGCGTCGAGCCCCTCCAAGACATCGCCCTGGGTGTCCCCGACTTTCACGATCGCCGCCATCGGGTACACCCCGAGCCGCTTGGCATTCTCGAGGCACATCCAGGGCGCCGGCCGCCCCTCGGGCACGTCATCGGCGCACACCATCGTATCGGGCGCATACCCGCGCGCCGCGGCCTCCGCGAGCAGAAGCACGTTCATCGCGCGCGTGTAGCCGGTCGTCGATCCGATCTTCAGCCCACGCTGTCGACAGCGCGCGAGCACCTCGAGCGTCCCCGGCACGAGGTCCGAATACTTCGGCAGGATCTCGAGCTGCAGCGGCACGAAATCCGCGAACATCCGATCGAGCGCCGCCTCGTCGAACGGCGCCCCATGCACCTCCACCCAGCGCGCCCCGATCCGCGGAATCTGGCTCAGCTTGTGGATGTGCACGCGCTTGTGCGCCCCCATCGGGACGCGCGCCTCGGCCTGCGTGATGTCGACGCCGTAGCGCCGATAGACCTCGACGAACGCCTCCGCCGGCGCGATGCACCCGAAGTCCATCGTCGTGCCCGCCCAATCGAAGATGGCCGCCCTCAACCCGCCGCGGTACTCCCGCCAAAAAGCAAACGCTCCGACCTGCATCGTCTACCTTCCCTTCGCACGATCCACGGTTGTCCGCGTCCTCGACGCGCCACCATCATCGCACGAAGCGCGCCCCGCCGCACCCCGCTCCGCGACCCCGCCCCAAGCGCCCGCGACGCGTTTTCGATCGCCTCGGCCTCGCCCGTCTCCTCGCTCGGTCCGCCTGCGCCGTCGCCGTCGCCGGCGC
>SXIE01000078.1 GCA_005772945.1 Pseudomonadota bacterium
ACGTCCCGACCCCCGCGACGACCCGCTCGCACGTCGCGGGGACGTGCGCGAGCCCCTCGTCGATCGCGCCGTTGCAGTTGTCGTCGGCGCCGTTGCAGCTCTCGGCGGCCGGGACGCGCGCGCTGCAGCCGAGCCAGCCGCTCGCCGGATCGCACGCCTCGCTGCCGAAGCACAGGCCGGCCACGTTCTGGCGCGTGCAGGTCCGCGTCTCGCCCGCGTCCCCGGGTAGGCACCCGCACGAGCCGCTGGTCGGCACACACTGCGCGACCCCGGCGCCGTAATCCTGGCACGTGAAGCCCGCGTCACACGCGCCCGCGGGCAGTCCGTGTCGGTTTGTGGCACTGCAATCGCGACCGCAGAACTTGCCGCCATCCAGAGCGAGGCATCTATCGCCCGGCGTCGGGCAGTTCGCGTCCGTGCTGCACGCAAGACAGGCGCCGTCGCTGGCCGGCAGGCACGCGCGCGCGCTGGCTTTGTAGAAACCGGGGTCGCACGCTGCGACCTCGCAGTGGGCCGCCGTGCCGCTGACGACGCAGGTCGGCGTCGCGTTCGGGATGTCGCACGCGAAGCCGCACGCCCCGCAGTGCTCGGTCCGGTCGTACACCCCCTGGGCATCGCGGAAGCCCTCGTAGACGGCCCCATCGCAGTCGTCGTCGGCGCTGTTGCACACCTCGCCCGCGGGCGCCGCCGCCGGACAGCTCCAGCCCGTCCCGCCGAGGCAGCGATACCCCGCCGAGCACGTCCCGAAGTCGTTCGACACCTCGCAGCGCGCCGGGTCGTGGGTCACGCCGTCGTCGATGCGTCCGTTGCAGTCGTCGTCGACGCCATTGCACGCCTCGTCCGTCGGCACCGCCGCCGTACACCCCGCCCAGCCGATCGCCGGCACGCACACCTCGGTCCCGAAGCACGTCCCCGCCGCGCCGCTGTTGCGGCAGGTGCGCGTAGCGCCTTCGTTCGCGACCAGGCAATCGCAACTGCGGCTCTCCGGCACGCATTGGTTCGCCCCGCCCGCGAACGCCTCGCACACGAAGCCCTCGCCCGCGCACGCACCGGCCACCGTCCCGTGGAGGTTCCCGTCCGAGCAGTCGAGCCCGCAGAACTTCCCGCCCGCGAGGGTGACGCAACGGTCGCCCGGCACGCGGCAATCGCCGTCGGCCACGCACGGCTGGCAGGCGTTGTCGGTCACCGCGGCGCACGAGAGCGGCCCGGTCTGGTAGTACCCCGCGTCGCAGCGCGCGACCTCGCAGCGCGGCTGCCCGCCGGCCGCGGAGCACGCCGCGGTCGCATGCGGGATGGCGCCCGCGCAGCTGACCCCGCAGGCGCCGCAGTGAGCATCGGCGACGTATTGCCCGGCCGCGTTCTTGAACGCCTCGTCGACGGCCTGGTCGCAGTCGTTATCCAGGAAGTCGCACGTCTCGCTGGTCGGCGTCGCCGCCGGGCACTCCCATCCTTGCACGCCGCTGCAACGATACGGCGCGCTGCAGGTCCCGACCCCGGCCACGGCCCGCTCGCAGGTCGCGGGCGCGTGCGTCACGCCCTCGTCGACCGCGCCGTCGCAGTCGTCGTCGAGTCCGTTGCAGCTCTCGGCCGCCGGGATGCGCGCGCTGCAGCCGACCCAGCCACTCTCCAGATCGCAGCTCTCGCTGCCAAAGCAGACGCCGTCGGCGTTCGCCTGCCGACACGTCCGCGTCTCGCCCGCGTCGCCTGGCAGGCACCCGCACGAGCCCGTCGTCGGCACGCACTGCGCGACCCCGCCGCCATAGTCGTGGCACGTGTAGCCCGCGTCGCAAGCCCCCGCCGGCACGCCGTGGCGGTTGCTCGCGCTGCAGTCGCGTCCGCAGAACTTGCCGCCATCGAGCGTCAGACACTTGTCGCCCGGCGTCGGGCAGCTCGCGTCCGAGCTGCACGCGAGACACGCGCTGTCGCTCGCCGGCAGGCAGGCGCGCGCGCTGGCCTGGTAGAAGCCCGGGTCGCAGCTGCCGACCTCGCAGCGCGCCGCGGTACCGACGACCACACACGCCGGCGTCGCGTTCGGAATGTCGCACGCGAACCCGCACGCGCCGCAGTTCGCGACGTCGTCATAGACCCCGGCGGCATCGCGGAAGTCCTCGTCGCTCTCGCCGTCGCAGTCGTCGTCGAGGCCGTTGCAGACGTCGGCGACCGGGGTCGGGGCGGGACAGATCCAGCCGGTCGCCCCGAGGCAGCGATACCCCGCCCAGCAGGTCCCGAAGCTGTTCGTCACCTCGCAGCGCGTCGGCTCGTGCGTGACGCCGTCGTCGACGCGGCCGTTGCAATCGTCGTCGGCCCCGTTGCACACCTCGGCCGCCGGGACCGAGGCCGTGCAGCCGGCCCAACCGATCTCGGGCACGCACACCTCGGTGCCAAAGCAGGTTCCGTCGGGCGCGACCAAACTGCACGGACGGACCTCGTCGCGGTCGTCGGGCAGGCAACTGCACGAGCGCGACGCCGGTACGCACTGCTCGACCTGGACGCCGCCCGAAAGTGTGAACGGCGTACACTCAAAGCCGTCCTCGCACTGCCCGGCGGGCGTCCCGTGGAAGTTGCCTGCGCTGCAGTCGCGCCCGCAGAACTTGGCGCGGTCCATCGAAAGGCAACGGTCGCCCGGCGTCGGGCAGTTCGCGTCGGTCGCGCACGGCGTGCAGGTCGTGTCGACGGCCGGCAGGCAGGTCAGCGCACCGGCGCGGAAGAAGCCGGGGTCACACGTCGCGACCTCGCAGCGCGGGGCGCCCGTGGTGGTGCCGCAGCGCGCGGAGGCGTTGGGGATGACGCCCTCGCAGCTGTTGCCGCACGCGCCGCAGGCGCCGTCGCTGACGTAGCGCCCGGCGGCATCCTTGAAGTCCTCGTCGACCGAGCCATTGCAGTCGTCGTCCTGGTAGTTGCAGGCCTCCGCGCGCGGCGTCTGCACCGGGCACGCCCAGCCCTCGACGCCGTCGCAGCGGAAGCGGCTGACGCAGGTCCCGAACACGTTCGAGTCCTGGCAACCGCTCGGATTGTGAACGACGTTCTCGTCGCTGCGCCCGTCGCAGTTCTCGTCGAGGCCGTTGCAGAGCTCGGCCGATGGTTGCGCGGCGCTGCAAGCGGACCAGCCGCTCGCCGGATCGCAGGTCTCGATGCCGGCACAGGTGCCCTCGGGCGCCTGGTTCACGCACGGGCGCTCGGCCCCCGCGTGCGGCGCGAGGCAACTGCACGAACCGCTCGGCGGCAAGCAGCGGCCCGCGACGCACAGAAACCCGTCCGCGCAGTTGGCCCCGTCCTCGGGCCCGTCTTCGGGCCCGTCTTCGGGCCCGTCCTCGCAGGCGCGCGTGCAGACGCGCGCGCCGTCGAGCAGCTCGCAGCGCCCGCCGCTGAGCTCCTCGCACTGCACGTCGTCGAGGCATGGCGAACAATCCGTCGCGCCCGAGCGCGGGATGCACACCCGGTTGGTACCCGCCGGGATGTAGTAGCCGTCGTCGCACGCGAGCGCGACGCACACGGCTTTGCCGCCCTCGAGGCGGCACTCCGTCTCGTGCACATAGAGGATCGACTCACTGCACGCGCGCCCGCAGACCCCGCAGTGCGCGACGTCGAGATACTGCCCCGATCCGGCGTCGACGAAGTCCTCGTCGGCCGCGCCGTCGCAGTCGTCGTCGCGGTAGTTGCACGCCTCGACGGTCGGCAGCGGCGCGCTACACAGCCAGCCCGCGGCGCCCGCACAGCGCCATTGCCCGCTGCAGGTCCCGGCCTCAGCCCGCTGCTCGCAGGGCTCGGCCGGCATGACGACGTCCTCGTCGCTCTGCCCGTCGCAGTCGTCGTCGACGCCGTTGCAGGTCTCGGCCGCGGGCTCCTTCGCGCTGCACGGAGAGAACCCGCCGTCCTCGACGCGGCAGGTCTCGGTGCCGCCGCACGTCCCGAACGCGTTCGCCACGATGCACGAGCGCTGCCGTCCCGCATCATTAGATGAGAGGCATCCGCACGAGCCGGTCTCGGGCAGACAGAGCTGCTTCGCGCCGACGGTCGTACAGGCGTAGCCCTCGCCGCAGGCACCGACCGCGAACCCGTTCAGGTTTCCCGCGCCACAGTCCTCGGCGCAGTAGCTCCCGCCATCGAGGGGCACGCAGGCATTGCCGGGGACCACGCAGTTACGGTCGTCGGTGCACGGCAGGCAGCTCGCCGCGAACACCGGCAGGCAGCTCGTCGGGCCCGCCCGGAAGTAGCCGGGGGCACAGGTGGCGAGCGCGCAGCGCGCCGCGCCGTGCTCCTCGAGGCACGCGCTCGTCGCGTTCGGGAAGGCGTCCGCGCAGTCGTTACCGCAGACCCCGCAGTGCAGGTCGCCGAGGTAGAGGCCGGTCGCCGCGTCGACAAACCCATTGTCGGTCGCGCCGTCGCAATCGTCGTCGCGATAGTTGCATGTTTCTGCAAGTGGGGTTTCCGCCGCGCAGGTCCAGCCGTTCGCGCCGTCGCACGCGCGGCGACCCGAGCACGTGCCAAAGTCGTTCGTGACGGTGCACGGGGTGTCGTCGGGGAGCCCCTCGTCGCTCAGGCGGTCGCAGTCGTTGTCGCGTCCGTCGCACACCTCGTCCGCGGGGATCGGCGCGTCGCAGGCGGACCAGCCGTCCTCGCCCTGGCAGACCTGCAGGCCCCAGCAGGTGCCGGCCGCGCTGGCCTGATTGCAGGGGCGCTCGAGACCCGCCGTCTCGGGCAGGCAGTCGCAGGTGCCATGCACCGGCACGCATTCCATGCCGCGGTGATCGGCGATCGCCTCGCTCTGGCGCTCCTCGCACTGGTAGCCGGGCGGGCACGCGCCGTCCTCGCCGCAGCTGGCGGTGCAGCGGCGGCCTTCGTCGAAGGTCAGGCACAACCCCGAGCCGCATTGGGTGTCGACCGTGCACGGCTGGCAGAGGTGATCCTCTTTGGGGAGGCAGAGGAACGCGACGTCGGTCTGGCCCGCCACGCCGCGGCACTCCCAGCCCTCGGGGCACGCGTCGTCGCAGGCGCGCGTGCAGACCGGGCCGGCGTTCGAGCTCACGCACCAGCCCGAGAGGCAGTCCCGGTTCTCTTGGCAAGGGGCGCCGAACGTGCCCGGATCGGGCGCGGTCTCGGCGGCGTCCACATCCCCCCCCGCATCGCCGTCGGGCCCGCCGTCCCCCGCCTCGTCGCCGTCGGGCAGCCCATCGCCGTCGTCCGCGTCGTCCGCGCCGTCTGCGTCGTCGGGCGCGCCGTCGCCCTGGGACTCGCCGAGGACGACGCCCTCGCTGGTCGCGACCGCGCCGTCGCCGCCGTCGTCTTGCGCGTCGGGCACGTCGTCGGCCGGCGTCCCGACGCGGTCACCGCCGCAGGCGCCGAGCGTCATCGCGATGAGCAGACCCGCCGACGCGAACACGCGCGTCTCCGCCCAGACGCGCCCAGCGCCGGTCACACAAGAATGGTGGGCGGTAACGGACCGCATATGTGCCTCGGAGCGACTTCCCCTGCTGCTCCACCGTATGCCATCGGACGGTGGCCGCCAGTATCCGAGCGGAAAAAGGCAACCGTCCAGAATCAATGGGTTCGTCCGGCGACCGACCGCGATCGAGCGCTCGCGCCTTGACTTCGATGCGTCGTGCATATATGCGTTGTGTATCTAAGGCGCGGAACCGAAGGAGACCCCATCAGATGGCTCGCCGAACCCCGACCCCTTCCACCCGGCCCGCGCGTCGGGCGCCGCGTGACGCCACCGCGGACACCAGCGCGAGCGCCGCGGAGCTCGAGCGCTACCCGCGGCCGAGCGTCGCGGTGGACGTGGTCGCCCTGACAGTCGCCGGCGGCGCCCTCGAGGTCGCGCTCTACGAACGGGCCACCGCCCCGTCGCAGCGCGTCGCCCCCTGGGCGCTGCCCGGCGGCTTCATGCACCTCGACGAGTCGCTCGAGGACACCGCCGCGCGGGTCCTACGCGACAAGGTCGGCCTCGCCGGCGTCTTCCTGGAGCAGCTCTTCACGTTCGGCGACGTTCACCGCGACCCACGCGGCCGCGTCCTCACGGTCGCCTACTACGCGCTCGTCGACGCGGCTCGCTTCACCGTCGAGCGCGCCGAGTCCCCGCGGGCAACCTGCCGCGCGCGGCTCGACGTTCCCTGGGCCGGCGAGACGGGCGGACCGGTCTTCGCGCACGACCCCGACGGCCGCCCGCTCGAGCTCTTCCTCGACCACGCCGACATCCTCGGGCTCGCCGTCAAGCGCCTCCGCGGCAAGCTCGACTATACGCCCGTCGGCTTCCAGCTGCTCCCGGCCGAGTTCACGCTGCGCGAGCTGCAGGTGGTCCACGAGGTCGTCCGCGGCGAGGCCGTCAACAAGGACTCGTTCCGGCGACGCATGCTCGCCTCGGGCCTCCTCGAGGCCACCGGTGCGCACGAGCGCGACGTCGGGTACCGCCCGGCCGAGCTCTACCGCTTCAGCAGGCGCAGCGCGACGTAGCCCAGCTCGCACACGCGTCCACACACGCGCCCACACATCCCATCGCCACATCCTTCTCCGCCATCACCCGTTCACCACATTTCCCGATCACCTCACAAGGAGAGGTCTCCATGGCCGAAATCCGATCGTACGGGCTCGTCCGCCATCTGCGCGCTCCACCCACCTCGCACGTCCTCGTCTGGAAGCGCGGCAAGCAGCGCAAGAGCGGCCCCGGCCTCGCCCTGTGGTTCGCGCCGCTCGGAGCCTCGCTCGCCGAGGTGCCGCTCGAGGACCGCGACCTCGCGCTGCTCATCCAGGCGCGCAGCGCCGACTTCCAGGAGGTCCACGTCAACGTCGTCGTCACCTATCGGGTCACCGAGCCCGAGGTGCTCGCGACGAGCATCGACTTCTCGCTCGACTCGCGCACCGGTCGCCACCTGGCCGAGCCGCTCGACAAGCTCCAGGCCGCGGTCGTCCAGCTCGCGCACCAGCTGACGGCCAGCTTCCTCGCGCGCCACGCGCTCGCGGATCTCCTCGCGCGCGGCATCGACGTCATGCGCGAGACGCTCGGCGAGGGGCTCGCGGCCGACCCGGGGCTCCGCGACCTCGGCCTCGCCATCGTCGCCACGCGCGTCGCCTCCGTGCGCCCGTCGCCCGAGGTCGAGAAGGCGCTCCAGATGCCGACGCGCGAACGTATCCAGCAGTCCGCCGACGAGGCCACCTTCGCGCGGCGCGCGCTCGCCGTCGACAAGGAGCGCGCCATCCAGGAGAACGAGCTCGCGAACAAGATCGCGCTCACGCGGCGCGAGGCGGAGCTCATCCTCCAGCGCGGCCACAACGAGAAGAAGAAGGCCGAGGACGACAGCGAGGCACGCCGCATCGCCGCCGCCGGCGCCGCGCGCGACCAGCGCCTGGGGGCCGACGCCGACGCGGCGGGCATCACCGTCATCGAGGCCGCGAAGGTCGAGGCCGAGCGCGCGCGCATGGAGATCTATCGGACGCTGCCGCCGAGCGCGCTGCTCGGGCTCGCGGCGCGCGAGCTCGCCGGCAAGCTCACGTCGATCGATCACCTGACGCTATCGCCGGACGTGCTGGGCTCGCTGGTGCAGCGCACGCTCGGCGCGCACCTCGCGCAGCTCGAAGGGCGCTGAGCATGAGCACGCTGCCGCCGCGGGTGGTCGTCGTCGCGCGCCCGAGCGAGCTGACCGAGCTCGCGCAGCGCCACGGCACGCTGCAACAGGCGCGCTTTGCGCTTGCGCGCGGCGCCGCCGGGCCCGATCCGCTGGCCGAGCTCTCGCACCGCCACACGCTGCTCGCGAGCGCGCTACATGCGGTCGAGGTCGCGATCCCGGAGGCGTGGCGGCGGGCCCGCGTGCTGCGCGCCGAGCTGCCGCGCTTCCTCTTCGAGCCCGAGGATCTGGTGGTCGTCGTCGGGCAGGACGGGCTCGTCGCGAACGTGAGCAAGTACCTGCAGGGCCAGCCCGCGCTCGGCATCAACCCGGCCCGCGAGATCTACGACGGGATCCTCGTGAGGCACCTCCCGCGCGAGGCGCCCGACGTCTATGCGACCTTCGCCGCGGGCACGCTCCGCGCCGAGGCGCGCACGATGGTCCAGGCCGAGTCGTCGGACGGCCAGCGCCTCCTCGCGCTCAACGAGATCTTCATCGGGCATCGCACGCACCAGAGTGCGCGCTACCGCATCGCTTGCATGCGCGCGCAAGCGTCCGCACCCGCCGACGACCCCGCAGCCACACCCGCGGCACTGGCCCCGAGCGCCGAGCGCCATTCCTCCTCGGGCGTCATCGTCACGACCGGCACCGGCGCGACCGGCTGGGCCAAGAGCATCGCGCGCGCCCGCCTCGGCGCCGCTCCCCTCCCCGCTCCTCTCGCGCCCGAGCTCGCCTTCTTCGTGCGCGAGGCCTGGCCGAGCGTGGCGACCGGCACCGCGCTCACCGACGGAGTCCTCGCGCCGGGCGACGTCCTGACGCTGACCTCCGAGATGAACGACGGCGGCACGGCGTTCGGCGATGGCATCGAGGACGACCGCCTCGATCTGCCTTACGGACAGCGCCTGACGATCAGCCGCGCGCCCACGACGCTCCAGCTCGTGTAGGCCGGAAACGTCAAGGCTTCCAGAGCAGCCCGAGCTCGATGGGAACCGCCTCGAAGGGCGGGATCGCCGCGGCCGCGTCACCGGAATGGACGGACGGCCCCATGGTCTGCGTCTGGATCCCGCCTAGCGCCGACGCATGACGCAGCCGCGGCCGCGGGCTGACGACGAGCTCGCCAGCCAAGATCTCTCCGACGACGTGGTCCGGCAGCGCCTCGATGTCGGCGTACGTCGCTTTGCGGGGTGGCAGGCGCTCGGACATCAGGCCCCGAGGCTGCCAGAACCGCCGACGCACGTCACGCGTCCGCGCCGTACTCCGGCGGCCGAGCTACTTCCCCTCGAACTTCGGCGTCTGCTTCATGAAGAAGGCACCGACCCCGATCAGCGCATCCTTCGACCGCAGGCAGATCGCCTGCGCGTCGACCTCGCGCGCGAGCGCCGCCGCAAGCTCGCCACCGGCCGCGCCGGCGCGCAGGTTGGCCTTGCCGAGGCGGTAGGCGATCGGCGGCCCGGACGCGAGTCGCCCGGACCAATCCGCCGCGAGGGCTCCCAGCTCCTCGGGCGCGACGGCGCGGTTCACGAGCCCCATCGCGGCGGCCGTCTGGCCGTCGAATTTTTCGGCCAGGTAGAAGAGTTCGAGCGCCTTGCCGAGGCCGACCAGACGCGGCAAGACGAAGCTCGAGCCGCCGTCGGGCACGAGGCCGATCTTCGAGAAGACCTGCCCGAACGTCGCATTCGACGCGGCGATGCGGAGATCGCACGACAGCG
>SXIE01000079.1 GCA_005772945.1 Pseudomonadota bacterium
GAGCGCCGTACCGAGCGTCGCGATGAAGCCGATGAAGCCAAGCGATGGTGCGCGTACCTGCATCCGGGATCCTCCTCTCACACGAACGCGCACCCCATAGCGCAAGCGGGCGCGCCGCGCGAGAGGCTTGCCTTTTGACCGACCCCGGGTGCAGTGTCGCCGGCTATGTCATCGGCCCCGCCCGCCCCGTCTGCCCTACCATCCGATCGTGTGTTCCGTTCCATCACGATCGACGGCGCCTTTCGCGGGCTCGCCGTGCGAACGACCGCTCTCGTGCGCGCGGCGCGGGCGCGGCAGTCCCCGCGCAGCGCGGACAAGAAGGCCCTGGCCGAGCTCCTGACCGGCGCCGTCCTCATCCGCGAGACCATGTCGCCGGTGCACCGCGTGCAGGTCATCCTCTCGCGCGAGGGCGCCGGCGCGATCGTCGCGGACTCGCATCCGCTCGGGGTCGACGAAGCCGGCACGCTCATCCCCGCGATGACGCGCGGCCTCATCACGCGCCAGGACCAGGGCGCGGACCGCGCGCTCCTCACCGAGGGCGCGCTCCTCAAGGTGATTCGCAGCCTGCCGCGCGGGCGCCTTCACCAGAGCATCGTCGAGGCCAAGCCCGGCGGCGTCTCCGAGGCGCTCATGAGCTATCTGCACGAGTCCGAGCAGGTCGTCGCCACGCTGGCCACGACCGCCGTCTTCGACGCGGACGGCGCGCTCGTCGCGGCCGGGGGCTTCGTCGTGCAGCTGCTGCCCGAGTGCACCGAGGCCCCGCTGGCCGTCATGACCGAGCGCCTCGCCCACGACTTCGCCTCGCTCGATGCGCGCCTCGTCGCGACGAACGCCGACGCGCGCGCCCTCTCCGACGAGCTCCTCTACGGCTTTCCGCACGAGGTCCTGGCCGACTCCCCGCTACGCTTCGGCTGCGATTGCGGCGAGGCGCGCGTGCTCGCGGCCATCTCGACGCTCGGCGCCGAGGAGCTGACCGCCATCGTGCACAAGGGCGAGGTCCTCGCGATGACCTGCGAGTACTGCGGCCACGTCTACAATCTCGCCCCCGAGAGATTGCGCAGTCTGCTCACACGCAACTGAAGTCGCCTTGCAGCCGCGGCCGAATCGGATTACCACGATCATATGCTCGGTTCGCGTGCCCTACGCCTCGCACTCGTCGTGGCGCTCGTGAGAGCGAGCACGGCCTCGCATGCGGTCGAGTTCCGCATCGAGAGCGAGACGCTGAGTGACGTCTATCAGCTTGTCACGTCCGGCAACGACATTCTCACGCGCAATCGCCTGCACCAATATCTGGGCCTGTCCCTCTACGACCTCGCCGGCGATGGCGAGCAGCGCTGGTCCACCACGACGCTCATGCGCTTCGATGGCGAGTTCGGGCTGAGCCAGGCCACGCTCGAACGCATCGACGGCGTACCGGCGATCGAGCGCGCGCGCGTCTCGATCCAATATGCCTACGTCGAGGCGAAAGACCTGCTGGGTGGCACATTCGGATTTCGCCTCGGCCGCCAGCTGCTCGCGGACGGCCTCGACTACCTCATGTTCGACGGTGGGCACCTCGTGTTCACGACGCCCTGGTATTTCCAGGTCGAGCTCGACGGCGGCCTCGAGGTCAAGAACGACTTCTTCACGCTCAACGACTCGATGCTCGAGCAGGACGGCACGCGCTTCATCGAGAACGTCGACACGCTCCACCAGCAGACCTACCTCGTCGGCGCCGCCATCCAGACCAGCAAGCTCCCCCACGGCCAGTGGCGCATCGCCTACCGACGCATGTTCGAGATGGGCGACAATGGCGCGCTGGTGCAGTCCGAGCATATCGGCGGCAATTTCCGCCAGCAGATCCTGGACCGCCTCGATCTCACCGGGCTCATGGCGTGGAACCTGTTCAACGGCCGCTTCGACCGGATTCAGGCCGGCGCGCGCTGGCGCATCACGGACTGGACCGAGCTCGACGCGCAGTACGTGCGCATGCTGCCGTCCTTCGCGGGCGACTCCATCTTCAACATCTTCACGGCCTTCCCGCTCAACGACGCGAACCTGCGCTGGCGCCTCCTCCCCACCGACTCGGACCGCGTCTACGCCGGCGGCATGGTGCGGCTCTTCGGTAACGAGGCCTACACCGACGGCGCGCTCATCGGGAACGTCAAGACGGTCGTCAGCGCCTGGGGCGCGATGGCCGGCTGGGCGCACACCTTCGGAACCAAAGGCATCGACGGCAGCGTCAGCGTCGATCTCTCGCTCGAGAGCGGCTACGGCGGCGACCGCTACCTGGCGGACGTCGGCGGGCGCTGGGCCATCGTGCCGCGCGAATGGGAGTTGGACGGACGCATCACGGCCGTGTCTTTCGACGACGATCTGCAGCCCAATTCGCACGCGTTCTCGTTCGGCTATCAGCTGAGCGGCCGCTATCTCATCGATAAGAAAGCGGCCTTCTCGCTGGTGGTGGAGCACAACATGAACCGCATTCAGACCCAGCAACTGCGCGTCCTCGCGCTCGTGGACCTCGACTTCTGGCTGTGACGTCCCACGCCCATACGCGCCTCCTCGCGCCCGCCGCGGCCCTCGCGCTCGTCGCCGGCCTCGCGTTCGATGCGGTCCACGCCGACGATCCGACGCGTCCGATCCCCGGCGCCGCCGACCCGATGACGATGGCGGGCCAGCGGCTCGTCGCCGCCAAGTTCGGCCGCCAGCACACGCCGAGCGCGGTCATCTTCCCCGAGCAAGACATGCCGCTGCGCTTCAGCCACGCCAAGCACACCGCGCTCGTCGAGTGCGTCGACTGCCACATGACGGCCGGCGACAGCCTGCGCGCCTCCGACGACAACCTGCCGCGCGAGGCCTCGTGCCTCGACTGTCACGACGTCAAGGCGGCCACCGAGGGCAAGCCGGTCGAGGCGCCGTCGTCGTGCGACACGTGCCACCCAGGATTTCAGCCCAAGTGGCTGCCGGGCGCGACGTTCGCGGACACGAGGCAGGTCGAGGTCCACCCGCCGGCGGTGCACATGCCGGTCCCGAACCTCAAGTTCAACCACAAGATCCACATGGCCAAAGGCGCAACGTGTGAGACGTGCCACGGCACCATGAAGGACATCGACCTCGCCACACGCGAGAACGCGCTGCCGCTCATGAGCACGTGTCTCACCTGCCATGACGGCAAGAAGGCCGCCGACAGTTGCAAGACGTGCCACCTCACCGACCCGAGCGGCAAGGTCGATTGGGATCTGCCGACCGGCAAGCTCGCGCCCGAGGGCTGGTACTTCATGGACGCGCACGACGACAAGTGGCTCGCCGGCCACCGCAACGTCGCCAACCTCGGGGACGAGAACTGCTACAGCTGCCACACCCAGAAGGACTGCCTCGACTGCCACAACGGCGTGAAGAAGCCGATCAAGATCCACCCGAACAACTGGATCACGCAGCACGCGATGCAGGCGCGCAAGGACCAGCCGGCATGCTCGAGCTGCCATCGGAGCCAGGCCTTCTGCGTCGATTGCCACCAGTTGACCAAGGTCGTTCGCGACGGCCCCGAGGCCTCGCGCGCGCCCGGGTCGCTCCAGTTCCATCCCGAGGGGTGGATGGAGGTCGGGCAGCGCAGCACGAACCACCATTCATTTGCAGCGCAGCGCAACATTCAGGCGTGCGCGAGCTGCCATACCGAGCAGACCTGCATCAGCTGCCATGCCACCGAGGGGCTCGGCGGCGCGTACGCCTACAGCCCGCACCCGCCCGGCTGGTCGTCGAGCGGGGCGTGCGCGCGCATGCGCAACAAGAACGAGCGCGTCTGCTACAAGTGCCACACGCCGAGCGACCCCGAGCTCCAGTGCCGTAACTGACACGCGCGCAAGGGCGGCCCGGGGGCGACTCGGACCTGGCGCTCGCGCGCTCAGCCGCCGCTCGACCTCAGCTCGCGCACGCCCCGGCCCAACCTCCGGCGCAGGAGCGTCCGCAGCGTCGTCGCATCGCGGTACCCGACCTGCGCCGCGATCGACTGCATGTCGCCGCCCGTCGACCGCAGGAGGTGGCTCGCCACCTCGACCCGCACGTCTTGCACGAACGCCACCGGCGGCTTCCCGGTCACAGCGCGCACGCGGCGCTCGAGCGAGCGCTGGCTGGCGCCGACCGCCTGCGCCACCTCGGCCATCGAGAAGCTCTCGCTGAGGTGGTCGCGAACCCAGCGCTCGAAGCGCTCGACCAGCGCGTCGGCGTGGGCCAGGTGATCGGGGATGATGAACGGCGCCTGCGACGCGCGCGGCTCGACGACCAGGTAGCGCGCGACGAGCCCCGCGAGCACCGGGCTCGCCTGCCGCACAATCCACAGGGCGAGGTCGACGTGGGCCATCGCGGCGCCGGCGGTCACGCGCCCCGGCGACTCGGCGATCATCCGCGATTCGTCGAGGTCCACCGCCGGAAAGCGCGCACGAAACGCCGGCGCCAGCCACCACGTGGTCGTGGCGCGATGGCGGTCGAGCACGCCGGCCTCGGCGAGCACGAATGTGCCCGTGCACGCCGCGGCAAGCGGCTTACGTGCCGCCGCCCGCTCGCCGAGCGCCGCGCACGCATCCGTCACGTCACGACGTCCGAGCAGCTCGAAGAGCTGTTCGGGCGAGGCGGCAAACAGCGCCGGGACCACCAGCAGGCTGGCGCGCGTCTCCAGCGGCGCGAGGTCGAAGTGCGCGCCCTGGTGCGTCTTGATCCGCCGCCGGACGCCCACCGTGCTCACCTCGAAGCGCGGCACGCCACGCCCCATCCCGGCGCCGAGGACGTTCGCGAAGGCGAAGGTGTCGAGGATGCTCGAGAGCCCGGTATCGAAGACATCGTCGAGGACGAGCACGGAGATGCGCATGGCGAATTCGATACCATCAATGTCGAATCTGCGTCTACCGCCGGACCCTGCGACGCCCTACCGTCTGCTCATCCAGCGCGTCGCTGGACCCGCAAGAGGAGAGCTCGACATGGTCAAGTTTGCATTGTTTGCCCGCCTGCGCGCCAAGGCCGAGAAGACCGAAGAGGTGGCCGCGTTTCTGACGAGCGCGGTCGCGCTCGCGAACACCGAGGCAGGGACCATCCACTGGTTCGCGCTGCGCTTCGACCACGACACCTTCGGCGTGTTCGACACGTTCGCCTCCGAGGCCGGGAGATCGGCGCACCTCGAGGGTCCGATCGCGGCAGCCCTGGTCGCAAACGCGAGCCTGCTCTTGAGCGAGCCGCCCTCGATCGAGCGCGTCGACCTGCTCGGCGCGAAGACCTGATGCTCATCGGGTGAGACACGACGTCACGCCGGCTTCGAGCCGGCGCTGACGCCACCCTCTCACTCA
>SXIE01000080.1 GCA_005772945.1 Pseudomonadota bacterium
CCGGCGGCGAGGAGTGCCAGGAGGGCGAGACGCATCGCTACTCCTTGTCCTTCGACGAGGCCTCGATCGGCTGCACGCCCTTGACCCACTGGACGAGCCAGCCGAGCACGTTTTCGTGCCAGAAGCGGCTGTTCGCCGGCTGCAGGACCCAGTGGTTCTCGTCCGGGAAATACAGAAAGCGCGACGGAATCCCGCGCCGCTGCAGCGCCGTGAACGTCCCCATCCCCTGCGTCTCGACGACCCGAAAGTCCTTCGCACCGTGAATCACCAAGGTCGGCGTCTGCCACTTGTCCACGAACGTCATCGGGCTCTGCGCGCGATACTTCTCGGGGATCTCCCACGGCGTCCCGCCCTGGTCCCACTCCGGGAACCACAGCTCCTCGGTGTCGTAGTAGGCCATCGTCTCGTCGAGATTCCCGTCGTGGCAGACCAGCGCCTTGAAGCGGTTCGTGTGGCCGTTGACCCAGTTGATCATATAGCCGCCGTAGCTCGCGCCGAGCGCGACCGAGCGCGCGCCGTCCATGAACGGGTCGTGCGCGAGCGCGTAGTCCAGCCCCTTCATGAGGTCCTCGAACGGCGCGCCGCCCCAATCGCCACGAATGGACTCGGTGAAGGCCTGCCCGTACCCGGTCGACCCGTGGAAGTCGATGAACACGACCGCAAAGCCGCGCCCGGCCAAGGCCATCGGGTTCCAGCGGTAGTGGAAGTGGTCGCCCATCGACCCCTGCGGGCCACCGTGGATGACGAGCGCGACCGGCACCTTCGCCCCTTCGGTGTAGCCGTGTGGCCACACGACGTACCCATGCACCGTGTCGCCCTTGGCGCCCGCGAACGTGAACTGCTCGTACTTGCTCCAGGCGACGCTCGCGACCCGCGACGCATTGACGCGCGTGACGGCCCGGACGGCCCCGGCGGGCGCTTCCTTGGCGCCCCGCAGGTGCTTCACGTCGAACGCCATCAGCTCCACCGGCGAGCGCAGATCGTCGTGCTGGAAGACGACCACGTCGCGCCCGACCTGCACGCCGCTGTTCGTCCCCTTGCCCACGACGAGCGTCGCCGCGCCCGACTTCGCGTCGAGATGGAAGATCGCGTGATTGCCGAGGTGGTCGGCGCTCGTCACGAGCCCCTTGCCGTCGACGGTCCACGCCAGCTCGCTCGCGCTGCGGTCCCACGCCTCCGCCAGCACCCGCGCCCCCCGCGTCGCGAGATCGTAGAGCACCACGCGCTGCCGATCGCTCTCGTAGCCGGCGCGCGCCTGCGACAACACCGCGAGCGTCTTCCCGTCGGGCGAGAACACCGGGCTCGAATCCGCGCCCGGGTTCGCGGCCGTCAGCGCGACCGGCGCCGCCGATCCATCGATCGGCACGAGCCACACATCGAGGTTCGTCGACCACGCCGCATCGCGCCCCGCGTTGCGCCCCACGAACGCCACCGTCCTGCCGTCCGGCGCGACCGCGACCCCCTCGGACCCGCCAAACGGGCGCTCGGGCGCGTCCATCGCCATACCCTTCATGAGGTCGATCGGCTGCGCCGCGGCCTCGCCCTCCACCGGGATCGACCACACGAAGACATGCGAGCGCTTGCCATCCTCCCAGTCGTCCCAGTGCCGAAACAGCAGCTCGTCAAACGCCAGCGCCTTGACCTTGCTCGCCGCCTTGGCCTCGTCGCGCTTCGCCGTCTCGTCGAGCGTCGCCGCGTCCGGATACACATCCATCGTCACGACGAGGTGGCGCCCGTCACCGACCGGCGTCGCCGTATTCACGTCGAGCGGGAAGTGCGTCACCTGGCGCGCCTCGCCGCCCGCCAACGCGATCTGCCAAACCTGCGCGCCGCCCGAGCGCGTCGACAGGAAGTAGATCCCACGCCCGTCCGGCGTCCACTCCGGCGCCCAGTCGCCCTCGGGGTGCGTCGTCAGCTGCCGCGTCGTCTTGCCGTCGACACTCACGACCCACACATCGGTGCGCCCGCGGTTCGCCTCGATGTCGGTCGTGCGAAGTGTGAACGCGATCCACTTCCCGTCCGGCGCGAGCTGCGCCTCGCCGATGCGCTGCATCGCGAGCATGTCCGCGATGCCAAAGGGATGGGGCGCTGGCTCGCTGGGAGCAGCACAGACAACGGCAACCACAAGCGACGCAAGCATCGGCACCTCTCCACACGCGAACGACAGACACGGACGCCCTGGCGGCGCTACTCGAGACTCGTGAAGTAGTTCGCCCGCTCGAGCACCTTCTTGAGCTGACCCTGCGTCAGCTCGAACGAGATCGGGTTCTTCGCGATCGCCCCGAGGCACTCCTTGAAGTCGAGGTGCACCTGGCGCGGCCCCATCTCGACCAGCGTCAGCGACTCGTTCAGGATCGTCTTCAGCGCCAGGAAGATGTGGCGCGCGGCCAAGACCGGGACCGACACCGTCTGCTTGGCGTTGTCCAGCTTGTCCCAGGTCGCCTGCGACACCTTGCCGCCGTCCTTCTGCTTGGCCTCGAGCTCCTTCTGCTGATCGTCGAGAACCTTGATCTCGACGTTGCCGTCATCGACCAGCTTCTGCGCCCCGACCCGCACGTCCTCGATCAGCGCGCACACCCTCTTGGCCGCCGTCGCCAGCTCGGCCGGGCTCTCGCCGAGAGCGAAACCCTCGACCGTCTTCTTCAGCGCCTTGAACGCGTCGGCCTGGGCCTTGTGCGCCTCGTCGAACTTGAGCTCCTCGGCCTGCGAGAGGATCTCGAAGCGCTCGCGCTGCGCCCCTTTGAGCGCCGCCCGCCCCTTCTCGAGCACGACCTTGAACGCCTCGCTCGGGTCCTCTTTGGCCGCCGTCCCGCCTGCATCCACGCCTCCCGCAGCCGCACTGGGCGCCGTCGCCACCGGCACCGTCGCCCCGCCCATCACCGGCGGATTCGACTTGCCGCATGCGCCCACCCCGAGCACGAGCCCCACACCGACGATGATCATCAAGTCGCGCATCAACCGCTCCCGCGAATTCGCGAAGGCCGCGAAGCGGCTCCCCACGCGAGTAAATTACTTTGTACTCAAACCAATGGATGCCGATGCTGGAGGCACGGCAGCGACGCCCGGATCCGCTCCTGAGCCGCGAAGTCCAGCCGCGCCAGCGCGAAGCCAGGCCCGTCCGCGGCCGTACACAAGGGGATCCCCCACGGATCGATGATCGTGCTCTTGCCGTACGTGCGTCGCTTGCCGCCGTGGAATCCACTCTGCCCCGGCGCGATGACGAACGTCTGCGTTTCGATTGCACGCGCGCGCAAGAGAACCATCCAATGGTCCTTGCCCGTGAACTCCGTGAACGCCGCCGGCACCGTCAGCATGCGCGCGCCGCCATCGACGAGGCGCTGGTAGAGGCGCGGAAAGCGCAGGTCGTAGCAGATCGACAGCCCGGTCGGGACCCCGCGCACGTTCGCCACGACGACCTCGTCACCGCGCGCAATCGTATCCGACTCGCGCTGCGACTCGCCGTGCGTCACGTCGATATCGAACAGATGCAGCTTGCGATAGGTCGCCACTATCGGCGCGCCCCCGGCTCGCCCCCCGCTGCCATCGATCAAGACCGACGTGTTGTAGTACCGATCAGGATCGGGCCGCTTCTCGGCGAAGCTCCCGACCAGGAGCCACACCCCGAGCTCTCCCGCGAGCCGCCGCAGCTCGGTCACGATCGCGCCATCCAGCCCCTCGGCGGGCGCCCGCTGATCCGCCTCGATGCGCAGGTACGCCGCGTTCTCCGGCAACGCGATGAAGCCCGCCCCGCCGCGCGCCGCCTCGGTCGAAAGCCGCCGAATCGACTCCAGATTCTGGCCGACATCGTCGGTCGACGTCAGCTGCACGACCGCCGCGGTCATCGCCTCGTACATCGCGCCCTCCGGCCTCCCTTCCTCGGGGAGCGAATCGCACGATCACACCCACCAAGCAAGGCGCGATTGACGCACTGGACCAAGCGCGGCTACCTACACCGCACGGAGGTTCCCCATGATGCCATCGGCCACATCCACGACGATCGCCGCCATCCATGCCCGTGAAGTTCTCGACTCGCGCGGCCTCCCGACGATCGAGGCCGAGGTCCACCTCCAGGGCGGCGCCCGCGCCCGCGCCATCGTCCCCTCGGGCGCCTCGACCGGCACCCACGAGGCCCTGGAGCTGCGCGACGGCGACCCGAAGCGCTACCTCGGCAAGGGCGTCCAAACCGCCGTTCAGCATGTCACGGGCCCCATCGCCGCCGCCCTCACCGGCCTCGACGCCTCCGAACAACGCGCCGTCGATCAGGCGCTGCTCACCCTCGACGGCACGCCCAACAAGACGCATCTCGGCGCCAACGCCCTGCTGGCCGTGTCGCTCGCCAGCGCCCGCGCCGCCGCCCACGCGCACGGAATCCCGCTCTGGCGCTGGCTCGGCGGCGTCAACGCGCATCTCCTGCCCGTCCCGCTCATGAAC
>SXIE01000081.1 GCA_005772945.1 Pseudomonadota bacterium
GAGCACCAGCACATCAAGCGGCCCCCAAGCCACTTCATCAATCATCTGCCGCACAGCGCTCGTCGCCATCGCGCCACGCCAGATCATCGGCGAGTTGGTGTCGACCAGATACCCGATCGACATCGTCTTCAGCCCATGCGCGCCGAGCGGGTCGAGAATTTTCTCGCGGCTCATTTGCGGCTTGCGCGCGCCTGTGCCGAGCAAAGTCGGCGCAGAGGGGCCATATACATCGAGATCGAGCAGGCCGGTCTTGAGCCCGAGGCCCGCGAACGCTGCGGCCAAATTCACCGCCACCGTGGACTTACCGACGCCGCCCTTGGCGCTCGCGACCGCGATCACATGCTTGACGCGGCCAATGCCAGCGGCGCTCGCCGGCTTTGCTTCATGCGCTGTTAGCACTGCCGTAACGCTAGTGACGCCATCGACCGCACGCACCGCTTGTTCCGCGCGATCGCGCACCGCGACATAATGTTCCGCCACGTCGGCCGGCGCTTCGAGTGTGAACGAGACCTTGCCGCCGTCGCGCACATCCAGCCCCGAAATGCGCCCAGACGTGAACAAACCCTTGCCAGTTGTGGGGTCTCGCACGGCGTCGAGCTGCGCTTCGACGCTTTCTCGAATGAGCGCCAACTGGTTGTTCATGCTTGATCCTTCACAACATGGGCCACATATCGGCGCGCACGGGGGCGCTGCAAGCTCCTCGGCAAGCCGCCAGAAGGGCGCGCTGCAAAAAGGGCGGGAAGAATATCTGATGCCTTGGAATGACCAATCGGGCGGTGGCCAGCAGGGTGGCGGCCAGGGGCCTTGGGGCGGCGGTCCGCGTCGTCCGTGGGGGCAGCCCCCGCGTCCACCGCAACGCCCGCAAGGACCCGATCTCGAAGATTGGCTTCGCCAAATGCGCGAACGCTTTAACGTCAACGGCGGCAATGGCGGCGCTGGCGGCGGCCGTCCAGGCGGCGGCCGCGGCGGCATTCCGCTTCCGCTCATCGCCGGCGTTTTGTTCGTCGGCTGGCTGTTGACCGGCATCTACACGGTGGATGAAGGCGAGCAGGCGGTGATCACCCGCTTCGGCGCTCACAACCGCACCACCGGCCCCGGCATTCACATGAACCTGCCCGCGCCGATCGAGGCGCGCCAGGTGATCAACGTCACCGGCCAACGCACCGAGACGATCGGATTTGAGGAAGGCGCAAACCGCGACATCCGCGACGTGCCGGATGAGAGCCTGATGATCACGGGTGACCGTAACATCGTGCAGATCCAGTTCCGCATTTATTACAACATCAAGGACGCCGTCGATTTCGCCTACAATGTGCGCGAGCCTGATCGCGCCGTGAGCCAAGTCGCCGAGAGCGCCATGCGTGAAGTGATCGGCCGGCGTCAGTTGGAGCCGATCATCACCACCGAGCGCGGCGCCGTCGAACTCGCAGTCGAGCAATTAATGCAGGCGACGCTGGATGAGTACGAAGCCGGCGTGCAGGTGCTGCAGGTCGAGTTGCTCGCCGCAGCTGCGCCGCCATTGGTGATCGACGCGTTCAACGACGTCGTTATCGCCGGCCAGGAAGCATCGACATTGGTCAACAACGCCGAGCGCGACACCGCCCGCATCCTCAATGAGGCGCAGGCATATCGCGAGCAAGTGGTGCGTCAGGCCACGGGTGAGGCGCAGCGCTTTGTCGCCGTCCACGCCGAATATCGCCAGGCGCCGCAAGTCACGCGTGACCGCCTGTATCTCGAAACCATGGAGCGCGTGTACCAGCGCGGCAACCTGATCATTCTCGATCAGCGTGGCGGCGCGGTTCCGTATCTCCCGCTTGAAGGCATGGTCCGTCGCCCGGCGACGGCGCAGCCGGAAGGAAACCGTTGATGCCGCGCCTTACGCCAGTCATCGCCATCGTTGCGTTCGTTGTTCTGCTCGTGCTGATGAACTCGATGTTCATCGTGCGCCAGGATCAGCAAGCCCTGGTGCTGCGCTTCGGTGAATTCACCCGGACGATCAATCAGCCTGGCACAACCGGGTCCGGTCCCGGCCTCTATTTCAAGCTCCCGTTCGTCGAGAACGTCATCAAGTTCGATCGCCGCAATCTGGGGCTAACCATTGAGGGCGAAGCGTTCGTCGCCTCCGACCAGGAGCGCCTGATCGTGGACGCCATCGTGCGTTGGCAGATTGCCAATCCGCGTCGCTTCTATCAAAGCGCGATTTCGGAAGAGGGCGGCGCCAGCCGTCTCAACGCCTTCACCGAAGCGGCCATGCGCCGCGCGCTCGGCTCGGCCACCTCGAACGAGATCATCTCCGGCCGCCGCGCCGAGCTGATGCAGCAAGTCGAAGCTGACCTGAACGCCTCCGCCGCCACCGAACTCGGCGTGCGCGTCGTTGATGTTCGCATCCGCCAAGCCGATCTGCCGAACGAAACCCGCGACGGCGTCTATGCGCGCATGCGCTCGGAACGCCAGCAGGTCGCCGGCCGTATCCGCGCTGAAGGCGAACGCGACGCCACGATTATCCGCGCCACCGCTAACCAGGAAGCTGAACGCCTCCGCGGTGAAGGCGACGGCGAACGGGCGCGCATCTTCGCGCAGGCCTATAACCGCGACCCAGAATTCGCCGCCTTCTACCGCTCGATGCGCGCTTACGATCACGCGCTCGAGGCCGGTACGCCGATCGTGGTGCCGCCGGATAGCGACTTCTTCCGCTACATGCAGCGCCGTCGGGGCCAATAAGGAGCGGGCCTTCGGGCCGCTCTCGCATTTTCCCCTGACCGAAGCGATTGCGCAGGGCGTGCGCTCGGTTAGTGTCGCGCCATGTTCCGCTTGCGCCCATTCGTTTCGGCTTTGGTATTGTTCGCACTCGCCGCCCCGGCGTTGGCGCAGTCGCGCTTGCCTGCGGAAGGCTTTGCCGATCTCGCCGAGCGGCTTTCACCGGCGGTTGTGAACATCGCCACCAGCCAGCGTGTGCAGGGCGTCGAAGATTTACCGCGCTTCCCGCCTGGCTCGCCCATGGAGCGTTTCAATGACTCGCTCGGCGAGGGCGGGGCGCAGACCACGTCGCTCGGCTCCGGCTTCATCATCTCGGCGGACGGCGTTGTCGTCACCAACAACCACGTCATCGAAGCGGCGGACGCGATCGAAGTCATTCTCCAAAACGGTCAACGCTTTGAAGCTACGGTTGTCGGCCGCGACCCTGCCACCGACATTGCCGTGCTGCGCATGCACGCGCGCGCTCCGCTGCCCTATGTGAACATGGGTGACAGCGATTCCGCCCGCGTCGGCGATATCGTCCTCGCCATCGGCAACACCTCATCTCGACGAGCTGGGAGCGGCCCGAGCTGAACGCGATCGAGGTCAACGCGCCGCACTGGTACGAGACGGAGAACGAGCTCGAGAGTGACGTGCGCATGGCCGCAAAGGCCGACGAGGAGCGGGCGCGCGGCAAGGTCGTGGTCTTCGGCGAGCAGGGCAACTGGGGTAGCGAGCACGCGCCGGCCGGCCCGTGGGACCCGCGCTCGTCGACGCGCATGCGCATCCGATCGTGGGTGGCGCTGATGAAGGAGGTGACGCTCGTCTTCTGGAACCAGTCGTGCTGCCCGCTCGTGCGGATGAACGGCGCGGCCAACCTCTATATCGGGCCCGAGGAGCGGGGATTCATGGCGGTGCTGCGGGCGTTCGCCGAGACGCTCACGGCGGGCGCCGAGGGGTTGGCGGGGATCGAGGCGTCGGGCGGGCTACGCGGCTACGGCCTCTCGGACGGCGACGCCGCCTGGGTGTACGTCGTGAACGGCGTCAGCCACACGGCACCGACCAGCGGCGGTACCGTGACCTTGAACGTGCCGACGGCGGGCACGGCCACGTTCGTGTCGACGACCACCGGGGGGTCGCTCGGGACGTTGGCGGTGGCGGCGGGGCGCGTAACACTGGCGCTGCCCACGTTCACGACGGACATCGCCGTGAGGGTCGGGCCCTGAGGCAAGGTGTGTCCCTTGCGTTGGTCGCCGCGACGAGCGAAGACGGGGCGCGGCAAGCTGCTGCGTCTGTAGAAAGGGACCTGCCGACATGATGACGACGAAGACGCCGATCGAAGAGCGCGTGAAGCTCTCCGGGTTCAACAACCTGACGAAGATCCTGAGCTTCAACCTCTACGACTTCTGCATCGCGACGTCCGAGCGGCAGCGCGAGGAGTACATCGCCTACATCGACCAGCGCTATTCGGCGTCGCGTCTCCGCGACATCGCGCGCGAGGTGTGCCGCATCATCGAGGCGTCGATCCTGGCCGAGAGCATCCAGGATTACGAGCCGGTCGGGGCCTCGACGAGGACGCTCATGAGCGATCTGAAGGGCGGCAAGTGGGAGCCGGCGGCCGCCCAGGGTGCGGCCGTGGCGCTGCACCTCGACAAGAGCCACATCACGACGCACACATATCCGGATGCGTCGGACCCTGACGGAATCTGCACGTTTAGGGTCGATTTGGACGTCGCGACGTGCGGCGAGATCGTGCCGCTGAAGGCGCTCGACTTCATGTTCCAGCAGTTCGAGTGCGACGTGGTGTTCATCGACTACGTGGTCCGAGGGTATACGCGGCTGGCGAGCGGCAAGAAGATCTACCTCGACCATGCGGTGCGCTCGATCCAGGACTTCATCGCGCCCGAGGTGCTGGCGCGCTTCCCGATTCGCACCGACGTCAACATGGTCACCGACAACACCTGGCAGACCAAGCTGATGGTGGACGTCGCGGATGCGCGCGGCTACCTGCTCGATCCGAACGACGCGCACGACCCGGGGGTCGTCGGCGCGAAGCTGAAGCTGCTGCGGCGCGAGATGCGCGAGGTGTATCACCAGGACTGAGCGCGAGCGCGAGGCCGCGCTACTTGGCCTGCGAGGCGGCGAAGGCGTCGTCGAGGCAGTCCTCGTCGAAGAGGACCTTCGAGGCGGCACCGAGCTGCTCGGCGACGTAGGCGGCGATGCTGGAGCCGCGCATGTTCTCCCAGTACATGATGCACTTCGGGTTGGCGCAGTGGGCGCCGTGCGCGCCGTCCTGATGGGCCGCGTCGACGAGCGCGAGCCCGTTGTTGACGAGGCCGAAGGCGTGGCCAAGCTCGTGCACGAGCGTCGTCTGCTCGACGCGCTTGCGGACGAGAAGGCCGGTGCTCTCGATGACCGGCTTGAACATCGCGAGGACGCCGGTCGTGCCGAGCGAGACGCCCAGGACCTGGTCTTGACGGACTCCGTCCTGCTCGAAATAGCCGTCGAGAAAGAGGACGTAGAAGCCCCGTACGGCGTCGTGATCGACGGCGGAGCGGCCGGTCTGGGCGATCGCGAGGATCTCGCTGGTATCGTAGTCGGGGCCGCCTGGAGCCGCGTCGAGCGCGTCCATCTTCGCGAGCGCGTCGTCGACGACGAACGTCTTGGGCGCGGCCGCGAAGAGGCCGTCGAGGTTGATGCGCAGGATGTCCCACGGGTCGCCGAAAGGACCCTCGTTGCCGGTGTAGGGGGCCGCGTTCGGCGCGTAGTCGATCTCGATCTGGAGCTCGGTGACGCTCGTCGAGAAGAGGCTCGCGGCCTTCTGGGTGGCGGTGGTGGTGCCGCTGTCGGTGGTGCAGGCGGCGGCCGGCACGAGGAGGCCGAGGGCGACAGAGACGGCGATGGTGGGGCGCATGTTCGCTCGCAAGCGGGGCGTTGAAGGGGCGTTCAGAAGCTGCCGCCGAGGCGGATGACTGCGCCTTGGGCGCCGTGACCGGCGATGGGTAGGAGATCGATACGATGGGCGGTGCCGGCGGGCGGCCCCGACGTGAGGTCGAGGACGATGAGCGTCGCAGCGGTCGCGAGGCCGATGCCGCCGATGACGAGCGTGGCGGCGCCCGCGTCGGCGAAGGTGTTCGCCTCGGCCTCGAGAGCCTTGGCTTCGCGTTGTGTGAGCGTCGCTGGCTCGACGACGCCCTCGTGCGCAGCGCCGCGGATGGTCGCGCGCTTGTCGGCCGCCACCGCCAGGCAAATCGCGCCCGCGATGATACCTGCCACGCCGATGGTGCCGGCGGTGATCTCCCACGGGAGGCGAGGATTTGGTTCGCGTTCGAGGCGGACCTCGAGCTGCGCCGTGCCGGCCGCGGCGAGCGCGAACGGCCGTGTCGTGCTGAGGTGGCCGGGGGCCGTGGCGACCAGGCGGTGCGGTCCGGGCGCGATCAGCGAGCCCGGGAGGTAGGGGCGGCCGTCGACCGTGACGAGCGCGCCCGCGGGGAGGCCCGCGACGTCGATCCGCCCGCCGCGTTGGCAGGGCTCCTCGGTGCCGGCGGCGGGCAAGTCGGTCGGGACGAACCAACCCGCCGGGCACTGCGGCGTGCCCGTGCATTGCGCCGCGGGCGTGGTCGCGGCGGGATCGAACACTTGCGCCGGCCAGCAACAATGGACGCCGTCGACGCGCACCTTGCCCTCGGCGCAGCCCTCGAGCGCGCACGTCTCGCCGGTGCGGATGTAGGCGCGCGGGCAGGTCGGCGCGCCGCGGCAGCCGCCGCTCCAGGTCTGCCCGCGCCAGCAGCAATGGATGCCGTCGACGCGCTCGCGGTCCTGGCTACAGGCCTCCAGCTGGCACTCGCGCCCGACCGCGAAGTGGCCCGACGGACAGCTCGGCGTGCCTTCGCAGGCGCCATTTTCCCAGCGCTGGCCGGGGTAGCAGCAGTGGATCCCGTCAGCGGTGTGAACGCGTCCGCTCGTGCAGGCGGGGGCGACGCAGCGGGCGCCGTCCGCGACGAGGCCTCCCGTGCAGGTGGGCGTGCCGACGCAGGCGCCGCCCCCGCTGGCGTTCCACGTTTGGCCGGGCCAGCAGCAGTGGGCCTGATCGGGCGTCAGGACGAGGCCGGCTTCGCACGTCGGCGCGACGGGCGCCGGTCCGCAGCTGTCGGCGAGTGGCACCAGCGCGCCGGGGCATGCGTCGGGTCGGCCGTCGCAACGCCCGCCGGCCCAGCTCTGGCCCGGGTAGCAGCAGCGGCCCTTCGTCTTGGGGGTGCGCGTCTTGCCCGCGGGACAGGCGGGCGTGACGGTCACGTGGCGGCAGCAGCCCCACTCGTCGACGTCGTCGCCGCACCCGTCGGTGATGCACGGATTGGGCTTGGCGGCGTTGGCGGGGTGGCGCGCGGCGAGGGCGACCGCTAGGAACGCGAGCACCCCGAGCGACCCGCGCAGGCACGTGCCGAAAACGCTCCGCGTTCCGCGTGGGGCCCCATCCCCAGTTGCTGCCCCGAGCGGCACTCGGGGCGCTCTTCGCGAGCGGGCGGCACAAGAGAAGCGCATGGGCCGAGCCTCTCAGGGCCTTGGCGTGTCGTCAATCCTCGACGCTGCGCGCGCAGCGGAAGCCGACCAGCGCGAGGGCGCTCGTCGCGCGCGCAAGGCAGCTCCCCTTGGCGCAGAGACGCCAGCGTGCGGCGAGGCCCTCGGGGCTCGGTGGCACGCCGAGCTCGAGCCCGCGAATCGAGCGGAACTCGCGCCCGCCGGCGGTCACGAAGGCCTCCGACTTGCCGGGCAGCGGCTCGCGCCAGAGGTCGGCGGTCCACTCGCGCGCGTTGCCCAGCAGGTCCCAGAGCCCCTCGGGCGTGCGATCCCTGGGATGCGTCATCACCGCCGAAAACGGGGGCCTCGCGAGGGTCGTCAGGTCCTTCCCCGCGAGGCCGGCGCCGAGCTCGGCGAAGCCCTCGCGCGGCAGGGCGTCGCCCCAGGGCCACAGCCGGCGCGTGCGCAGATCGAGCGCCGTCTCGTTCGCGTACCGCCCCGAGCGCGCCGCCCACTCCCACTCTTCCTCGGTCGGCAGGCGCCCCGCGAACGGGCTCCCGACGAGCGCGCAATACGCCATCGCGTCCGTCCAATCGACCCCCGTCACAGGCAGGCGCCGGCGCGCCGCGGGATCCGGTGGGAGCCACGCGGGCCGCGCGGTCAGGGCCTTATCGGGATGCCCGGCGAGGTAGCTCTCGTATTCCTCCCACGTCACCTCGTGGGTCTGCACGGCGAACGCGCGCGTCGGCGCGAAGACGCCACGCGTCGGGGCGAAGGCCGTCGGATCGGTCACGCCCGCGGCGCGGGGATCGGACGGATCGATCCCCAGCGCAAGGCGATACGGCGCCGGCGCGATGCGCACGAACGGGTTGAGGCCGCGGAGCGTCGCGGCCAAGCTCGGGGCGCGGACGTCGGGCGCGTCCGTGTCGGCGGGGGCTTGCGTGTCGGGCGCGGGGGTCGTGTCGGGCGCCTGGTTCACGGTGGTGTCGGGCGCGTCCGTGAGGTGCGTGGCGACGAGCGCGGGTCGCGTGGGCGCGTCGGTGGGCGGGCGCTCGGGTGCCGTCGGCGGCGTCGGCCCCTGGGTCGCCAGAAC
>SXIE01000082.1 GCA_005772945.1 Pseudomonadota bacterium
GGCGTCAGCTGCCTCTCGCTCTTCATGGCAACCGACGCCGACGTGCGCGGGTTGGGCCTCGACTCCGGCAACTGGTGGTACTCGCGGACGACCGACGTCGGCACCCAGTACAGCGCCAAGCGGGCCGCACACAGCGGCTCTTCGAGCCACTTCGACGCGATCGAGGACGGCCAGTTCCTGACGGTCACGACGCTCAAGGATCCAACCAAGCTCGGCAAGAACGGCCACCACACGATGGAGTCATTCGCGATGGTCGACTACGCGGCCTTCGAGCGCTGGGCCCACAGCGAGTTCGGGCGCCGCCCCGAGGACTACGCGGCGCTCAAAGAGACGCTCACCGCGCGCATGATCAAGCAGCTCGACCTCATCGCGCCGGGCCTCTCGGAGCGCATCGTCTTTGCCGATCTGGGCACCCCACTGACGAACGAGCACTACGTCGCGGCCACGCGCGGCAACCTCTATGGCACCGAGAAGCGCCTCGGCCAACTCGGCCCTTGGGCCTTCGCTCCCAAGACGCAGATTCCGGGCCTCTACCTCTGCGGCGCCAGCACCGTCTCGGGGCACGGCGTCATGGGCGCGACGCTCTCGGGGCTCGACGCGGCGCGCGCCGTCCTCGGCTGCCGCACGCAGGATCTCCTCCATCAGAAGGGACCTGCGGCCCGGATCCTGAACGCCGAGCAGCTCGCGACGGGAGCGTCGGTGTCGGATCTACGCATTTTGGCTCGCGAAGAGCGCGAAGCGCTTGCCCGCGACGATTTGAAGACAGACCGCGCGGACGCGGGGAACCTCGCCGCCCATGCGTGAAGCGGAGTCCGTGCGCGATCTGCGGCGCGGGCAGATCATCCGCGCAGCGCGCCGCATCGTGGCCGAGCAGGGCCTCGCGGCTCTGACCTTCGGCACGCTCGAGCGCGAGCTGGCCTTCACGCGCGGCGTCATCACGTACCACTTCGGTGGCAAGGACGAGATCGTCGACGCCGTCCTCGCCGACGCGATCGCCGAGATCGATCGCGCGACCGAGGAGGCGGTGCTGGCCGAGCCGGATGCGGCCGACAAGCTCGTCGCCGCGTTCTCGGGGATGGTGCGCGGGTTCCTGGCGCGGCGCGAGGCCGCGCGGGTGCTCTTGTCGTTCGGGAGTCGCGTCCCGAACGAGCCGGGCCTCGCCAAGAAGAACGCCGAGCTCTTCGCGCACTGGCGCGGGAAGTCCGCCGTCCTCGTGAGGCTGCTGGTCGCGCACGGCGAGCTCCCGCCCGACTGCAACGCCGACGGGCTCGCGACGATCCTGGTTGGGCTCGTCCTTGGCGTCGTCTCGCAGGTCTACTTCGAGGAAGGCGCGGTCGACCCCGAGGCCGCCATCGCCGAGGGCGCGCGGGCCCTCACCGGGCTCGTCGTGCGACCGGCCACCGCCCTCCCCAAGCGCGCCCAGAAGCGCGCCGTCAGAGCGTGAACGGAAGGTCGCCGTCCTCTTCCAGGCAGGCGTCGTTCTGCATATCGGGCGACGGCTCGCCCGCCCCCGGGGCGTCGCACGCGTAACGCACGTGAAGGTGCGTGTCGTGCTTGGGCGCATGACGCACGAGCGCGTCCTCGTTCCCGAGCGCGCCAAAGAGGCGGTGGAGCTGCTCGGGGTCCATCGTCTTCTTGCGGGTCAGCCACTCGGCCATCGCCAGCTGGAGGCGCTTGTCCATATAGACGCGCACGACCCGCCCCGACTGCAGCGCGCACTTGAGGTAGGCCCAGTTCTTGGCGTAGTCGATCTGGTCCGCGCGGACGCGGTGCATCGTGGCGTTCTGGACGTTGTCGGCGAGGTAGTAGCCGACGTCCACGTCGCGTCCCGACTGGTGCCCTTCGTGCGGCGGAAAGCGGCCGCCGCCCGGGCGCGAGAGGTCGCCGATGAGGAGCAGCGCGCTCCCCGGAAAGGCATCGCGCACGCGCTTGGCACATTGGCGCGTGTGCTTGAGGCTCGTGTCGGTGCCGTACGCGTTCTTCGGGAAGCGCAGCCGATAGCCGGGCCCGTCGCCAAGATGGAGGCCGTGCGCCAGGCGCCCGCTGGTGGGGCGTCCGACCGAGCGGGCAGGCGGCCGCGCGCCCGATCGTTGGAGTACCAACGTTTGCCCGACGCGGATGGCGGCCTTGGCGCCGAGGCCGTTCCAGCGGAGGAGATCCGAGACTAGGACACCCTCGCGCGCGGCGATCTTGCCGAGGGTGTCGCCGCGCCGGACGCGCACCGAGTCCTCCCAGGTCGGGCCGGCGGCCTTGGGCGACCCGAGCGGAGCGCCGCCGTGGGCGGCCGCGGGTGCGGCACGATAGACGACGAGCTTGCGCCCGGCCTTGAGCGCGTTGTGCTTGCCGATCCGCGCCTTGTTCCATTTGCGGAGATCGTCGACGCTGACGCCGGTGCGCGCCGCGATGCGGCGAAGCGTGTCGCCCTTGCGGATGACGACCTCGCGCGCGACGACCGGGGCCGCGTCGGGCGTGCCGTTGGCAGCGACGGCGGGGGGCGCCCAACAGAGCAGGCACGCGAAGAGGAGGTGGGCGATCGGCGGCACGGACGGTTCGTTCCACGCGCCTCGGCGCGGTGTCAAGAACGGGCTCGCCGGGAGCGACGCGCTTCCGTAGACTCGCGGCATGAAGGCTTGGCGAACCGTTGCCTGGAGCGCTCTACTGGCCGTGTCAGGGGCGGGCGCGTGCGCGGGCGACGACGGCGATCGGTCCGACACGCTCGCGTCCGAGTCCGAGTCCGAGTCCGAGACCGAGTCCGAGACCGAGTCCGAGACCGAGTCCGAGTCCGCGTCCGAGTCCGCGTCCGAGATCGACGCTCCGCCCACCGAAGACCCGCGGCTCCACGATCCGACCCACCTCCTCGAGGTCCAGATCGACCTCGCACCCGCGGACTGGGCGGCCCTGCGCGCGCAGACCCGCATCCTCTGGGACCTCCTCGGTCCGAGCTGCCTCGCCGGTCCGGCCTTCAATCCCTTCACCTGGTTTCACGCCGACGTGACCATCGACGGCCAGGTCGTCCGCAACATCGGGATCCGCAAGAAGGGCTTCCTCGGCTCGCTCGATCCGGTCCGCCCGTCACTGCGCCTCGTCTTCGACGAATTCGTCTCGGACCAGACTCTGGACGGCGTGACCGACCACCTCACCCTCAACAATGGACGCCAGGATCCGAGCCGCTTTCGCCAGTGCCTCGCCTACGCCACCTTCCGCGCCGCGGGCGTCCCGGCGCCACGCTGCAGCTTCGCGCACGTCACCGTCAACGGCGAGGATCTCGGCCTCTACGCCAACGTCGAGCCCGTCCGAAAACCCTTTATCCGCGCGACCTTCGGCGACACGCACGGCCTCGGCCAGCTGTGGGAGGGACAGCTCTCGGACTTCCGCTCCGAGTGGCTCGCGACGTTCGAGCCCAAGTTCGAGAGCGTTCCGCCGCCCCTTCCCCCACCCTCGCCCCCCTCGCCGATGGCGGCGCTCGCGACCGCCCTCGACGCGCCAGAGGACGACGCCGGCCTCATCGCCGCCCTCGAGCCCCTCCTCGACCTCGACGGCTTCATGACCTTCTGGGCGACCGAGGTCCTCACGGGCCACTGGGACGGCTACGCCGCCAACACCAACAACTACTTCATCTATCAAGACCCCGCCCTGGGCGGCCGCCTGCGCTTCCTCCCGTGGGGCCCCGACGGCGCCTTCGCCGACCGCGCCCCCGACGCCGACACCGCGGCCGCGATCTTCACGACCGGCGCGCTCGCACGCCGCCTCTACCGCCATCCCGAGGGCCGCGCGCGCTACGCCGCCGCGATGCGCACCGTCCTCGCGACCGCCTGGGACGAGGACGCCCTGAACGCCACCCTCGACACCTGGGCCGCGTGGCTCGCCTCGTCGCGCGGCACCCAACCCCCGGCGGACGTGGCCGCCGACCTCGCCGCCATCCGGACGTTCATCGCGGGCCGCCGCGCCGCCATCGAGGCCGAGCTGGACGCCGCGCCCGCCACGCTCCCGGAGCTCCGCGGCCCCCCCTGCGCCACCCCGCGCGGCACCATCACCGCCTCGTTCTCGACGACCTGGGGCACGCTCGGCATCGAGAACGTCTTCGCGACCGGCACGGGCACCTTCGCCGCCGCGGGGCCCGCGATTCCGCCCCTGACGATCGGCCGCGTCGGCGCCAAATGCGGCGAGGATCCGGCCGCGTTCCCCGGGCAGGCGCAGCTCGTCATCGCGGCCGAGATCGTGGACGTCGGCTTCGTCGCGCTGCTCTTCCGCGTCGATATCGCCGCGTTCGCCGCGAGCCCTGCCGACCACACGCTCGACCCCCACGTCACCGAGGCCTACGCCTACCTCATCAACCCGCAGGGCCAGAGCCGGCTCCTCGGGATGCTGGCCGAGGGCACGCTCCATCTCGAGACCAGCGGCACGTCCCCGGCGGCGCCCGTCACCGGCACCGTCGACGCCACGCTGTTCGGCATTTTCTAGCCCGCGCACCCGCCGGCGCTCACGTCCGAGAACCCTGCTGCCGACCCGCCGACGCTCCCCGTGACATCCACGTCACACCTCGCAGCCGCCCACCCCACGCGGGCCCGCCAATTCCAAGGCGCCTTTCCGTGGCATGCTTCTGGCTAACCCTCGGTCAGCAGTGAAGCGCGGCACGCGGGCCCGACACGACGTGGGTGCGCGGCTGACTTCATGAGTTCCTCCTGATGTGTCTCTGAGACGGTGGCGACCCGAGCGGCAAACGGTCCTCGCCACCGTCTCGTTTCTTTCGGGATCTTCAGGGGGGCGCCTTCCCAAAGGCAACCTTGCGCAGTAGCCTCCGCACGAAAACGTGTGGGCACGGCTCGGCGCGCGCCCCGGGAGGACCTCATGCTCCGCCACCTGTCGCTCGAGATGGTTCGCGTCACGGAAGCGGCCGCCCTCGCCTCCGCGCGCCTCATGGGCCGTGGCGACGAGAAGGCCGCCGACCGCGCCGCGGTCGAGGCCATGCGCGCCGAGTTCGGCGCCATCGACATCGAAGGCCGCATCGTCATCGGCGAGGGCGAGCGCGA
>SXIE01000083.1 GCA_005772945.1 Pseudomonadota bacterium
CCCTCGTCAACGAGAAGTTTCTCGAGCTCTGCGACGTCTTCGGCCCCGCCCAGGTCGGCATGTCCACGGGCGACTCGACCGTCAATCGCGACGCACCGATCCTCTGCTGCACCGCAGAGATCCTCGCGAACATGGCCCTCAGCCAAGGTGCCGCCGCGCCCGCCCACGCCATCGTCATGGACGAGTTCCACTACTACGCCGACCGCGAGCGCGGCGTCGCCTGGCAGATCCCGCTCCTCCTCATGAAGGACGCGACGTTCCTCCTCATGTCCGCCACGCTCGGCGACACGCGCGACCTCGAGCAACGCCTCTTCGACCTCACCGGCAAGAAGGCCGTCTCGGTCGCCTCGAATCATCGTCCGGTGCCCCTCGAGTTCATCTACAGCGAGGACCCGATCCACGAGGCCGTCGCCGATCTCGTCGCCAAGGAACGCGCCCCGATCTACCTCGTCAACTTCACGCAGCGCGAGGCCGCCGACGAGGCCCAGAACCTCATGTCCACCGACGTCACCCCGAAGGACCTGAAGCGCCAGATCGTCGAGCACCTAAGTGGCGTCAAATTCGATACGCCCTACGGCAAGGAGATGCAGCGCTTCGTGCGCCACGGCATCGGCCTTCACCACGGCGGCCTCCTCCCGAAGTACCGCCTGATGGTCGAGAAGCTCTCGCGCCTGGGCCTCTTGAGAGTCATCAGCGGGACCGACACCCTCGGCGTCGGCGTCAATATCCCGATCCGCACCGTCCTCTTCACGCAGCTCTGCAAATTCGACGGCGACAAGACGCGCATTCTCGCGGTCCGCGATTTCAAGCAAATCGCCGGTCGCGCCGGTCGCAAAGGCTTCGACAATTACGGCTACGTCGTCGCCCAGGCGCCCGCCCACGTCATCGAGAACAAGCGCCTGGACCGCCAGGCCGCGCTCGCCGCCAGCGAAGGCAAGAAGAAGAAGGTCGTCAAGCGGCAGCCCCCGACCAAGGGCTACGTCCCCTGGGGCGAAGACACGTTCCGTCAATTGGTCGATGGCATTCCCGAGGCCCTCGAGTCGCGCTTCACCGTTTCGCACGGCATGCTGCTCGAGCTGATGCAGCGCCCCGACAACGCCTACGTCAGGGGCGGCGGCTACCGTCGACTCGTCGAGCTGATCGCCCTCTCGCACGAGTCCGAGCACAGCAAACGCCAACTGCGCCGCCGCGCGCGCGGCCTCTTTCAGTCGCTCGTCAAGGCGCAGATCCTGAAGCTCGCGCCCTCCGAGTATTTCCGCGGCCGCGAGGCCTCGGTCTCGACCGCACTCCAGACCGACTTCAGCCTGCTCCAGACCCTGTCACTCTTCCTGGTCGAGGCGCTCGAGACGCTCGATCCGAAACACCCCGAATATGCCATCGATGTGGTCAGTTTCTGCGAGGCCATTCTCGAAGATCCGCGTGCCATTCTCAATTGCCAACTCCACGTCCTCAAGTCCCAGCTCATCTCCGAGTGGAAGGCCGAGGGCATCGAGTACGACGAGCGCATGAAGCGCCTGGAACAGGTCACCTGGCCCAAGCCCAAGGCCGATCACCTCTACGCGCTCTACGACATCTTCCAGGCCGCCCACCCATGGGTTGGCCAGGAAAACGTCTCGCCGAAGTCCATCATGCGCGACATGCACGAGCGCTATATGACCTTCAACGAATACGTCAAAGAGCTCGGGCTCGAGCGCATCGAGGGTACGCTCCTTCGCTACCTCTCCGAGGGCTTCAAGACGCTCGTCCGCACCGTCCCCGCGACGCTGCGCACAGACGAGCTCATGGACGTCATCGCCTTCTTCCGCACGGTCCTCGCCCGCGTCGACGCGAGCCTCATCCAGGAATGGGAGCGCCTCATGTACGGCGCCGAGCAGACCGTCCAACCCGAGCTCGCCGCGCCGCTCGACATCACGAAGGACCGCCGCGCCTTCCAGGCCCGGATCCGCGCCGAGCTCCACGCCTTCGTCAAAGCCCTCGCCAGCCGCGACTGGGAGGAGGCCGCCGCGCTCCTCGCGCCGCCCACCACCGACGATCCGAGCCTCACGCCCTGGACCCCGGAGCAGATCGCCGCTGCCATCGCCCCGTTCGAGGCGGCCCACGGCGACGTCGTCTTCGACCACCGCGCGCGCATGACCGACAAGACCCAGCTCATCGCCGAGGGGCGCCACGTGTTCACCGTGCGCCAGACGCTGGTCGCGCGCACGGCCGGCGTGCGGCCCGTCGAGGCCGACATCGATCCCGATTTCGTCGCCGATGCCGAGACCTGGTACCTCGAAGGCGTCATCGATCTCCGCGCGGATCAGAACCCCGAAGGCGCGCTCATCATGCTGCGCGCGATCGCCTGCTGAGCGCTCGGGGGGTCAGTCGGCCGTCTGCACGACCGCGTGCCCCCGCAGGGCGTCTGCCAGATCCGCGAGGCGCACCGGTTTCGTCAGGTACGCGTCGGCGCCGACGTCGCCAAACGCGGCGCCGTCCGCCTGCATGAGGTGCGCGCTCAGGATGAAGACGAGCGTGTGTCGCCCGGTCGTCGCGTCGTGCGCACGCACGCGGCGCGTGAGCTCGATGCCGTCGATCCCGGGCATCTGCAGATCGGACATGAGGACGTCGAACGCGCCACTCTGATACGCCTCGAACGCGCGGAGCCCATCCTGGGCCACCGTGACGGTGTGCCCCAAGCGCAGGAGCATCTGCTTGAGGACGAGCTGACTCACCGAGTCATCCTCGGCCAGTAGGACCTTGAGCGTCGCCCCCGCCGCCAGTTTCGCGGACGCGAGCGGCGTGGGCCTGCCGCCCGCCGGTCGCGCGTCGGCCACCGGCAGCCCGTCCGGCCCCACCGCTTCGAGCGTGGGTTGCGTGCGCGTCTGATTCAGCTTGAGCCGCACGTCGCCCGCCGGGCCCGCCTGCGGCAAGACCAGGCGCGCCGTAAACGTCGATCCGGCGCCGAGCTGCGAGCGCACCGTGATGTCGCCGCCGAAGAGGCGCGCGAGCTCGCGGGCGATCGCGAGGCCGAGCCCCGTCCCGCCATAGCGCCGCGTGGTCGAATCATCGACTTGGACGAACTTCTCGAAGACCTGATCGAGCTTGTCGGGCGGGATCCCGATGCCCGTGTCCGTCACGTCGATGGAGACCCCGCCGGCGACGCCCTCGGTCGCGTGGACGGCGATCGCGACCGAGCCCTCGGCGGTGAACTTGATGGCGTTGC
>SXIE01000084.1 GCA_005772945.1 Pseudomonadota bacterium
CGCGAGCTGTCGGTCCCGCTCGACCAGCTGCGCTTCGAGCTCTGCGATCCGTTTCTCCGCGTCCACGCGCGACCGTACAGCACGGCGCGATCACGCTGTCGATCCCCCTGCTTGCAAGTGATCGAAACGATCCAGCTTTTTGGGGGCCTGAACGGATACAGCAATCGTGTCGTAGGTTCACTGATGGCCAAGACCTCGCGACTCACTCCCGGCGAGATCCGATTCCTTCGGCTGACAGTCGGGCTGAAGGCGCAGGGGCTCGCCGATACCCTCGGCGTTACACCAAGCCAGGTCAGCAGATGGGAGAACGGTGCGGTACCGATCTCGGGTCTTGCGGACCGGCTCGTTCGCATGGTCGTCGCGACGCGCATGGCGCTCGAATTGCCCGATCTGACAACCATCAGCGCCGGAGGCTCTGCGCCACTCGCGTTGCGCGTCGAGCTGGGCAGGCGCGGCTGGAAGGTCATGGAGCGCAACGCGAAGGCCGCGTGACGATCATCCCAACTGCCCCAGCGCCCGCGCCCGCATCGCCGCCTGCGCCCGCGTCTTCGCTCCCAGCTTGTCGCGCGCGTGCTCGACGTGCGTGCGCACCGTGCTCGGCCGAATCCCGAGTCGCGCCGCCGCCTCGCGATCCGTCAGGCCCTCGGCGACCAGCGTCAGCACCGCCCGCTCCCGCGCCGTGAGCGCCTCGGAGCACGCCTCCGCCGACGCGCTCGTCGCTACCACGAGCACCACCTCGTCGCCCACGCGCTCGCACTGCATCCGCGCGAGCTGCCCTCGCACCACGACCGACCGCACCTCGCGCCGCGGCGGCTCGCTCTCGGCCAGGCTCCTGGCGCAGTCGCTCCGACACACCGGGCGACCGCTCGGCTCCGCCGCGCGCACGAGCGACGCACACGCCATCCCGGGTGCACCGCCCAAGAACCCTACCGCGTCCGCCCCGAGCGCGACGACCCGGCCGTCGCGACCGACCCTCACCACCGCGTGCAGGCTCTCCGTCATTTGACCGATGTACCCGCGTCCCCGGCCCCGCACAATCCCGCGGACCCAGTGAGATTTCGCTCACAGCGCGCGCCCCACTCGCATGCCGCGAACCATCCCCTCCTGGGTCCTGGACTTCGATGACCGCAACGCTGCGCCCCTCCGACCTCTATCGGCTGCCCTGGTCGCTCAACGACAACATCCTCGCGTGGCTCGAGCCCACCAAACGCTGCAACCTCGCCTGCGAGGGGTGTTACTCGCGCAACGACCCGAACAGCGACAAGTCGGTCGACGCCGTCCGCCGCGATCTCGACGTGCTGCTCCGCGAGCGCAAGGTCCACAGCATCTCGATCGCCGGTGGCGACCCGCTCGTCTACCCGCATATCGCCGACGTCGTGCGGATGATCCACAGCGAGTATGGGCTCCCGACCATCATCAACACGAACGGCCTCGCCCTCACGCCGAGCCTCCTCAAGGACCTCAAGAAGGCCGGGCTCCAAGGCTTCACCTTCCACATCGACTCGACCCAGAACCGCCCGCACCACAAGAACCTCGGCGAGGTCGAGCTCGGCGAGCTGCGCCTCCACTACGCGCGCATGGTCGCCGACGCCGGCGACATGGGCTGTGCCTTCAACGCGACCATTTCACGCGAGACGCTCCCGCACGTCCCTCGTCTCGTGGACTGGGCTCAGCAACACATCGACATCGTGCACGGGATGGTGTTCATCCTCCTCCGCACGACGCGCACGCGCGAGTTCCAGTACTTCGCCAACGGCAAGTCCATCGACACGCACGAGAAGCTCGTCTACCTCGACGACGATCGCAATTCCGTGCCGCTCACGGCGCAGGACGTCGTCGACACCATCCGCACCGAGCACCCGGACTTCGCCCCGTGTGCCTACCTCGGCGGCACCAAGGACCCGAACTCCTTCAAGTGGCTCATCTCGGGTCGCCTCGGCACCCCGGAAAAGATCTACGGCTACGTCGGCGCGCGCTACATGGAGCTCCTCCAGACCGGGCACCACGCGCTCACGGGAAAATACTACGCGTACGCCCCGCCGGCCGTTCTGCGCGCGGGGCGCAGCATGCTCGCCGCCTTCGCGCCGCTCGACGACGGCGTGCGCAAGGCCGCCGCCGAGTATGCGCGCGACCTCCTGCGCCCGCGCGTCCCGCCGCGCGTCCACTTCCAATCGATCATCATCATCCAGCCGATCGACATGATGCCCGACGGCGAGATGAACATGTGCGACGGGTGCCCGGACATCACGGTCCACGACGGGCGCCTGGTCTGGTCGTGCCGGCTCGACGAGCACCGCGAGCACGGCTGTTTCCTGACCGCGACGCCGCGCGTCCCGGGCCGAGGAGGGGTGAAGGCATGATGGCGAGCGGCCTGTCCGGGCTGTCCGGCGTGTCCGTGGCGGCTCCGTGCGTGACCGTGGTGAGCAGGCCGCGGGCGGGGTGGAGTGAAGTGTGGGCGTCGGGTCGGGCGCTGCCGGGTGTCGGCCCACGCGCGGCGGCACGGGCGCTCTATCGCGAGCTCGCGCGCCACCCCGCGGAGCTCGTCAGCGAGCGCCTCTATGGTCCACTGCAGGACCGCGACGCATGTCTCGCGGGCCGGGCCGATGCGCTCGCGGAGGCCGGTCGGGATCCCCAAGGTCCGGTCAGCTTCATCGATCCGCAGCCGGGCAAGACGCGCTCGCTCATCGGGCTGCAAGCCTGGGGTTTTCGGAGCGATGGGGCCGACGCGCCGCGCCCGACCACCGTCGTCACGCCAACGGGCGTCACGGGGCGCGAGGTGCGCTGGCAGGACACCCGATTGGTGTGGCTCGCCTCGCTGGTGCCCGCTCCGGCACACGCCGCGCCCGTCTCGCCCGGCGCGCAGGGGGACCATCGCCGGGCCACCGCGTCGCTGTTCGCGCGGACGGACCAGGCACTCGCCGCGCTCGGCCTGCGCTTCGGTCACGTCGCGCGCACATGGTTGCACCTCGATGCAATTCTCGATTGGTATGGGCCCTTCAATGAGGCCCGCAACATCGCCTACGTCGAACGTGCGCGCCTTGGCTCGGGGTGCGTCGCGCCGCCGGCGAGCACGGGGATCGGCGGCACTGCGGGGACCGGCGCCATCGCGCTCGATCTCTTGGCGGTCGCCGGCGCGGGCGCCCAGCACGCAGCCCCGCGCTATGTCGATGCCACGTCCGCGCAGTGCTCGGCCACGGCCTACGGCTCGGCGTTCGCCCGCGCCGCGTGGGTGACCTTCGGAGGTGCCGCGACGCTGCACCTGTCCGGGACGGCCGCCATCGATCGCGCCGGGCGAACCGTCGCCGTCGGGGACCGCGACGGCCAGGTGCGCGCGACCTTCGAGAGCGTAGACGCGCTGCTCACGGCCCAGGGCCTCACGCTCGCCGATCTCGTGTCGATCACCGCCTATGTGAAGGACACCGAGACCGAGCGCGCCATGGAACGCTACCTCGCGCGCGCGGGCCTGGGTGCGGCTATCCTCGCGGTCCCGGTCGACCTCTGTCGTGCCGACCTCCTGTTCGAGATCGAGGGCGTCGCGGCCCGCCCGGCTCTCGCGAAAGGCACGCGCCGATGACCCTCGCCGAGACGACGCGCCACCGCATCATCCCGTACGCCTACGGCGGGATCCACGCGCTCGTCGACGCCTCGACCGTGACGACCGTCTTCGGCGCGATCGCGCTGGCTGACGTCGATCCGGGCGAGGCCTTCGCGTTCATTCTCGGCTACGATCTCCTCGCGTTCGCGACCCAGGTCCTCTGGGGACCGCTCGTCGATCGCTTTCGCCTCTCGCGCCTCGTCACGCTGGTTGGGCTCGTCACGACCGCGGTCGGCCTCCTCGTCACGGGCCTCGACCCGACGCTCGCGATGGTCGTGGCCGGGCTCGGCAACGCGCTCTTCCACGTCGGCGCCGGCGCGGCCGCGCTCTCGGTCGATCCGGGTCGCGCCTCGGCGCCGGGGATCTTCGTCGGTCCCGGCGCGCTCGGGTTGGCGGTCGGCCTCTTCCTCGGTCGCAGCGGAGAGGTGCCGACCGTCCCGTTCGTCCTCGGGCTCGCGCTCGCCGCCGGGGTCGTCGCGCTGCTCGGCAATGTCCGGCCCCCCGAGGCCCTCTCCAAGCCGCGCCCCGCGCCATCGGCCGCCAGCGTCATCGCCACGCTGCTGCTCGTGTCGATCGCCATCCGCGCGTTCGTCGGCATGGCGGGCTGCCACGCGTGCCCCAAGCTCGACTGGCTCCCGTGGGCGATGGCGACGGCCGCCTGTCTCGGCAAGGTCTCGGGTGGGGTCATCGCCGATCGGATCGGTTGGGCGCGGGCGAGCGTCGGCGCGCTCGTCGTCTCGGCGCCGCTCATCGCCTTCGGAAGCGGGACTCCGGCCGCGATGGTCATCGGCATGTTCCTCTTCCAGATGACGATGCCGGTCACGCTCGTGGCGTTGCACGTGCTCTGGCCGCGCCTGCCCGGGTTCGCGTTCGGGCTGGCGTGCGTGGCGCTGGTCGCCGGCGCGCTTCTGACCTCGCTGCCGGGCGCGCAGGTCTTCTACGGCGCGTGGCCGTTCCTCGCGCTCATCCTCGTGTCGGCCGCCGGGCTCTGGGCGGCTCTGCACCTCTTGAAGCAGACGCCGGCCAAGGCGGTGGCCAAGGCGGTGGGCCGGCCCGCTCGACCCCCAGACGCACCCCATGAACTTCGGTTAGAGTGAGTCGATGAAACCCAGCGCTTCCGTTTTCCGCTTTTCAATGGTTGCGGCCTGCATTGCGGCCCTCGCCGCCAGTGCCTGCGACCAGATCGAATACCTCTCCGAGCCCCGCGCGGTCGAGCTCGCGCGTGAGGCGCTCGCGCAGCGGGGGGTGGCCGCCACCGACGAGACCCACGCGTTGACGGGGATCTCCGCCTGCGACGGGAGGACGCCCGAGACCTGCGAGGTCGTCGACTTCACCTTGGACGGGTGGGACCCGGCGCGGCGCGTCGGGTTCGAGTACGTGGCGACGAACGACCCGGACTTCGGCAAGAACACGCGCTGGTCCGATATCGGGCCCGACGAGAAGCTCCAAGCCGCGGTCGACGCGGCGCTCAGCGGCACGGGCGATACCGTGTTCGTGATACGGCAGTGGGCCCACGAGACCGAGCTGCTGGCCGAAGACCAGTTCGTCCGTTGGTTCGAGCAGCGCTTGGTCGAGCGGGCCCTGTGAGGCTCGCAAGTGCCTAGAATCTGGGTGTGAGCGTTGTTGTGGGTGAATCGAGTTCGGAGGTAGCTATGCGTTGGGGCGTTGGGATGATGGCGTTTCTCGGGACCTTGGCCGTGGCGTGCGGTTCCGATGACGGCGGTGGAACGGATACGACGAGCGCCGCGGAGACGACGGCGAGCGACACGGCGGTCGTCGAGACCGGCGGGCCCGAGGCGACGGCGAGCGAGACCGTCCCCGACGAGACTGCGGTCGAGACGACGAACGAGACGGCCGGCGAGACCACGGCGACCCCGCAGCCAGGTCGGATCCTGGTCGCCGTCACGAACGTGACCGGCTGGCAGGGCAAGGTGCTCGTGGCGCTCACGCCCGACAACAGCGCGCGCCTCTGCGCGTCGGTGTCGACCGATCCATTCTCGCTCGCCGCGACGCCGCTGACCGCGATGAGCGGCAATCCGTGCGGTCCCGCCAGCGACGACGTCGTGTTCCAACCGGGAACGTACGCGTTCACGCTCGCGGTCGTGACCCCGGGGAACCAGACGCCCGACGCGTCGACCGCGGTGTCGGTCGAGGTCGATGGCGACGTGACGGTCACGGTCGACGGCAGCAAGCTGAAGCCGGCGACCGGGAGCCCCGGTAAGATCGCGATCGCCTCGACGCCCATCACCGGCCAGTCGGGGCGCGTCGTCGTCATCTCGGTCCAGTCCGCGAACGCCGGCGCCTGCGTGGCGATCGACAGCGACGCGTTCACGGTCCCGTCGACCACGCTGCTCGACATGACCGGCGCGCCGAATCCGTGCGCCGCCACCGGAGGCACGAAGAGCTTCCCGGCGGGTTCGTACATCGTCACGGTCGGGGTCTACGTCCCGGGCGAGCACACGCCCGCGGCCTCGACCGCGATCGCCGTGGCCGTCGACGGCGACGTCACGGCGACCGTCGACGGGTCCAAGCTGTCCAAGTGAGGGCCGGCGGGACGACGCGCGGCGCCGGCGCAGGACGGCTTGCGCGCTGATGCAAGGGTCCGCCGCCCGCGCGTTCGTTCCCGAGCGGTTCGCGCTGTCGCCGCTCAGCGACGACACCCCGCTGCTCAGCGATGCGGCGGCGTTACGCGCGGCGGCCGTGCTGCGTGGCTATCTCTTCTTCCGGCAGCTCGTGTCCGCCGCGGCGCTCGGTCCGGTGCGCGCGTTCGTGCGTGCGTTCGGCGCCGCCGCGGGCTGGTTCCACGCGGACGACGCGAATCCCCCGTGGGTCGAGGCGGTGCCGGGGGTGCAGCTGGCGGGGCGCGGTTTCGATGACCCGGCGTGGATCCGACTGCAGCAGGACCTCAACCGGCTGCCGGCGTTCCACGCGCTCGGCGAGGACCCGCGCGTGCTGGAGGTCCTCGGCGCCGTCTATGGCGAGCCGGCCCGCGGCGCCACGACGCACCTCTGCTGGATCAAGCTCCCCGGCAGCCCGCAGCATACGACCCTGCCGCACCAGGACCGCTACTACGTGCCCGCCTGCGAAGACCTCTGGACCGCCTGGTATCCCCTGGTGCCGACGCCGTTTGCGCTCGGCCCGCTTGCGGTGATCGCGGGCTCGCATCGCTCCGGCCTCTGGCACCACACCCACGCCCTCGCCGGGATCGACGTGCCCGACGGGAGCGCCTGGGATTCGAGCGAGGTCCTGCCCGGCGACGTCCTGCTCTTTGGCGGCCTGACCGTCCACGCGGGCTGGGCCAACGTCTCGGCCGATCGCGTGCGCGTGTCGGCCGACGTCCGGTTTCGCCGCGCCTCGAGCCCTCCTGGCGTCCTCTAACCTGCGCGCGCGCATCGCTGCGGTGCCCAGCCGTTCAGGGGTAGACGACCCCGGTCGATGCCGGACAGTAGAAGGCGGGGTTCGTCAGCACGTCGTCGTCGTAGTTCGAGCTGTACGTGTTCTTGGTCGCGCTCCGGACCACGAGTGCGCCTCCACTCCCTGTCCACGAGACGTAGTTGAGGGAGATGACGCCGTTCGTAGTCGACGCGGCGTTCGCGGCGCTGCACGCGGTCTCGCCGACCGCGAACGCGATCGCCGTGCTGTGGCCGCCGATAGCCTCGGAGACATCGTTATGTATCGCTTCGAAGCCATCGAGGCGTCTCACCCAGAGACCTCGCATGTTCACGCCCAGCTGCTTGGTCTTGACGGTGTTGTTGCTGACCTGGCTTCCGGCGTTGCCGCTGCTGCCCTGGACGACGATGCCGTAGCCGTCCGCGGCGGCGCCGGATCCGGCGACCGAGTTGCCGAGCACCTTGATGGTCCCGAGCGAGCCCTCGACCTTGATGCCGTGGGACCGTCCGGCCAGGGCGGGTCCGGCCACGCTGGTGCCGTTGACGATCGGGGTGATGGTGTTGCTGCTGATGTTCGAGGTCGTGCACCCCTGGCACTTGATGCCGTGGTTGAGGTTGTCGACCTCGATCCAGTTGCCGCGGATGTCGACCATCGGATGGTACTTCGCCGCGCCGTGATAGCTCGCGGCGATACCGGCGACGACCACGGATTGCCCCCCGGCGCAGCCGCACTGGGCGTCGGAGGTACACGCCACCGCCGTATTCGCGCTGCACCGCCCTGCCGTGCAGGTCGTCACCCCGCAGTCGGTGTCGACGTCGCAAGCGAGCGCGCTGTTGGTACCGCAGTAGTGGGGCCCGTCGACGACGACGTGGTTGTTCTCGATGACGACGGGCTTCACCGGATTGCCCGACGTGCCCGTCGCGAAGGCGAGCCCGTCGTTCCAGTGCTCGACGGTGATCCCGCAGGCGTTCCCCCACTGGGCCCCGATGCCGCGGATGTCGTTGTGGCGAATCGTCGTATTCGTGCCGCCGTTGCGGACGAAGATCGCGTCCTGGGCCGGATCGCGAATGGTGAGGTACTCGAGGGTCGTGTGCTCGACCGCCGATAGGGCGATGAGCACCGACAGCGCCGTGGGCTTCGCCGTGGCCCAGGTGACCGCGGCCTTCCCAGCCGTGCCGACCAGCTTCAACTTGCGAATGCGGATGTAGGAGTTGCCGCAGCCATAGCCGCTGTTGCTGATGAGTTCGAGCGCGCCTGGCATCCCGATGTCCGCGCCACAGCCGGCTGTCTGGGTTGGCTTGCCGTCCTTGAGAACGACGTTCGCCGGCGCGATGCCGGGCGTCTTGCCGCGCACGAGCACGCTCGTGTCGCCCTCGCCGACGAGCTCCACGAGGGTGCCGATGCGCAGGACGCAGGCGTCCACCAGGTAGGTGCCGGCCGGGACGAACACGCGCCCGCCGCCCGCCGCGGCGACCGCGTCGAGAGCCTTCTGGATCGCCGGGCAGGCGTTGGTCTTGCCGGTCGGGTCGGCGAGGTAGGGGCTGCTCACAATGTTGGCGTAGCCCGGCGCGTAGAGGCACGCCCCGTTGCGGCAGCCGAACCCGCAAGGGGTGCCGACGGCCGCGCTCACGGTGCCCCACGCGGTGCACGTCGACTGCATCACGGTTTGGCCGCTGCAGTAGTCGGACGTCGGCGCGGAGTCGCTCAGCACGATGCCCATGACGAAGGGGTCGTTCTGGGGGTCGTATTGCTTGCTGCACACGGTGAGCGCCGGGTCCAACCCGTCGAGGGGCGCGGACTCCGCGGGAATGGGGTCCAGGCCGTCGCACGCGGAGACGGATCCGATGAGCAGGATGACGGCCTCCAAATGATGACTAGTTGTCATTCGGTTTCTCCTTGGGGGCCACCTAGCATGGCGAAAATGCAGGCCGCAAGGAACGGGCGCGATGCGGGCTAGAATGGCTCTAATAGCCATCCATGACCAGCACTTCGACGGACGGATGGACGGCGCTCCTCGCCCAGAAATAGGCGACTGAGCATTCGCCACATGCCGATATCGGCGCGTTGACACGCGCCTCGAGGGTGTTAGCGTCGCGCCGCCGCGTGTCGCGGGCGAACGGAGCCGACGTGTTGGCTGCTCCATTCAACGTTATGGCCAAGCCGGCGGGCGCCGCCTGCAACCTGGCGTGTACGTATTGCTTCTACCGCGACCGCGACGACGCGGCCGCGCCGCGCATGTCGGACGCGGTCCTCGAGGGCTTCGTGCGCGGGATGTTCGTGGCTCACGCGGGCCAGCCCATCGTGCGCTTCGACTGGCAGGGGGGCGAGCCGACCTTGTGCGGGCTCGACTTCTTCGAGCGCGCGGTCGCGCTGCAGCGGCGGTTCGCGCGCGTCGGGCAGACCGTCGAGAATGCGCTGCAGACGAACGGTCTCTTGCTCGACGACGCCTGGGGGGCGTTCCTCGCGCGCCATGGTTTTCTGGTCGGGCTCTCGGTCGATGGGCCGCCCGCAATTCACGACGCGGGGCGCGTCGATCGTGGGGGCGCGCCGTCGTTCGAGCGCGTGATGCGCGCCGTCGCGCTGCTTCGTCGCCATGGCGCGGAGTTCAACGTGCTCGCGGTCGTGACGGCCGAGAGCGCGCGCGAGCCGGCGGCGGTCTACGGCTTCCTGCGCGAGCTGACGCCGTACCTGCAGCTCATCCCATGCGTCGACCGGGTCGGA
>SXIE01000085.1 GCA_005772945.1 Pseudomonadota bacterium
CTCGCTGAAGACGTAGCGCGGCGTGAACTCGGTCGTGTCGGCGATGCGCTCGATCTTGGCGGCGAGGGTGCCGACGCCGTCGACGATCGCCCTGGCGTCCTGGCCGACGGCGAGCGGTGCGAGATCGGCGGTCGTGACGAAGACGTCGACGTAGGGATGGTCGCGGTCGCCGAGCGTCGCGATCGGGGTGCCGGCGCCGACGACCTCGCCTGGGTCCATCATGCGATCGAGGATCGCGCCGTCGATCGGGGCGCGCAGCGTGAGCTTCGCGATCTTCTGATCCTCGGCCGCGAGCGCGATGGTGGCCGCTTCGATGCGTGCGCGCGCGGCGTCGAGCTCGGGCGTGCGTGCGCCCGACTTGAGCGCCGCGAGCTGGTGCTGGACCGCCTCGCGGGAGGCGCGCGTGGCCTTGAGGCGCCCCGAGAGCTCGTCGAGCGCCGAGGCCGGGACGACGTGCTGGTCGGCGAGCCCCTTCTCGCGCGCGACGCTCGTTGCCAGCGTGCGCTCGGTGGCGGTGACCGACCGCACCTGGGCTTCGAGCGCCGCGATCTCGTCCGGCCGCGCACCCCCTTCGAGCAGCGCCAGCTGCGCCTTCGCCAGCGCGAGCTCCGCGGCGCGCGCGGCCTTGGCCGACTGCGCCAGCGTGTCGTCGAGCGTCGCCAGCACCACCCCGGCCTTGACGGTCTGACCGCGCTGGAGCCCGACCGTCAGGAGGCGTCCCCCGACCTCGAACGCGAGCACGCGCTGGTCGAGCTCGACGACCCCCTGATAGGGGGACGGAACCTTCGAACGACCGGGCTCGCAAGCGGCCACGAGGACCCACGGAAGCGCCAGCAGAGCGCCTCGGAAGTTCTTTATCATACGACTGATAATGCGTCCGGATGCAGGTCCGTGCAAGCGATTTCTGGTTCACGAAGAGCGCCCAGCGCTTGCCCGCTCACCACACCGCCGGGCAGTGCCCGCCGACGAAGAGCCACAGGTCGATGTAGTCGGCGCGCACCCGCACGAACTTCTTGAGCGCCTCGATGGCCGCGGCGTGCTGCGCCTCGGTCCACGTCTTGTTCGGATCGTCCGCGATCGCCCGGGCGATCTGCGCATCCCACGCGTCGATCTGCGCCGCCAGCGCCTCCGGCACGTAGACTGCGCGCGCAAGCCGCAGCGCGTCGACGAACCGCTCGCACCACGTCGGGTCCGCCAGCACCAGCTGCACGAGCGGCTCCTTGCCCCACCAGGCGTGTTCCCAGCGGATCGGGTCCGCGGTCTCGACGCCCGGAAAGACCGGCGATCCGTCCCCATACAGCGTGTCGCCAAAGATGGCGTCCATGTCGTAGGGCAACCACAGGAAGCCGCGCGACGGATGGTCGTAGATATAGAAGTTGATCTCGACCCCGGCCCAGTAGTTGTCGGCGGCGGGGATCATGGCTTCGACCGCCCACTCGGCGACCGTCTCGTCGAGATCGACCAGGGCCGCGACCTGCGCGATGGTCGTGGCATTCTTGAGGTCGCCCGCGCGCCTCATATCCCCGATGTCCTCGTTGGTCTTCAGTTCGTTCGCAGCCAGATAGAGGTTGCCGTCGGACTCCTCGAAGTTGCGTTCGAGGTACTCCTTGTCCAGGTGCTCGATATTCGAGTAGAGCCCGTAGTACGAGTCATTGATGAATAGTTTCGCATGGTTCGCGCATGAGTGCGGCAGCCCGCGCGCGGCGAAGATCTGGAACGCGAGCCGCTCGTGCAGGTGCGTGTGGTCATACCAGGGCGCGTCGAGGCTCAGCTTGCGCAGGCCGCGAAAGCGGGCGTGGACGTCGTCCTCGTTGAACGACACGACGAACTGCATCTTCTGGCAGTTCCACGACCAGCCGCCCTTGAGTCGCGCCTTGGCCGCGACAGTCTTGCCTTGGTACGTGAACTGGACCGGGCGGTACTTCTTCGTGCCGGCCTCGCAGTCGGCGGTCAGCGCGTCCCATTCGGCAGCTGCGAACGCGAGATGAAACTCGGGGAGCCGGTCTTGGTCGTAGATCGCGTCGCAGGGACGAGGCCACGTCTTCGGGGGCGGCGCGGTGTCAGGCCCGAGGTCGGCGGTGGTGGCGACGTCGCGCTGGACGTCCAGATCGCCCGTGCGCGCCGGGGCCCCGTCGGACAGGCAGCCGCCCGTCGCCGCGAGCACCACGGCGCGCACGAATTGCCTGAGAGCGGGCTCAGAACGAGGCACTCACGCCGCCGAAGAGCCCGTGCTCGCCGAAGTAGTCCCATTCGAGATGAAGCGCGAAGGCGGGGTGGGGCGCCACGCCGAGGCCCAGCGCCAGCTGCACATGGCGCGGGTCGCTGCCGACGACGTCCTTCGCGCCGCCCACCTCGGGGCTGTTGGCCGAGCGGTTCGACCAGAGGATCGGGCCCCCGAGCGCGCGCACGGCTGCGTACGGCGTCAGGACTTCCCAGAAGGTGCGCGACACCGTCAGCGACAGGCGCGCGTCGAGCGCCACCCACGGCGCCGTGTCGCCAAACGCGTCCTTGACGCGCGCGGACGCGACCGCGAGCTGCAGTCCCAGCGAGAGAGTGATCGGCGCCCGCGGCGCACGCAGCGCATGCCACTCGCCCGCAAGCCCGACCAGGAAGCCGGGCGTGATCGCGTAGTCCGCGCCGCCGGCGCCGGCCGTATGGAGCTCACCGTCGAGGATGGCACCGAGCTGTATTCCGATCGTGAAGTCGCCGACGTCGCGGGCTAGCCCCGCGCTGATGAGCACCTCGCGCACGTCGGCGTCGAAGCGGTCGTCGAAGCGCAGCGCGGCGTCGAAGTACCCGGCTGTCAGGGAGACGTGCCAGGGGCGTGCGGGCACGCCGTCGGCCGTGGGATCCTTGCCCGCCGGACCGGCAGGCGCCCCGCACCCTCAGGCAAAGGCCTCGTCGAGGGTCACGCGCTGGACGACGGCGGCCGCGAACGACAGGAGCGCGAGAAGCGGGAGGAGGCGTCGCATCAGAACCTCGGCAGACAGAGCGCTCTTCGAAAGGCCAGGGTCTGTATAACACGCGCGCGGCGCGCCCGGCGACAACCTCGTCGCGTGCCGGCACGAATGGCAAGCACGCACGCGAGAGTGCCACCACGCCCCGCCCCGCGCGGCTGTCATATTCGCGTTGGCAATCTGACGCCGCGCTTGATTGCATCGGCACAACGCTGCTATCTGCGTCGCATGCACAGCGTCTGGTCGTCTCTGCTGTTGGGTGTCTGCGTGGCGGCGTGCTCGGATCCGGCGAGCACCTCGTCTGGCGATGCGGCCCAGGCGACGCACGCCGTGGATGCGACGGCCGCCGCCGAGACCGCCGCGCCCGATGCGACCGCCGCGCCCGACGGGACCGCCGCGCCCGAGGTCACCACCCCGGCCGACACCGCGCCCGATACGCCCGAGGTCGCGTCAGCCCCGAGCGCCGCGAACCCCGAGATCCACTGCCAGGTGGCCAGCGATTGCCAGCCCGGCGAGGTCTGCTGCACCGCGCCGTCGTCGTATCTGAGCGCCTGCATCGCCGAGGCTCAGTGCAGCGCGGGCCAGCGCGACGCCTGCCTGGTCGACGCCCAATGTGCCGCGCGCCGCCCCGGCGAGTGGACCACCTGCTGCCATGATCGCGGCGACCGCAACTACTGCGCCCCGAGCCCCGACACGTGTCAGCCGATCGTGTCGTGTGAGTTCGTCGCGGACTGTGCCGACGAAGCCCCCGACCTCTGCTGCAGCCACCACAGCTACTATGGCGCCTCCTCCTGCACGAGCACGTTCTTCGCGACGCTGCCGGGTCAGGACTGCCCCTGACACCATGCGGGTGACGGGGCGGACCGGGGCAAGGGTGCGGGGCGTGGGAAGTTTTTCTACGCCTCACGGCTTGCGGCCGACGAAACCACACGCGCCGCGCTCGGGAACACGTCTTGCTCTGCTTCCCTGCGAGATGGCAGTGCGGAGCCCGTAGCGGCTGGAGGTATCCCATGCAAGGCACGGCACGAAGTAGCGAAAGCCGAAAGCACATCGTTCGCGTCAGTCGCTACGGGCTCACGCGCTGCCCGACTTGCCAGATGTTCATCCGCGTGGCGGGCGCCGATCACGAGACACGCTGCGTGGGCTGCGGCGTGGTCCTGCAGGTGCAGCTGGTCACCCGTTAGACCCCCTCGCGACGGCTCAGAATGCGGCTTCGAGGCCAAAGGCCAAGAGGTCGTAGCCGCTCTGGATCCGCCCCGCATTCGCAGGCACGCCCGACCAACCGGCGCCCCCATCGCACGTGTCCGGGCACGGGTCGAGCGGCCGCACCTGGTAGACCTTGCCGAAGCGCTCGTCGACGCTGCGGTCCTCTTGGAAGACGTGATTGTACGACGCCGTGAGCTTGAGCCCCCCCAGGCGCGCGGCCACGCCGAGCCCGACCCCGAAGCGCTGGAACGCGAGGAAGTCGAGGTTGTCGTAGTTCTTGGGGACCGCCGCGCTTTCCCAGTAGCCGCCCGCCGACAGCTGGAACTCGCCGTCGAGGCCGCCGAGCGTGCCGTGCCAGGCGCTGACCGTCCCGCCGAGCCGCACGGAGAGCGTGTCGCGCCAGCTCTTGGCGAGCTTGGTGTCGGGCGCCTCCGCGCCGACGAAGATATTGATCGTGCCGTCGAGCTTCACATCGAAGCTCTCGAGCATCGACCAGGCCTCGTAGACGACGTCGAACTCGAGGTCGAAGACCTCGTGATTGCCATCGAGATGGCGGTAGCGCGCGCCGACGCGGGCCGTCGGGGGGATCGTCAGATCCAGGCGTGCAGCCGAGCCCGGCACCGCCAATTGACTCGGCGAGAATTGTGTCTGCCCTGGCACATTGCTGAGCGAGAATTTGCCACTCAGCTCGAGCATCGCAGGAACGACGCGCCCCGACACCCCGATCTCCCAGTTCGGCGCCGGTCGCCACCAGGCACCGACGATGGCCGAAAACGAGGTCAGATCACTCAATGAAATCCGTGCGATGACGTCGTTGCCGCTGTAGTACGCATGGAGCTCGCCGCTCTGCGAACCGTCGACGACCAGATCCATGTTCAGGCTCGGAGCCATCGCGAGCTGGAATGTGACGCCAATTCCGAAACTGTCACGATCGCCATAGGCGACTGCCAGACTCGGATAGAGCAGCACGGCGTCGAGGTGCGTGAGGAGATAACGCTGGCCGCCATCGACTGCGTAGTCCTTGGTGCCGTGCGCGTTGGGGCCGTAGAGGCCGGCCGCGAAGGTCCAGTGTTCGAGGCCGAAGTCGCTGGTCGCCACGAACATCGCACCGATCGGAAAGAGCGCGTCCTGGTTCGACTGCGGCGCCAGCGGGTCGAAATCGTAGTCAGTGCCGGGTGGCAGATCGCTGGGTGCGCGCGTGAAGGTCGCGTCCTCCCACATGAGGCTGTGGTGGTAGAGAACGTGCGTGCCGACCATGCGCACGAGCGCGCCCGGATTGAGCGCGATCGCGGTCGGGTCGTCACCGCGCGCGACGAAGGCGCCGCCGCGCCCGAGCACGAACGTGCCGGTGTCGGGGATCTCGAAGCCGCCGGCGCGCGCGTCCGAGCCGACGTCGAGGGCCGCGACGAGCGCTATGCAAGTGGCCACGGCGGCGGTCGAGACCGCGCGCCGAACCGCGAGTGTGTTCACTTTCACGGCATGGTTTTGACCTATCCGGCGCCATAGGGCAAACGTCTCCCTCATGATGGTTCGCCGATTCGCATCGTTTCCTCGCGCCGCCGCGCGTTCGCTCGCTCGCCGCATCCCGCTCTGCTTGGCGCTGGTCGCGCTCGCGGGCTGCGCGAGTCCGGTCGATACGACCGAGAACAAGCTCCCGCCGCCCACGGTCCCGGACACGACGCCCGCGACCGAGGTGTCCGAGGTCGAGGTCGGCGAGGTCGGCGAGGTCGAGGGCGACACCGTCGTGGCGGGTTGCGAGTGCCTCGCGATCGGCCAGTGGTTCCGCTTCGACTCGCTCGTCCTGACCTCGATCGACGGCGCCGACCACCCGGTGTTGTCCACGTTGAACGGCCTCTGGAAGGCCGACATCGAGGGGCGCGAGCTCAACATCCTGATGGAGCTCACGGCGGTCTCGGCGACGTCGGTGACGGCGCGGGTCGTGAACGGCGCGCGCATCGACGGGACCCAGGATATCTGCCAGATCTCGGACACGGCCGTCACGTTGACGTTCCCGCGCAGCGGCTGCGACATCGCCGCGTCGGCCGAGTCCGCGTTCAACGTCTACTCGGGCACCGAGACGTACCCGAAGAACTGCTCGACGACGTTGCCGGTGCACCACGTCATCCCGGTGTCACGCGCGCGCCTCGCGGGGACGTTCAGCGAGACGTGCGACGCCATCGGCGCGGGTAAGGTCCCGAGCGGCGGTCTCGGGCAGTCCGAGCTCGACGATATCTGCACGTGCTTGGTGCTGCCGGGGACGCCGGCCGAGGACTGCGGTGCGCTCGAGCCGGCGTTCGGCGCGCCCTGCCCCGGCTGCAACAAGAACTATCAGAGCCTCGGCAACCTCCTGACCGCGTTCGGCGACGTCGCCTGGAGCTGCACGACCGAGAGCGGCGCGCCCGCCGCGTGCCTCACGGCCGACTACAGCGCGGCCGCGCTGACCGCCGCGCCGTCCGAATGCACGCTCTGATGTGACCGTGCGCGCGCCGTCCGAGCCGCCGGACCGGATCATGCGAGGAATGCCTGCGGGCTTTCGGCGCCTCGCGTGTCCAAGAAGGCAAACGCGAACGAAGGGACGTCGTCGTGCGGGGCACCGTGATCGTCCGCGCTCGCGTTGACTTTTGCAGTCAACCGACTTGGAATGAACCCTTCCTGACGGCTCCCATGCGAGGTTTCGATGCGCACCTCTCTCGTTTCGGCGGCTGTCTTCGCGCTCCTGTCGACGGCCCTCGCAGGCGCTTCCCATGCGGGTGTGCGCTGGGAGCTCGAGGTCAAGGGCGGCGGCGCCCCGCGTACCACCAGCGTGACCATCGAAGGCAAGAGGGTTCGCGTCGAGCCACCGACCGGCACCGGCGATGCGACGCGCGTGATCCTCTATGATGCGGCGACCGGCAAGGTCGTCATGCTCGATACCGAGCGCCAGACGTACGTCGAAGTTGTCGCGAGCACGGGCGCGCGGGCGACGAATCAGGTTCCCAACTCGCTCGACGAGCTGGATCCCCTTCTGACGCCCGAGCAGCGCCAGCGCCTCCAGAATGCGTCGCCCGAGGAGCGTCGCCTGATCGAGGCGGCGCTCCGTCCACCCGCCGCTGCGCCGGGCGTCGTGCCGCCACCGGGTCCGCCGCGCCCCGGGCTCGTGTTCGAACGCCCCGGCACTCGTGGGACCGTGAGCGGCCGAGCGTGCGACGTGTTGCGGGTGTCGCAGGGCGGGCAGCTCATCGAGGAGGACTGCATCCTGTCGTGGGGCGCGGGCTCGATGACGCGCGACGAGCTCGTCGTGGTCGGCAAGCTCGTGCTGGCCCTCGATCCGACGGGCCGCGCGGATCCGACGCGCAACCCCGTGCCCGACTACTCGAAGTACCCGGGCGTCCCGCTCGAGCGGAAGGTCGTCGACGCGCGCGGGACGGTGGTCCTCACCTACACGATCCTGAAGCTCGAGCGCCTGAGGATTCCCGCGGCGACGTTCGAGGTTCCTCCGAATTACGCGCGTGACACGCGTCCGATGCCCGGCGTGCCGAGCCCCTGATGTGGCTCCTGGCCCTCGCGCTCGCCGCCGTCGCCGCCTCCGCGCCCCCCGGAGGCGGCGACGGCGCACCCAGCGCCAGCTTCTCGATCGCGGGGGCGCTTCCCAAGGACGCCCCGCCGACCTTGCGTGGCGTATTCTGCCGCGGCGTCGGACCGGCCTCCGAGCCGCTCGAGCCGACGGGCACCTTCGGGGACGATGCCCCGAAAGTGAACGTCGTTCTTTCGATGGATCGGCCGCTGAGAGGGCGCGCGTGGTTCACGGTACTCGACGCGCCGGGTGCCGTCCCGGGCACGCGGCCGTGGGTGTGGCTGGGCGTGCCCGCGGAAAAGCCGCTCGTGATGTCGCTCGAGCCGCCGCGCGAGGGCTTCTTTCCGGGTCGTTATGCGCTCGTCGTCGCGCTCGAGGGCGCGCCCGAGCAGCAGATCCCATTCGTCATCGCGCCGATCTGGCCCGTCGCCGAGCGCGTCAGCAGCGCGTCCGCGGCCGCGTCGCCCGCGTTCCCCTTTGCAATCGACATCGCGCGCTCGGCGCTCGGGGGAACCATCGCCTCGGACGTGCCCAAGACCAAGCCCGAGGCACTCATCGATGGGCTACCGTTTCAGAAGAGCTCCGATGTGTTTTCGGCGCCGCGTGCCACGCCCGCCGACGTCATCTTCACGCTCGCGGGTGCTGGGCCGGCCGAGGTCGTCGGCGTCGCGATCGACAACACCTCCCCGTCGATCGTCTTTAGCCCGTGGGACAAGCGGACCCTGCCCAAGCACGTCGAGATCTGGACCTCGCCGACCGCCGCCGGCGACGACTTCGTGCGCGCGGGCGGCGGTCGCTTGCAGCCCGTCTGGGGCGAGCAGCTCGTGCGGCTCGCGCCGGTCGCCGCGCGCCGCGTGAAGCTGCGCGTCCGATCCAATTATGGCGGCACGATGACCGAGTTCAGCGCCCTCAAAGTCTTCGCAACGGGGGCTGAAGCCTTCCTGGCCCAGAGGGCCCCGCTCGATCTCGCGGCGCCGGCGCTCGGCGGACGCGTAATCTGGGCGACGTCGGGCGGCGCGAGCGTCGTGGCGCTGTTCGACGGTCTCACCGGCAAGGCGGGCGGGGAGGGCTGGTCGTCCGCGGGGAGTGCCGGCGAGGACGCCGGCTACCTGCCGCAGGAGTTCGTGCTCGCCTTCGAGCGCGGCCAGCGAGCGCTCGTCGACCGCGTGGTGCTCCATCACGGGGGCCACGATGCGTACTGGCCGCGGGTCGTGGCGATCGAGGTCTCCGACGAGAGCCCGATCGACGGATTCCGCGAGGTCGCGCGCCAGACCCTTCCCAAGACCGCGGGACCGCACACGATCGCGATCGGGCAGGAGGCGCGATTCGTCAAGGTGCGCCTACTCGAGAACCAGGGTGGCGCGCGCACGACCCTCAGCGAGATCGAGGTGATCGAGGGGCGCAAACCGGGCTACGTGCCGATTCTCGCGCGACCCCAGGCCGACGATGGGACCAGCGACCAAACCGCGATCGCGGCGCCGCCGAGCAACGAGCGCGAGCCGAACGACGACCGCGCCCGTGCCCGAGCCGTGGCGCTCGGCGAGGTCGTCTCGGGCACCCATGCGGGCGGCGACGTGGACGTCCTGCATGTCACGGTGCCGAGCGCCGGCGCGCTCACGGTCGACTTGAGCGGCACGCCCGACATCCGCTCGATCGTCACGCTCGTCGATGGGTCCAAACCCATAGGCGCGCACGCGCCCGGCGACCGCGCGCCGCGCCATGACACGTTCACGTGGCTGACGTCCGCCGGCGAGCACTGGCTCGAGGTGCGGCGCGCGCCCAGCTCGGTCCTCCTGATCTGGGACACCAGCGGCAGCATGACCGAGTCCATCAAGGACCTCGAGGCCGCCGTGCATGCCTATATCGACACCGTCGAGCCGGACGAGCGCGTCAATCTCATGCGCTTCGCAGGCGATGTCGCGCCGCTGCTTCCGGCCTTCACGTCCGATCGTGCCGCGCTCCACGCTGCCACGAAGGGTAAGTTCTGGGCCGACGGATCGACGGCCCTCTACAACGCGATCGCGCGGGGCATCGCGCTCCTTGCCGACGAACCCGGGCATCGCTCGATCATCCTCATGACGGACGGATCCGACAGCGCGCACGGCCTGTCGTCGGGTGCGCTCTGGCGCCTCGTGGGCGAGACGCGCGTGCGCATCTACGCGATCGGACTCGGCCACGACCTCACGACCTACTCGCGCAGCACCGCGAGCTCCGGCGATCACGTGCTGAAGCAGCTCGCGCACGTCACCGGCGGGCGCTCGCTCTTCACAGAAGACAGCAAGGACCTCGCGGCGTTTTATGCCGAGCTCGGGCGCGACCTCCGCGCGCCGGCGAACTGGTCACTGAGCGTGACGGCGAGCCCGGCGCGCGGCGCCCTCGAGGTCGTCGCGACCGGCGAACGCATGGCCGCCGTGGCGCGACCACCGGACGTGCTCGTCGTCCTCGACGCGTCCGGATCGATGAAGCGCACGATCGCCGATGGCAAGGGGCGCGCGGCGCGGCCGATGATCGACGTGGCCAAGGACACGCTGTCGGCGCTGGTCGCGGCACTCCCGGCCGAGACGCGCGTGGCGCTGCGCGTTTACGGCCACCGCATCCTCGAAGGCCGCTCGGGCGATTGCACCGACAGCGAGCTCGCGGTGCCGCTGGGACCCCTCGACAAGAAGCGGCTTCTCGGCCGCATCACCGCGATCCAAGCGCTCGGGACGACCCCGATTGCCTACGCGCTCGCCCAGGCGGCCACCGATCTGCGCGGCTCGAAGGGCGAGCCCCTCGTCGTGCTCGTCACCGACGGCCTCGAGGAATGCCGCGGCGACGCGGCCAAAGAGGTCGCGACCCTTCGACGCGGCGGGCTGAAATTGCGGCTCGAGATCATCGGCTTCGGGCTGCGCGATTCGGCGGCCACGCGCGCCATGAAAGCGCTCGCCGAGTCCACCGGCGGGAATTACCGGCCCGCCGGCGATGCGGCGGCGTTGGCGGCTGCCATGACCGAGGCCCTCACCGTCCACTGGCACGCGCACGACGCCTCCGGGGTCGAGCTAGCGCGCGGCGCCCTCGGCGGCCCGCCGGTCCCGTTGCCCGAGGGGCACTACCGCGTGGTCGTCGACACCGCCGGCCAACCGGTCGTCCTGCGCGACGTCGCGGTGCGCGCCGCGAAGACCACGCGCGTCGCGCTCCAGAAGGAGGGCGACGCCCTACGAATCGAGGTCGAATAGGTCTCGCTAGTGTTCAACCAAAGTTACCATGGGGAGGTCGTGATGATAGCGCGAGTGGGACGGGCGGTGAACTGGGTGCTTGTGCTTGCGGTGTTCGCCATCGGACAGCCAGCAGCGCACGGCGCACGCTACGAGATCGACAAGGTGTTTTCCGTTCTCGACGCGTTGCTCCGGGACCTCCCGCGTGATGCTTTCGAGCCCGCGGCCGTGGTCGAGCGGATCGGCAAGAATCCGACCGAGCTCTTCGAATTCGTACGCGACAAAACGGGACTCGTTGCCTACGCTGGCTCTTTGCGTGGCCCGGTTGGCGTCCTCATGGATCGCCTGGGCAACAGCCTGGATCGCGCGTTGCTGCTGGCCAAGCTGCTCAGGACCGCGGGTCACCGCGTCCGGCTCGTGCGCGCGCAGCTTGGTCCGGAGCAGGTGACCACCGTCGCGAAGGCGTTGGCGCGGGGTTACTTGCCGCGCCTGGACGCCGGGATGGTGGCCGACGCCGTCGAGAAATATTGGAAGCCGGCGGGCCTCGATGTCGCGACCCTGCAACGCGAAGCAACAAAGCGTCAGGAGGCCCAAGAGCGTCTCGCCCGACTTGCCTTGACGCGCATTGACGCCCAAACGAGCGCACTGTCCACCGCGTTTCGTGGCCCGGGTTCGGCCGCAACCGTCAGCGACACGTTGCGCGACCACTTTTGGATCCAATGCGAGGAGGCCGGACAATGGGTGGATCTCGATCCGACCCTCCACGACGCCGTGCCCGGTAAGACGCTGGCTGCGGTCGGCGAAACGCTGGTTCCGGAGAAGCTGCCGGCTGGGCTCTCGCACGAAGTCGAGATCCGCGTCGTGGTCGAGCGGTGGGACGGGACCCGCCTGAGCGAGGCTCTCGCCGTGACTCACACACTGCGAGCGAGTGATGCGCTTGGTACGTCGATCGCGATCGGCCATGTCCAGGTGACACCGGCCCCGGACTTCTCGAAGGTACCGACGACCGCCGAGCTGAGTCGCGTCGACGCCTGGAAGCCGGTCGTGTTCGTCGGGTCCACGCCGTTCGACGACCTGACATTCGACGCGAGGGGGCGTGTCGCGAAACAGGCACAGAACGTGTTGGCAAAACCGATGGGCAACCCGCTCGGCACCCTGACAGGTGGCGTGGAGTCCGAATCCGCGAACGGTGTCCTGACGGCCGAATGGATCGATTACATCATTCGATCGCCGGGCGTGCCGACGCGAACGATTCGGCGCGAGGTCTTCGACCTCATCGGGCCCGATGGCCGCAAGACCGGCGTGACGACGGCCCCGGTCCTCTCCCCCGCACGCGCGCTCGAGCGCGTCTTGGCGCTGCTGGAGGTTACCAATGTCGCAATATGGTCGGCGCAAATGTCACCGCAGGCGGTCGCCCACCTGTATGGCAAGAGGATGCTGGCGAACCGAGCGCTTGTGACGCGCGCCCGCAAAGGCCAGGTCGCGACGCTCGCCGACGTCCACGAATCAACCAAGAACGCGTCGCCGTTGCCGGGCCTCGTGTACGGTCTGGCCGTCACGCGGCAGGCCTGGGGGCCGCTCGGCCGCGACGCATACCTCGACCGGCCCAACGTTTTCACGTCCCGTCGGATTGTTTGGCAAACACCGACCAATCGCCTTGGTGCCTGCGAGGGTTTCGATATTGTCGCGAACGAGGTTGCGCCCTTCCCGGGGACGACCGACGCGTTTGGCATCCGGATTCGCCAGGGAATCGTCGATACGAACGCGGAAGCGCTACTCCGCGGGAAATCGAGTTGCCCGGCCGAGAATACCAGCGATCTATTCGCGGCCTCGGGCGGGGCCGATTGGTTGACCCTGACCAGTCCCGACGCGGGGCCCTTGAACAAGCTGGAGCACGTTTCCGCCGACGTGCGAGCCAGAATCGAGGATGACCTCCGCGGCGGTTCTGCCGTGATGGTGCCAAGCCGTCCGAGCAGCACGGCGGGTCGCCCGGCGATAGCATGGTGGCGGGTGAACAAGGTCACCGGGACGACGCTCGGGATCGACAGCCATGGGCGCGGTGGCAACCTCACGGAGGCGGTCGAGACCGTCAATTTCGGGCGCAACATGATCTCCTCGTTCCTCTGTCTGTTCAAGGCGAACTACGAGACCGAGCGGAGCCGGGTGACTACCGGCGCCATGATGTGCATGTTGGAATTCGGATTGGGCGCGGCCGGTGGCGTCGTGGCATTGGGCGGGGCCGGGGGATTCGTGCGCGAGGGAGTCGCGCATGGTCTCGGGCAGGGTATCATTCTGCTGGAGATGGCCTTCGCATTCGTCGAGGCAGCCGAGGAACTCGACGAGGACGAATAGACGCGCCATTCGGCGGTCGCCGAGGGCACCTGGTCGGGCCGTCGACCCTGGTGGGCAGACGGTCCAGCAGCCCCCACGGGTATGCCGTCCCGGCCGTCGGGGATTCACAGCGGCCACGCGCCGTAGTACGACAGCGGCCATGACGAACCCACGCGTATTCTTCGACATCACCATTGGCGCCAAACCCGCTGGTCGCATCGTGTTCGAGCTCTTCGCCGACACGGTGCCCAAGACCGCCGAGAACTTCCGCGCGCTCTGCACGGGCGAGAAGGGCAACGGGCGCTCGGGCAAGCCCCTCCATTACAAGGGCTCCAAGTTCCACCGCATCATCTCGCAGTTCATGTGCCAGGGCGGCGACTTCACGCGCGGCAACGGCACGGGCGGCGAGTCGATCTACGGCGACAAATTCGCCGACGAGAACTTCAAGCTCAAGCACACGACGCCCGGGCTGCTCTCGATGGCGAACGCCGGGCCGAACACGAACGGCTCGCAGTTCTTCATCACGACGGTCGTGACCTCGTGGCTCGACGGCAAGCACTGCGTCTTCGGCAAGGTCGTCGAGGGCATCGACGTCGTGAACGCCATGGAGGCCGTCGGTTCACGCGACGGCAGCACCAAGGCTGAGGTCGCCATCGCCGACTGCGGGCAGCTCGCCGCGACCTGACGCGACTGCGCACGCGGGACCCCAGACGAATCCGTCCGGGGCCCGCGCGAACATTCCAGCAGACGCCTACCCGGTGCTGTGCAGCGCGAACACGGCGCCCTGCGGGTCGAGGCACGTCGCCACGCGCGCGTTCCCGGGGATCGGGTTCGGTCCGCTCACGACCGTGCCGCCGGCGGCGCGCACCGCGTCCAGCGCCGGGTCGAGCGCCTTCACGTTGACGTAGTAGAGCCACATCGAGGCCGGCACGCCGGGCGCGAGCCCCATCATGCCACCCAGCGACGGGCCGCCCTCGGCGAGCCCGAACATCTGGTAGGTCCCCATCGGGCCCATGTCCATCGCGTCGCCCTTCGTCCAGCCGAAGAGCTCGGAGTAGAACGCGAAGGCGCCGGCCGGGTCGCTGCTCAGGAGCTCGGACCAGCAGAAGTCCCCGTCGCCCGGGGTCGTGCGCGGTGTGGCCTTGTCGCTGGAGTGCACCGAGAACACGGCGCCCTGCGGGTCCGCGAAGACCGCGAAGCGTCCGGCGCCCGGGATGTCCCTCGGCGGGACGTAGACCTTGCCGCCGAGCGTCACGACGCGCGCGGCCGCCTCGTCCACGTTCGCGACACCGACGTAGCCCATCCAATGCGGCGGCGCGCCCATGGCTTTGGCCTCTTCGGGGAGCAGCATCAAGCCGCCGATCGGGCCGCGCTCGGTGGTCCACATCTGGTAGTCATGGGATTCGAAGGCCTGAACGCCCCAGTGCGTGACGGCCGCATAGAATGCGGGGGCGGAGGCTGGATCAGCGGCATTGAGCTCGTACCAAACGAAGTGGTGCGACATCGATATTCTCCTCGTGGGGGGATGATACTCTGTCTCATACCAGGTCCCCACGGCGCGCGCGACGGGTGGTGGGCGAAATCGCGCAAGCTCGCACGAGCAGCAACCAAGCGCCCTCGAGCGGCCCTACGCGGCCACTGATCGAAATCCGGCGGGAAGGCGACTAAGCTAGCCGTGATGAACGAGGCCCGTCGCGTCTCAGGCTGGCTCATCGGCGTCGCGATGGTAGCCCGGCTGGCGGCCTGCGACGACGTGCGGCACGGGCGCGTGCTCCTCGGCCTGCCGCGCACGGCCGCCGACACCGACGCGCGCGACGTGCGCATGGCGGCCGAGAGCGCGACCACCAAGGACAGCGAGGTCCCGACGGACACGGCGCGGGACAGCGCCGAGACACGCGAGACGCAGGCGGACACCTTCGTGGGTTTCGACGTCGACGAAGGCTGCCGCACCGCGGTGGCCGTCCGCGAGGGCGCCCACGTCCTGCCCCAGACCACGCTCCACCTCATCGGCCACGACAACGCCGCCGCCGCCGGCTATCGCTGGAGCGTCAACGCGCCGGTCGGTTCGGCCTCGCGCTTCATGCCGTCGGACATCGCGACCGACCCCACGTTCGAGGTCAACGTGGCCGGCCGCTACGAGTTCGGACTCGTCGTGCTCGACGGCTCGGGCGGCGCATCGTGCCGCGCCAGCGTCGTCGTCTGGGTCGTGCCCAACGCCGACCTCCACGTCGAGCTCACCTGGCGGACCCCGCGCGACCCCGACGAGAGCGACACCGGCCCCATGACCGGCTCCGACGCGGATCTCCACTTCGCCCACCCCGACGCCAAGAGCAAGTACGACGGCGACCACGACAACGCCGACGACGGCTACTTCGATCGGTGGTTCGACGTGGCCTGGTTCAACCCCGATCCCGACTGGGGCTCGCGCGACTGGAGCGTCGACGACAACTGCCACCTCGACCGCGACGACCGCGACGGCGCGGGCCCGGAAAACCTGAACTGCAACGACCTCGAGGTGGGCCGCTGCTATCGCGTCGCGGTGCACTACTGGGACAACCACGGCTACGGCAACGCGCTCGCGACGGTGCGCGTGTTCTTCGCGGGCCTCCAGGTCTACGAAGAGGCCGACGTCGAGCTCGTCGAGCACGACCTCTGGACCGTCACCTCGATCTGTTGGCCACTCGATCCGGCGCGACCGCCGACGACCATCAAGGCCTGCGCGCACTCGACCGAGCGCTGCGAGCGCGACGCCGATTGCCCGCTCGGAATGCCCTGCGGTTGGCGCATCGCGCCCGACTACGCGCACCCGGAATTGCCCCCGCCCTGAACCGCCCCGCGCCCTGCGGCGTTCCGTTCCGTCAGGCCAAGATCGGCAGCGCCGTCGCGAGCCACAGCGCCCGCCGCAGCGGATCGCTCGCCAGCTCGGCCGTCGCCAAACACCACTCCGGCGCGACCGGCGCGACCTCGCCGAGGATCTCCTCCAGCGTCGCCTCGGGGATTGGCTTGGGCAGCCCGACGCGCACCGCGTCCGCGATCGCCGCAAGCGGCACCGCGCCCGAGCGCCCCTCGATCCCTTCCATGGCCCTCGCCGCCAGCGCATGCCCGAGCGTCTCGATCCAGGGCTCGCGCACGCGTCGCCCGGTCGCCCGAAACGCCGTGTAGCCGCGATCGAGCGCCGACACCTCACCGGCCCGCGCCGCCCAGCGCGGCATGAGTCGCGCCGCCGTCGCCCGCGTCTCCAGGAAGTGGTGCGGATGCGGCATGAACCCCGGATCGAATGCGAGCGCCTCGCACAGGCTCTCCCAATGCGCGATCGTGAGCCCGGCCGCGATCGCCCCGAAGAGCGCCCGGAAAGCGGCCGCGCGGTGCATCGGCTCGGGCATGCGCGCCGCGTCCGCCAGCGCCGCCTTGTACCCGCTCTCGGCCGTCGGCCGCCCGGCCCGCGCCGCCAGCCCCGCCCACCGGGCCTGGGCCATCACCCGGGCCAGCTTCGGCCCCGGCGCTCGCACCAACTCGGCCGTCGCATCGGCCCACGTGCCCGCCAGCTCCGGCGCGATCGGCTGCCGCGCCGCGACCAGCGCCATCGCCTCGAGGCGCGCCATCGGCCGCGACAGGCTCTGCACGAGCAACACCTCGCGGCCCGTCCCCGTGAACGGCCGGAGCCCGCACCATTGCATCACCACCACGTCGGCTTCGCTGCGCTCGAGGCCGGTCAGCCACGCCTCGAGCCCGTCCAGGTCCGCCGGATACCCGCAGCGCACGAGGCGCCCCAACCCGCGCATGCGATCGAGCATCGGGATCTCCCGAAGCGCCTCCATCC
>SXIE01000086.1 GCA_005772945.1 Pseudomonadota bacterium
CCTCGAGAAGATCAGCTTCGGCCAGTACCTGCGCCACATCTCGGGCCCAGCCACGCTCGGCTACTTCGCGGGCGCCGCGGTCTACATCGGGTTTGCCGCCGGACTGTAATTCGCTCGCGGGCAAGCGCTCGGCGCGCTCTTCGCGAGTACGCTCGGCGCTGGCGCCCGAACGCGCTATGATCGGCCCGATGCGAACAGAGACCGACATCTCGGGACGCTCGACGCGCGGCCACGACCCGCTGACCGTCGGCCTGCGCGTCATCGCGTGTCCCGCGCAGGGCCTGGTCGATCTCTTCGTGCCGACCGAGGCCGCCCTCGTCATCGGCCGCGAGCCCGGGCCCAAGGGTTTCGCCTTCGCCGATCCGCACCTCTCCACCCGCCACGTCGCCGTCTACCCGGAGGCGGACGGCTCGCTGCTCCTCCTCGATCTCGGCAGCAAGAACGGGACTTTTGTGAACGGTGTTCGCACGGCCACCGGACGCCTCCTGGAAGGCGACATCGTGCGCGCGGGCGGCACGCTCCTCGCCGTCACCCATCGCCCCCATCCCGAGTTTCCCGAGAGCCCGGCCGCCCAACGCGTCGGCCGCTCGCCCCTCATCCAGGCGGCCTGGGCCCAGGCCCGCGCGGGCGCAATGCACTCCATTCCGGTGCTCATCATCGGCCCGACTGGCGCCGGCAAGGAGGGCGTCGCGCGCCTGGTCCACGACGCCAGCGGCCGACGTGGCCCGTTCCTCGCCGCGAACTGCGCGACGCTCGGCGGCGAGATGGCGACCGCCGCCCTGTTTGGTCACGAGCGGGGCGCCTTCACCGGCGCGGCCGTCGCACGCAAAGGGCTCTTTCGCGAGGCCGTGGGCGGCACGCTCGTCCTCGACGAGATCGGCGAGATGCCGGCCGAGATCCAACCGCGACTCCTGCGCGCCCTCGAGCAAGGCGAGATCACGCCCGTCGGCGCCTCGCGCCCGCTGCGCGTCGATGTGCGCGTGGTCGCCGCGACGAACGCCTCGCTGGTTACGCGCGCCGAGCACGGCGCCTTTCGCGCGGACCTCTATGCGCGTCTGGCCGGTTGGGTCATCGAGCTACCGGCGCTCGCCGCACGTCGTGAGGATGTGCTGCGCCTCGCGCGCCACTTCGCGGGTCTTTCGCCGCAGCCGCCGATCGAGGCCGCGCCACTCTTCGAGCCCGATCTCGCCGAGGCCCTGGTCCTGCACGACTGGCCCTACAATGTGCGCGAGCTTCGTCAGCTCATGGCGCGCCTTACCCTCGTCGCGACGCCACCCTACGCGCTCGCGCATCTCCCCGAGCCGCTGCGCGGACCGGCCTCGACCGCGCGGACGGCGCCGCTCTCACCGCCGACCGGCGAGCGCGACCGCCCCGGCGCCACGCCCGAGACCGCGCGCCTCGGCGCCGGCCAACGCCCGAGCAAAGAAGAGCTGGTCGCCGCGCTCGCCGCGCACGACGGCAACGTGGCGGCCGTCGGGCGCTTCTTCGGGCGTGACCGCAAGCAGGTCTACCGCTGGGCTCTCCACTACGGGATTACGCTCGTCGAGGAATGAGGTCGGGGTGACACGCGGTCTCGGCCCGGTCACCCGGGTGACTTTTCCGAGGTTCCCGGCTTTTCATGCGCTCCCGCGGGCCTCGGCTACTCGTCCAGAATGTCCATCCCGCCGGCCGTTCCGGTGAGGATCTCGAGCCGCTGGTCGTTGTCGATGTCTGCAAACACGACGCTGTAGATCTTGTCCGAGCGCCGCACGAGATTCCCAGCCGCAAACGGCTCCGGATTGGGCTCATAGATCGAGCTCGCGGCGCTCCAGCCGGGGTTGAGCCACAGGCGCGTGGGCTCCACCTGCCGGTAGCGACGGCGCGTCATCGTGATCTGGGTGAGCAGCGGCTTGTCTGCCTGGGTGGCATAGTTCTCGGGCATGTCGCCGGTGGTGTAGCCCGCGACCACCAGGTCGAGGTCACCGTCGCGATCGACGTCACCAAGGTCGAGGCTCAGCAGGAGCGAGCTCCGCTGGTCGGCCTGCGCCAGGGCGACAGGCTGCGCCTTCTTCTCGAAGCGCCCGGTGAACGGGTTGAAGAGGTAGACGAAGAGCTTGGCCTCGGGGCGAACCGAGGTCTCGATGTAGCCGCGCTGGTCGCAGCGTCCGACGTGGTTGAGACCGAGCTTGGCGCAGGCTGGGGGGCTGTACCACGCGGCGGCGTCCGGCGCCGGCGCGTTCGGGTTGTTGGGCGTCGTTGGCGTGTAATTGGTCCCGCTCGCGGCTGTGCCGCAACAGCTGGGGTCGGTCTCCACCGACACGGTCTGGCCCTGGAGTCCGGCCGGATTGGTCGCCCGGCAGCGCCACGGATAGCAAGTCGCGACGTGAGTGCAGACCGGAAACGGGACCTCGTCCGCGATCGCGTCGGTGGGGTCGTTGTTGTCGACGACGACGCCGTCGCGGTTGAGATCGGGCGGCTTGGTCAGATGGCAGTCGCTCGACAGCACGCTCAGCGTGCCATCGAGCCCGGGCTGCAACGCATCGTCGGCGCTCGTCGCCACGACGAAGTCCGGATAGCCGTCGCCATTGAGGTCCCCTTGCTTGGCGGCGCTCAGCCCGTAGAACAGCGAGGCGGTGTCGCCGTCGTCGCGCGTCGGGACCGCGTCGGCGCGCGCCGGAAAGGACCAGCCGTCGTACCAGACCTCGTTTTGCGCGTTGGCGCAGACCTTGGCGTCCGGCTGGCTGTTGATGGCGACGCAGTTGGGGAGTGTCGCGGGGCAGCAAGTCTGGCCCGCCGCGCAGCTCGCCGCGTAGCCGCTCGTGCAGAAGGCCCAGGCGTGCGGGAGCACGGTCGAGATCTGGTTGACGAAGAGCTGGTCATACGCGCCGGTGAAGGTGCTGCTCGGGACCGCCAGGGCGACGATGTCGGGCTTCCTCGGGGTCGCGAAGTTCCCCTCGTCGAAGTAGCCGGCCAAGAGGAGATGGGTGCGGTTGTTGTGACCGCGGCCCGAGCCCGGCGCCGCCTCGGTTCGGCTCGGGAAAATGCTCCCGATCCGGAGGTCGTCGCGCGCCGAGAGGAAGCCGGTACGCGGGCACCAGGGCGCGCTCCCCGAGGCGCAGCCACTCAGGCCGGTTGCGCTGGCCCCGGGGTTGTAGAACAGGATGTCGTTACGTCCCTTGCGGATGCCGATCGCGAGGTCCTGATAGCCGTTGCCGTCAAAGTCCGCGACCTGCAGGGACTTGCCGCCGCAGCGCAGGTTGCCGTCGCCGGGGAGGCCGTCGACCGCATCGTCGATCTCGCGGTCCCGGTCGGTGTCGACGATGTTCGGCGTGCAGGATGGCAGCGCGGGGCCGCCGTTGATGCTGCCGCCGTAGGTGTAGTAGAGGGGCAAGAGGTCTTGGCGGAGCTCGAAGGCGAGGGTCCCGTTGCCGCTCTCCATGAGCAGGTTCTTGTAGACCAGCATCGGGCCGCTCGAGGACGCGACGATATCGAGGTCGCCGTCGCGGTCCATGTCGAACGCGACCGCGCCGTGGATGAAGTAGTACGGCTCGAGGCCCGTGGCCTGGTCGCGGTTGTTCTTGTTCTGGAGCACACCCTGGGCGTTCGTCGCGGTCGCCGGGTGGGCGGGGATGAGGTGGCTCGCGTCGAACAGACGGGTGCCGTTGTTCAAGTAGAGCTTCGGGGCGGGCTTGTCGGAGACGGTGTCGGACCAGGTGCCGACGAAGACGTCCAGGCGACCGTCATTGTCGAAGTCGGCAGGGATGGGGCGGCTCAGGTTCTGGCGGGTGATCGGGGCGCGCGCGCGCATTGCGACAGTGCCTGTGCCGGTGGCGAAGTAGGTCCGGTTCGTGAGGCCGTTCATGATGTGAAGGTCGTCGAGCCCATCGAAGTCGGTGTCGAGCGCGGCGATGTCGGCGTCGGTCGGGTCGGTGTCATCGGAATGTGGGATGGGGATGGCCGCGAGTCCGCCTGTCACGCGGGTGACGCGCAGTGGGGTCTTCTCGGCCGCGACCGGGGTCGTCGGGGTGTAGGTGACGATCGAGAGCTCGCCGGCGCGCAGCGTGGCGGTGGTGGCGCGCTTGACGTACGTGTAGAGGTTGGAAAATGGCGCGGGCGCGGCCTGCTCGGCGCCAAAGGTCCCGTTCGCGTTCACGGGGAGCACGATCTTGCGCGCGTAGTCGTGGGTGACGGTGTTGCAGGCGGCGTCGGCGGGGTTCCGGTAGCAGGCCGCAAAGGTGGTCTCGGCGCCGCGCTCGGGTCCACCGAAGATGAGCAGATCGAGGTTCGCGTCGCCAACGAGATCGACCGCTAGGATGGAGGTCGCGCTGACGGTGGTCGGCAGGTGGAGGCGGTCGCGAAACTTGCACGACAGCCGCTGGTACCCGGCCGCGCAATCGGCCGCGTTCTTGGGCTCGCCGTCCTCGCAGATCTGGTTGTTCGCGGCCGGGCAGGTCGCCGCCTCGGGGTTGAGGCCGTAGACGTGCAGGTAGCGGTTCCCGTTCGGTGCGCCCTGCCGGTTTCCGGGTCGCGCATCGGCCGCGGCGACCTCGACGCCCGGCGAGTTCGGGAGGACGTTCGCGGCTAGGGCCGCTGCGGTGATCGCGGCGTCGTTGACGACGTCGTAGCGATCGACGATGTGGCGCTTGAAGGGCGGGGAAGGCGGGGCCGGGACGACGCCACTCGGGATCCAGCCGCTCCGGTCTGTCGCGCCGTTGATGGTCAAGTTCTCGAAGACGAGGTTGAGTCCGGCGCGCGCCACGAACAGGTCGTCATCGCCGTCGGCGTCCATGTCGGCGAAGACGACGCTGAGCGCCTTCTCGGCGATCTCGATCCCGACCGTCGTCGAGTTGTTGAAGAACGTCGCGAGCTCCTCGCCGTTGTTGTCGACGCCGGTGAAGTTCGCGGTGACCAGGGTGTTCGCGTTGAACGGAGCTGGGTCGAAGCGGTTCTTGACGCGGTTCCAGATGAAGGCGAGCGCGCGGACCTTGGGCTGCTCGTCGCGGATGTAGAGGAGGTCGGGCTGCTCGTCGTTGTTGAGGTCCCCGAAGAAGACCCGGCCGGTCTCGCGGGCGACGCCCACTTCGGCGGGGAGGAACAGAGTCGTCGCGTCGGCCCACGTGTCGCCGGCCCGCACGAAGAGCTTGATTCCGGGCCCCTCGAACATCGGCGCGGTCACCAGGAAGTGGTAGTCGGCCACGCGCGCCATGGCCGAGCCGGTGCTGGTGAGATAGGATGGCTCGAGCCCCTCGCCGGCGGTGCGGACGTTGAACACGCGGGGACAGACGTCGGCTTTGTCGGCGCAGCAGTCGCCGTTGGTGCTGCACGTGTCGTCGCACGAGCAGCTTCCGTCGGGCGAGGTGCCGCCGCAGCTGTCGGCGCACGAAGCGCCGGGAGCAGGACACGCGGTGGCGATATCGGGGCAGCAGTCGCCAAAGACGGTGCAGACGGCATCGCAGTAGCAGTTGCCCTGCGGGGTCGGGGCGCCGCATTGGCCCGAGCACGACCCACACGGGGGAAGCGGTGCGTCGCCGCAGAAGAGGAGCCCGCGCTCGACCGAAGCCGGCTCGACCGTGGGCGGCGATTCGGTCCAGGTTGGAAGATCGACGGCGTCGCAGCCGCCCGCGAGAGCGAAGGCGAAGAGGCTCGCGAGGGTCACGCGCCGGGCGCGCCGGGCGAGCCGGGCGAGCCGGGAAAGCCGGGGTCGTTTCGAGCGTCGTGCGTTCACAGGAGCCTCCATGCCGAGCGCCGGATAGATCGCGGCGGTGCGCGGTCGGTTGAACGGTTGGAATCAGGGTGACGGGCGGGCGCGCCTTGCGGTGCGCTTGCTGGAGTCGCACGATGCGCCGGGCCCGCGCGTGCTCGCATCTCAATGCGTCTCAAACGGCGCGCGAGCCCGGATTGCCTGGGGTTCGGACCAGCGACCCGTCGGTTCGCGAGCGGCTGCAAACCGAATGGGTTGACCAGCCTCGGGGTCGGCGGTCTTCTGTCGAGCCCGCGCGTCGTGCGCGCCTGTTTCCTACGACCCCGCCTGCCCCCACGGAGTTTCATGCGCACGCAGCTCGTGACCGCCCTCGCCTCCCTGACCGCTATCGCCTGCGGCCCGACCTCCGGCCCGACCCCCAATCCAGCGACCGCCGGGACCAGCTCGACGATGGCCACGGCGGCGCCCGAGGCGCCCCCGACCGTTCCCAAACCCAAGCCCAAGCCACTCGGCCCGAGCGCCTACCTCATCGACGCCGAGGGCAGCGTCATGGTCGTCGGCGCGCACGGCGCGACCAAGCTCACGCAGGCCGCGCTCGCCGAGCCGGCGCCGGTCTACCTCATCACGAACAAGTCGCTGCGACGCATCGACCAGAATGGCGCCGATCTCGAGGCCTCCGTCGGCATCACGCTGGCCGGCGTGGCCACCGCGGCCGACGGAAGCGCGTACGCCTACGGCAACGACGGCTTCATGTTCCGGCGCGCGGGGGCGGCGTGGACTCCGGTTGCCTCCCCGATGGCGGCCCGCAGCGGCCCGATCGACCTCGCGCTCACGGCCGCCGGAGACGCCGTCGCCATCAGCCGCTACGCCGTCATGGCAGGTCGCGACGGCGCGTTCACGCCGCTGGAGGTCCTACCCGCCAAGGCGCTCCCGACGTCGGTGACGGTCGCGAGCGATGGCACGTTCTACGTCGCCACGGAGGACAAGACGGTCTACCGCCTCGTCGCGGGCAAGGCGAACCGCGTCTTCAAGGCGCCGGTCCGCCCGTCGCTCATCGGCGCCGCCGCGGACGGGACCCTCTTCGTGGCCGACGCCGACGATGGCATCGTCGTCCGCGACCCCAAGGGCGCCCTCGAGCGCTTCGAGATCGACGGCCCGGACCCCTTGCCAGGCGCCCCGATGGACCTGGCGGTGGACGCCGACGGCCGCGCCTGGGTCGCATGCCGCCAGGGTCTGGCGGTCCTCGATCACGGCGCCCTGCGCACCTTCCCGAACCACGCGGCCGGCAACCTGCGCGGCACCTGGAAGCGGATCGCGCTGAGCACCGTGGCGCCCGCGCTCCCCCCGGCGAGCGAGTGGTCGGTCGTCGTCGGCCGCGTCCTGCGCCGGGGAAAACCGGTGGCGGGTGCGACCGTCACCGTGACCGACGTGGACCATACGATGCGACGCAGGGGCACCACCGATTCGCAGGGAAGGTTCAAGGTCAGCGGCGTCCCCGCCATGAAGATCCGACGCTTACCTCCGAGCCGGCCGTGACCGTCAAGGAGGAGGCTGGCCTCGTCCTTGGCGTCCGCGTCGCAGCCGTCGCGGGCGGCGGCTTCGTCGTGGCGTGGGACGTGAGCGCGGGCGGCGTCGTCGGACGCGAGGTCTACGTCCAGCTCTACGACGCCAACGCACAGGCGGTCGGCGGCCCCGTGCGTGCCAACCCGGCCGGCTCGGGGGATCAGCGGCTGGGCGGCCTGGCGGCCTTCTCGGACGGCGGCTTCGTGGTGGTCTTCGACGATTCGCGCGGCGACACCACCGATTATGGCGTGAAGGCGCGGCTCTTCAACGCGACTGGCAGCGCGGGCGCTACGATCACCTTGAACGAGACCGCAAGCGGGGACCAGACGATGCCCGACGTCGCGGTGCTGGACGTCGACGACGAGTGGGTTGCGGTATGGATCGACGCGAACCCTACCACCGCCCCCAAAAAGATCCAGACACGCCGCTTCTACCGTGACGGCACCTCCGCACCTGGGGTGCGCGAGCGCATCGCGCCGACCACCTTGGATGGCGATCAAACGCGCCCTCGGGGCGCGGCCGGCACGGGCGACCGCGTCTTCATGGTGTGGGAGTCGCCGTCGCTCGCGTCGGGTGGCGGCGAGATAGGCGGACGTCTCTTCGCGCCGGACGGCGACCCGCTCGGGCCCGAGCTCATCGTGAACGAGGTGACGGCCGGAGCACAGACGGCGCCGGCGGTCGCGGGCGGCGCGAATCGCTTCGTCGTGGCGTGGCAGCGGCCCGACGGGACCTCTTCCGACGTGGCGATGCGCATCTTCGACGGCGACGGGAACGCCCTTGGGGCCGAGACGCAGGTTCACGGCGCGTCGACTGGGTCCGAGCGCGAGCCGGCGGTCGCGCTGGGAAGCGACGGGGGCTTCGTCGTGGCCTGGGTGGCGGGCACCGGCAGCGGGAGCCGCGTGAAGCTGCGCGGCTGGGACAAGGAGGGTCAGACGATCATCGACGAGCTCGCGGTCGATGGCGGCGCCGGCCTCGAGGTGGCGCGACCGCGCGTCGCGTGGGTCCCCGGCGGGACGAGCTTCGTCGTGATCTGGCAGTCCAAGCACGCGACCGAGGGCTTGAATATCCTGACGCGGCGCGTGACCACTGGCGCCAATGCCGCCACGCCGACGCTGGGGGCCGAGACAGTGGCGAACACGACGGTCGCGGGCGATCAACAAGTGCCGGTTATCGCGGTCGGGACGACAGGGGTGACGACGATGTGCTGGGAGACCGGTGACGACATCGTCTGTCGGACAGTCCAGGCCAACGGCGCGACCGCCGTCGCGGAGTTCAAGCCGCACGTCACGACGGCGGGCGTCCAAAAGGCGGTGCATTTGCGGCACACGAGCCAGGGGCGGCTGCTCGTGGCGTGGGAGACGGACGGCGTCGACTTCGAAGGAACGGCGGTCCAGGTTCGGCAGTTCCCGGCCCTGGGCGCGCCGAGCGGCAAGCGCATCATGGGCAATCGGCAGGTTCTCGGGAGCCAGACGCGCCCGTTCGTCGTTCCGCTCGCGAATCAGAGCCGATTCTTCGTCGGCTGGGAGGCGCCCGGGCGGGATGGTTCTGGCCAAGCGGTCGTCTACCGCGTCGTGCCGACGCCCTGACGCGGAAGCGCCGCTCACGGGGTTGCTTGTCCTGATGCGCGTGAGCCGACGCCGCCCGACGCGCGCGCCGATCCGCGTCGAGCACTGGCACCTCATGGCGGCGCCGGACGTGGCGCGCCCTTCCGTGGGCGCGTCGGATCGATCCGTCGACGAAACGGCGCGCGAGCCCGGTTTGACTGGGCGCTGTCAGCCCTCCGACGCAGCCGGCGGAACCACGCGCGACACCAGCACCCGATCGATGCGCCAGCCGTCCATGTCCACGACCTCCAGGCGCAAGCCCTCGGTCTCGATCACCGCACCGACCGGCGGAACCCGCTTGAACACCGCCAGAATCAAGCTCGCCAGCGTGTCCGAGCCGCTGCGCTCGACGAGCCCCGGCGCATCGAGCGCGCGCTCGACGTCGACCAGCGGCGTCATGCCCGCGACGAGGAAGCTGCCGTCCTCGCGCGGCACGATGTCGCGCTCCGCCGTGCTCTGAAACGGCGAGAGCCGCCCGGCGACCGCGTTCAGGATATCGGTCGGCGTGACGAGCCCTTCGATGCCCCCGTACTGCGACACCACGACCGCCAAGTGTACGCCGCTCTCGCGGAACGTCTCGAGCAGGTCCAGGACCGCCATGTCCTCGGATACCGCGAGCGGCGGCCCCATGTACTGGTCGATCGCCACGGCCTCCCCGCGCAGCAGCGGCGCGATCAAATCCTTGGCGTGCACGACGCCCTTCAACTCGAGATGCTGACCGACACACACCGGGAAGCGCGCGCGGCCACTGTGGATGAGCTTGTCGCGCAGCGACTCGAGCGGCTCGTCCGGCGCGAGCGAAACGATGTCCGCGCGCCGCGTCATGATCGACTTGACCGCTATGTCGGAGAGCCGCATCACGCCGTGGATGAGCTCGCGCTCGGCCTCCTCGAAGACGCCCCGCGCCGTGCCCTCTTCGACCAGGTGCTTGAGCTCGTCGTCGGCCGCCTCCTCCTCCCCGTCGTCATCGGCGCGCGGCTCGGGCAGGACCTTCATCACGCCCTCGGTCGACCGCCGCAAGACCCACACGATCGGCGTTCCGAGCCACGCCAAGACCTGCATCGGTCGCGCCGCGAAGATGGCCAGCGACTCGGGGCGCGAGAGGGCCAGCCGCTTGGGCACCAGCTCGCCCAGGATGATCGAGAGGTAGGTGATGGCGATGATGACGATGGCGAACGCGAGCCCGGCGGCAAACGACGGGGACATGCCGAGCCCTTCGAAGGCGTGCCCGAGCGGCTCGGAGAGCGTCGCGCCCGAGTAGGCGCCGGCCACGATCCCGATGAGCGTGATGCCGAATTGGACGGTCGCCAGGAAGCGCGACGGATCGTCCTGCAGCGCCAGCACGAGCCGCGCGCCGCTGCTCCCGTCGGCGGCCAGGCGCTTCAAGCGCGCCTTCTTCGACGACACGATCGCCAGCTCGCTCATGGCGAAGAAGCCATTGAGCAAGACAAGCAGGAGGACAAACAGGATCTCGACGAGCAGCATGGGCGGCCCGCACTATCGGCAGAGGCACGCCGATTGTCGAGCCCGATTCGGGCCGCTGCGGGAGGAAGCAGGAGCGCGGTCCTTTCTCTCGGCACGTCACGAGAAGGCGCGGCAACGCGAGCGGGCCGAGGAGGAATCCCCAAGGCCGCCATCGCGGTCGAGGGGGCGCACGTTCTGATCAAGCTCACGCGCCGGCAGGCCGAGCGGCTCCTCGCCGACTGACGTGACGCCCCTCGCCGCACGCGGGACTTTTTCGCGAGGCGCGGGAACCTTCGCGCCCAGACGCTGTCATGCCGGACACCAAGCGCGTGTGATGCGCTCTGGACGTTCGCGGGCCCTCGCATCAGCCGAGGTCCTGCTTGCGACGCCTCCGTCTGCCCTCCTCTCGCCTTTCACCTCGAAGGTGCGCCATGCGACTCGGACACGTTCTCACGCTTCTCGGTGCCGCCCTCTTTATGATCGGTGCGACCGTCCTTCCCTGGCAGCACTTCGCGCTGGCCGACATCAGCGTGAATAGCCTTCACGTTTCGGCGCTCGCCTACCTCGCCATCGCGCTGGCGGCGGCGCACGCGGCCCTCAGCGGCTACGCGCTCGCCACCGGGCGGCGCGCCGTGACGGCCAAGCTCAACTTCGTCGGTGCGGGGGTTCTCGTCGGCCTGCTGCTCCTCTCGCGCGCGACCAGCGAGAGCAGCTACACGCTCATGCGCTTCGAGGACGTGGGGATGGCCTCGGGGTTCCTCGTGAGCCTCTGGGGCGCGGTCCTCATGGGTGGCGGCGCGCTGGTCGTACTCTGGGCGCTGCCCGCCTGGGACGAGCGGCAGCCGTTCTTGCGCGTTCTCACGACGACCGGGCCGGGCGACCGCATCGTCTCGGATCACGTCCTCTTCGAGCCCGGCGTCCACTCGGTCGGGGCCGCCACGCTGACGACGCTCGCCGACCCGGCGCTCGCCCGCTCGCTTCCTCACTTCCGGGTGACGCGCGAGGGCGACACGGCGATCGGCTACGCCGACGAGGGCGGCCGCGCAAAGGTCGCGTTCACGAAGCTGCCGTTCGGCACGCGCGGTACCATCGATCGGGGCAGCGTCCGCATCGCCTATAGCTTCGTCGCGCCCATCCCGGGCCGCGCGGCCACCCGCCTCCTCGAGAACAGCGAGCTCGCCGCGATCACGCTGGCGGCCGGCGTGGTGGCGGTCATCGGGCTCTTCGTGCCGGTCCTGGGCATGCGCGCCGAGGCCAAGCGCCACACCGCCTGCGAGGATGGGAAGTGCGCCGGCATCTCCATCAAGACCGAGGAGAAGATCGAGGTCAGCGACATCACCCCCGAGCCCGTGCAAGAGCAAGAGTCCGACCCCGACGTCGCCAAGAAGGCAGGCGGGCCCGAGGGGACGTTCGGCGACCCGCAAATCGACCCGCGCATCGTCTCGAAAGTGCCAGCCCGCGAGGGCGCGATGGTCCACCAGATCGACCCGCGGCGGATCGGACTGAACGAAGTCCTCAACACGAACATGGGCGACATGGCGGCGGTGGCCGAGGTTCTCAAGGGCGACATGGCCGCGATGTCGAACAAGCTCGCGGTCGCCATGAACGGGGAAGGCAGCGAGTTCGTGCTCGGCCACGGCACCAACGGACTCAGCTTCACCGGCGACGACAACGGCGGCGGCGACGACGGCGACGGGCGCATTCACGGACAGGGCGACATCGACACCGGTCCGGGCGGTCCCAACTTCAAGGCGAGCCTCGGACCCAAGGAGAAACGCAAGGTCGGCAACTTCGATCCGGGCCCGCCGAACACGTCGATCGGGTGCAAGCGCGGCAACATCGAGAGCGTGGTCCGCCGCCGCGCCGCGGTCATCCGCGCCTGCTACGAGCAGCGCCTCCAGGTGAACAAGGACCTGAAGGGGAAGGTCACGATGCGCTGGACCATCACCGCTGACGGCAACGTCGACGGCGCCGTGGCGCTCAGCGACACGCTCGGGGACAGCGAGACGACCAACTGCCTGTTGCGCGCCGTGCGCCGCATGAAGTTCGAGACGCCCGAGGGCGGGATCTGCGTGATCCAGTGGCCGTTCCTGTTCTCGCCGGGGTGACGCCGGCCGGGGATTCGGGCGCGGGCGCGGACTCGGAATCGGGCTCGGACTCATTCTCGGACTCGGACTCGGTCTCGGGCTCGGGCTCGGGCTCGGGC
>SXIE01000087.1 GCA_005772945.1 Pseudomonadota bacterium
GCGCACCGCGGCGCCGCGCTTCTCGGCCCATTCGTGGTCTTTGGTGTAACGGAGTTCAGCGGGGACCTTGGCCATGGACGGGGCTCCTAGCGTTAGGAATGTGCAGGGTGTTGATAGAACGGCGTCGTGACGACCTTGCCAGGCTTGATCTTCCCGCGGCAGTCGACCTCGAGCGCCGTGTCGGGCGCGCTCGCGCTCGTCGGGACGTACGCCAGCGCGATGGCGCGGCCGGTCGACGGCGACAAGGTCCCCGACGTGACGTGCCCGACCGGCGCGCCGCCGAGGAGGACTGGATAGCCGTGGCGGGGAATGCCCTTGTCGAAGACCTCGATGCCGACGAGCTTGCGCGGGATCCCCGTGGCCTGCTGGCGCTCGAGCGCGGCCTTGCCGACGAAGGCGTCCTTGTCGAGGCGGGTCACCCACGCGAGGTTCGCCTCGAGCGGCGTCGTCGTATGATCGATGTCGTTGCCATAGAGGCAGTACCCCATCTCGAGCCGCAGCGTGTCGCGCGCCCCGAGGCCCGCCGGGCCGACGCCCAGATCCGCGCCGAGTTCCATGAAGCGCGCCCATAGGGCCGCCGCGACCCCGTTCGGGAGGTAGACCTCCGCGCCCGGCTCGCCGGTGTAGCCGGTCGTCGCGAACAGCACGGGCTGGCCGGCGAACGTCGCCTCGCGCATGCGGAACGGCTTCTGCGCCGCGAACTCGGCGCCGAAGACGCGCCCGAGCAAGGTCTTCGCGTGCGGCCCCTGCACGGCGATCTGCGCGAAGTCGTCGCTCTCGTCCGTGAGCACCGCGTCGCCCGTGAGGTGCGCGCGCATGTGGGCGACGTCCTTGTGGCGATTCGAGGCGTTCACGCAGATGAAGATGTGCTCGACGCCGAGCCGATAGACGATCAGATCATCGACGATGGTGCCGTCGTCCGCGCAGAGGCACGTGTAGAGCGCGCGCCCGTCCTCGATGCGGCGCAGGTCGTTGGTAATCAGGCGGTTGACGGCCGCCAGCGCGTCCGGGCCGACGACCCGCACCTCGCCCATGTGCGACACGTCGAAGAGCCCGATCTTGGTGCGGACGCGTTGATGCTCGGCGAGGATGCCGTCGTATTGGACGGGCATGTCGTAGCCGGCGAACTCGACCATGCGCGCGCCGAGCGCGACGTGGGCGTCATAGAGCGGGGTTCGGAGCCGAGTCGTCACGAAGACCTCCAAGGCCTGGGGAGGGCGGTGGCCCCCCGTCGCGCATCACCCGGAAGGCGACAGGCGCCGGACTATTGCCCCGACGCCCGCGGACTTCAAGTGGCACCTGCGGCGCGCGGCGCGAGCTCGCGCAAGGTCGCGACGCGCAAGCGGTCCGCCAAGACGCGCATGACGCCGAGCGCGATGACGCCGTGCTGGCGCACGAGGCGATCGAATGCATCCGCATGCAAGCGATAGCAGGACGCGTCTGTGGCGGCACGCACAGTCGCGGTGCGGGTCTGACGGCGTCCGGCGCGATCGGCGACGAGCGCGATTTCGCCGAAGCAGGCCGGCGCAAGGGCGGTCGAGAGGATGCGGCCGCCGCCCAGGACATGGACCTCGCCGGCCGCGAGGAGGTAGAGCGCGTCGCCCTCGTCGCCCGCTTCGAAGGCGGTCTCGCCGGCCGCGAGCGCGAGCGGTCGCAGGGCCTCGGCGACCGGCACGAGCTCGTGGCCGCCGAGATCGGCGAAGACGTCGGTTGCGCGCAGCAGGCGGACGCGCAGGACGAGCTCGCGTAGGTGCGGGGCCTCGTCGCCGGCGACGGCCTCGAGCGCCTCGATCCACGGGTCATCGCGGGTGTCGGTCGAATGCGAGGGTACCGGCGGGGCGACCTTCGCGAGCGCGTCGAGGAGCGTGGCGGCACCACGACGAATCTCCGGCGCGGCCGGCGCAGGTCCCGGGTGGAGGTTCCGGAAGACGCGCCAGTAGAGATCGGCAGCGACCGCGAGCAGGCGCGCATCGTGCGCCGCGGCGGCGAGCCCGTCGGTGAGGGCCTGGGCCGCCCCCTGGTAGCACGCCAGCAGCGTGGCATCGTGCCCCGCGCCTTCGACGGGCGCGGCCGTCTCGAGCGCATCGCGGGCGGTCCGGAGGGCCTCGGTGATGCGCGCCTCCTGCCGCTCGAGCTCGCGCCGATCGACGAGCCAGGCCTCAACCTCGTGCATGAACGCGACGACGCTCGGGTGACGCGCGCCCGGATCGACGCTGAGGGCGCGATCGGCGAGCGCGGCGAGCTCGGGCGGCGCGTCCGAGCGGCGTTCGCGCACCGACACGATGCGGCGCGTCTGGCCGCCCTCGGCGAGGTCGTCGGGCACCGAGCCGTCGAGGTTGGCCTGCGGGATCGTGAGCGTCAGGAGCTCGTAGAGGATCGCGCCGAGCGCCCAGATGTCGGCCGGCGGCCCGAGCTTCGAGACGTCGCTCGAGGACGCCTGCTCGGGCGCCATGTACCCCGGAGAACCGCTCCACATGCGACCGCGCGCCTGCTTGGCGCCGGCGGCACCGAGGACGCGGGCCAGCCCCCAGTCGACCACCGTGACCTCGCCGAAGGTGCCGACGAGGATGTTGGCGGGCTTCAGGTCACAATGGATGATGCCCGCCGGCCCCGCCTGATGCGCGTGCGCCACGGCGCGCAGCACCTGGACGAAGAGCTCCATCCGACGCGGCAGTGGCCAGCGCCGGAGCGTCTCCGGATCGCGCCGACGCAGGCGCGAGAGGATCGCCGCGAGCGGCTCGCCGGCCAGGCGCTTCATCGTGTACCAGGCGCCCTCGACCGGCGAGACGCCGATGTCGTGGACCGGCACGATCCCCGGGTGCTCGAGGGCGCCGGTGACGACGGCCTCTTCGAGAAAGGCTTGTAACAGCAGGGGATCCGCGCGGTGCTCGGCGCGCAGGCGCTTGCGCGCGACCGTGCGCCCGAGGTCGCGATCGAGCACGAGCTCCACCTCGCCCACGCCGCCCGTTCCCAGTGGCCCGAGCGGCACATAGCGCGCCCGGTCGATCGATGGATCCGCCGCCGACGCGAGCCGCACCTCGGGCGTCGCGCCCATCGCACGCGCCCAGCGCCCGAGCTCCGTCTCGGCCCCGAGCGCCGCCCCCTTCCCTTGGTGCGCCGCCGCCGCCGGGGTGCGCGCGCCTTGGGCGATGACGCGGGTGCCGAGATCACGCGGGCGTTTGGCCTGATCCTGATCCTGATCCTGATCCTGATCCTGATGCCCTGAAAACAACGATCAGAGTTCCATACTGGACGTACGTCGCGGCTTCGTTCCTTGGCATCTTCCCTCTTTCGGCGGCGTATGTTTATCTCGGCTCCTTGTCAGAGAATCTCACCGCGGCATTCACCGGAGAGGCCGGAGACAACCTGTGGAAGACGATCACGCTCATGGTGATTGGAATCGTGTCGACGTTCGTCCTCGTTGTGATCGTCACGATCGTCACGCGCAAAGAGCTGCAAAAGGCGATGGATCTCCTCGACGAACAAGAGAGATCGATTGCCGAGAGTGAATCGCATTCCCACTCTGAGAGTGATCCTCTTCTTGTGAATGAACACAAAGCCCCTGTTTCCATCACTCTGACGCCCGATCATCCCCGACAATCGTCCTCTTCACTCTCTTCTTCCTCCTCTGTGTCGTGATCGTCAGATCGTTGGCTTTCTCTTTGTCCTCCTCTTGCTGTACATCTCTTTATCTTCTCGTTTCTCATCCATGAATCAATCAAGTGAGATTCCGATTCTTTGTTTGGTTTGGATCGTTCGGTGTGGATCAGAGAGATCAAGGGTCTGGATTGTTTCACTGCGCCACTCAACTCATCTCATCTCCTTTTCTTCTCGATCTTCTGATGTCATCTTTTCAATCATTCATTTCATTCACCACTTTTCTTTTCTTTTTCACACTGACCACGATGACGTCGAACGGAGAACCTCCCCAGTCGTACTGGGCGATCGACGACCTCGACTTTGACAACGACGAAGAAGACGACGAAGACGAGCAAGAGCAGAAAGGAGACAAGAAAAAGACAGAGGAAAGAGAAGGACTTGTGTTGGTGGTCAAGACGAC
>SXIE01000088.1 GCA_005772945.1 Pseudomonadota bacterium
GCTCGGCGACCACGCGCACGCCGAGCCGCTCGACCAGGCCCTCGCGAGCGGCACCGCGGGCGACCTCCAGCGCGGCGCGCTGTGGCGACTCGGCTTTGCGGCCGCCGGCGCCCGCGGCCCGGCCGATCCGGCGCGCGCCGAGAAATACCTGCGCACGCTCGAAGAGCGCTACGGCGGCGAGACCGATCGCTACGGCCTCGTCTGGTTCGAGCGCGCCCGCTATTGGCGCGCCAGCGCGGCCTATTCGGCCGGCGACCTCGCGACCGCCCGCACGCTCTGGCGCGGGCTCATCGGGCGCTTCCCGGCCGGCTGGTACGCCCTCCTGGCGCGCGACCACGTCGGCGCGCTCGCGGACCACGACGCGCGCGAGATCTGGTCCGTGTCCCGCGACGACACGATGGCCACCGCGCTCGCGCTCTACCGCCTCGGCGCCGAAGCCGACGCCCTCCGCGCGTTCCAGGCGCTGCTCGACGCGCGCGTGCTACCCGGCAACGGGCGCAAGCTCCTGGCCGATCTCCTCGAGGTCGCCGGCGAGAGCACACGAGCGGCGCGCGTACTGCGCTTCGCCGCCGTCCCCGCGACCATGCCGGGCGACGACAGCGAGGCCGCCGCGGTCTACGCCGGGCTCTACCCGATTCTCCACACGGAGGCTCTCGGCGCCGCCGCCCACGACCACCAGGTCCCGCAAGCCCTCCTCGCCGGCGTCATCAGCGCCGAGACCGGCTTCAACGCCCGCAGCCACAGCGCCCCAGGGGCGATGGGCCTGGCGCAGCTCATGCCCGGCACCGGCAAGACCATCGGCAAGCGCCTCTTCGGCCCGGGCTTCCGCACGGCGCAGCTCTGGGATCCCGCCACGAACCTCGCCATCGCGGCGACCTACCTGAAGGGTCTACTCGACCGCTTCGAGAACCACCCGGCCATTGCCGTCGCCGCCTACAATGCGGGTCCGGCGCCCGTCCAGGCCTGGCTCGCCGCGCGCGGCCACCTCGAGCTCGACGCGTTCGTCGAGACGATCCCCTTCGAGCAGGCGCGCCGCTACGTCATGCGCGTCTTCTCGGACGCCGAGATCTATCGCCGCCTCTACCAGCTCGATCCCCACCCGATCGCGCTCCCGCGGAGCGTCACGCGCCTCTCGCCATGACGCCCGCCGATACAGCGCACCCGCACCCCCTCATCCTCATCTTCGATGACGACCTCGTCCATCATCCCGACTTCCTGGGTGGGCTGCCCGCGCGCTTCGTGTACCTCCCCGACGCCGACCAGGCCGAGGACGACGTGGCCGCGCACGACCCCGATCTGGTCTTCATGGACTTCGCGATGGGCGCCCTGCGCAACGGCGTCGAGGCCGTGCGCGCGCTCCGTCTCCGCTGGCCCGCCTTGGCCATCGTCGGCATCAGCTCGGACGCGCGCATGAACCGGCTCATGCTCGAGGCGGGCGCGACGGTGGCGGTCGTCAAGATGGCGCTTCCTGAAGAATTCCGTATCGTTGTGCAGTACGCGAGGCGCGCCCCATGAACGACGTCGGTGTTCGCAGCGAAACCAGCCCGCTCGAGCTCATCGTCACGAGCCCCCCAGGTGGCGAGTTCGATCTCATGCTGCCCGAGAACCTGGAGCGGCAGCGGACAGCGCCCGACGGCAGCGCGTTCCCGAGCCCTGATTACCTGCTCTTCGACGACCTCGTCTTGCTCTCGGCGCTCCAGCGCGAGCACCGCACGCTGGTCGATGTCATCCAAGCCGTCACGGGCGAGGAGGGGCACCTCACGTGGCGCCAGCTCCTCATCGAGACGCTCGGACTCGCCGACGCACGCCGCGAGGCCATCGCCGAGACGCTCCACCTCGAGGTCAGCATCTACAAGCAGGGCGCGGTCAACCTGGCCGCGAGCCGCACCTCGCTCGAGCGTCTCGACGCGCCGCGCCTCGCCTGGGCCTTCGTGTCGGGCCGCGACCCGTTCGACAAGCGCCCGATCTTCACCTGGCCGATCCCCAACGCCCTCTTCGCGCGCGATCTCGCCGCGGTCGCTGGGAAATCGCTGATCTCGACCTACGCGGCCGAGCCGGCGCGCGTGCGCGAGATGGTGCTGACGCGCATCATCCTCAAGCACCACCGCCGCTTCCGCGACATCGATCGCATCGACGTCGGCGACGAGGGACGCTTTGTCCCGGGCGTGACGCTCGAAGGCGGCGACATCCAGGTCCTCGATCCGCGCGTGGCCGTCGTGGGGATCGGGATCCGCACGAGCCGCCAGGCCGTCGAGCGCCTCGCCAAGGAGCTCCTCACGCGCGACTTCGAGGTGGTCTTCGGGGTCGAACTGCCACGCAACCGCGGCGCCATGCACCTCGACACGCTCATGACGCGCATCGACGACGACCACGCGCTGGTCTACCCGCCGCTCGTCACCGCCCCGGAGTCGGTCGGCGCGCGCGTCACGCGCTTCACCTCGCGCGGCACCAAAGACGCGGGCCCGAGCCTACTCCAAGCCCTGGCCGAGGTCGGCGTCGTCCTGAGCCCCGTCTTCTGCGGCGGCCACGACCCCATCACCCAAGCGCGCGAGCAGTGGTCCGACGGCGCCAACGCCTTCGCGCTCGCGCCTGGAGTCATCGTGCTCTACGCACGCAACACCGCGACGCTGCGCGAGCTCAACCGCGCCGGCTACGAGGTCGTGACGCCCGAGATGTTCATCGCGAACGCGCTCTATTACATCGGCGCCCGCCGACGCATCGTCGTCGCCCTGCCGGGCCACGAGCTCGTGCGCGGGCGCGGCGGGCCACGCTGCCTGACCCTGCCGCTTCGGCGGGCGACGTGAGGCGGGCCATCATGCCGTCGCTCCCTCTGTTCCTGGCGGCCCTGGCCTGCGCGAGCTGCGCGAGCACCGCGCCTCCCGCGCCCGAGCCGACGACCACGCCCGAGCCGACCACCACGCCCCTCGAGCCGACGCCCGCAACGCCGGAACCACCCCCGTTGCCGCGCGAAGCTCCCGTCCCGATCGCGCCCGGCCCCTGGTTCCTACTCGATCGCACGCACGCCGTGGTCGCTGACGGCGTCCAAGAGGCGTGGTTCGACCACGCCGACTTCGGCCGCGCCGACGCACGCGGCATGGGTCCGGGGATCTGGCTCCCGGCCAAGCTCGACGCACTCCCCGAGCCCGCCCGCCGCCTGCTCGACACCCCGCTCGTCCTCCTCACGGAGCATGCGGACGTTCGCTGCCCGGCCACCGTCAAAGCGCTGTGGGTCGCCTCCGTCCCAGCCTTCGATCCGCGCGAACCCAGCCTCTTCTTCGAAGCCCTGCACGGCGCGAACGACAACGGTCGCGACTCCACACCCGCCGAACGCGCCGCGGCCGCCTGGAAGCTGGGCCACCGCATGCTGGTCGCCGAGCTCGGTGCGACCGACGACACCGTCTGTCCCGGGCCGCGCATCGCCGCCAAGGCCGACGCGGCTCCCGCCCAGCTCCGATCGGCGCGCGCATCACCCGCCGTCGCCAAGAAGTCACTCCAGGCCTTGCGCGCGACCAGCTTCTGGGAGGTCCAACAGGAGGCGTACCTGAAGTCGCTCGTCGTCGCGCGCGTCCGCTACCACGAGCAACGCGAAGACGAGCGCAAGCGCCAGATCGCCGACGGCACGCGCCCGAGCGCCGTGGATCTCCGCTGGATCACCGATCCCTCCCGCGGCGCACCCAAGACCTGGGACACGCCCGCGAAGGGCGGTGAGCGCCCGACGGTCGAGACGCTGAGCGACCCGGACGGCACCCTGCGCCACGTCCTCGTCAAGGCCGGCAACAGCCTCTCGTGCGCCGCGCCGGCCGCCTGGGCGGTGTTCGATCCGGACTTCACGCTCGTCGACTTCGGCCTCGCACCGCGCAGCTTCCTCTTTGTCGACTGGGACGGCGACGCCTCCATCGACCTCGTCGAGGCGGGCCATCAGTGGGGTCGCGCGCGTGCGCTCGCGCTGCCCGGGCACCCGATCTTGGCCGCCGTCGAAGTGCAACCCGAGCGTCTGTCGTGCTCCTTCGAGCAGATCGGTCCCCTCCCGGCCGAGCCCCCGACGCCCCCCTGAATCGCTGCGCGCGTTGCGCCGAGCGGCACGCGCTGGGCCTTGCTCGGCACCTCACCGAAGCTCCATCCGGGCCGCTACCCGGAGTGGTTCGGCCCTTGTCGGCACCCGCAGGTACAGGATACGGGCCGGGCCGCGGAGCGCCCGCTCCCTTTGGCGGCGCCGGTGTCGCGCGCGTCGGCGCGTGCGGGGGCGGTGCTGGCGCGGTCGACGGCGCGCCGGGCCTCATCTGCACCGCGGCCCCGGCTGGGGCGAGCGCGGCCGCGCCCTGGGCGTAGTCCAGCCCTCGAAGCGCGCGCTTGAGTTGCACCGTCGTCGTCACGGCGGTGGCACGGTCCGACGTCGACGGGTGGGTGGAGTGAGTCGAGGTGGTCCTCGGGGCCTTGACGGAAGCCGAATTGCGCTCCTGCACGACGGGTCTCCAGGGTCGAGGGCACGCACGGGCGCCCCGGGGTCACGGCGAACCGGCGCACCGGCGCCAGAGAGACGGGCAGGGCGGCGCGAATTGAATCACACCCGATCGGCACGGCGCCTCGACTCCTACGGGCTGCTCCTCGCGTTTCGACCGACTTGCGGTACGGTGAACGCCGATCCCAATTCGCCCAACCTGCGGAGCTCGGCCCATGCCCTATTCGACCCTCACGGCCTGTTTCGCCGCGATCCTCCCCATCACAGCCTGCAGCGCCGGAGGAGGCGCCGACAGCGCGCCGGCCGACGCCCCCGCCGCAGTCGACGACGCCGCGGCAACGCTCGACGCGACCGCCACCGACCCCGCGCCTTCTGACGGGCAGGTCGCCGAGACCCCGCAAACCGCCAATCCCGGCGTCGTGTCGACGGCCGGCATCGCCGCATGGGAAGCGCTCCCCACGGCATCCCAGGACCGCCTCCGCACGCTCCCAATCCTCTACCTCCACCAGTCGGTCGGACAGGATCTGGAAGACGGCTGCGAGGCCAACGGCTTCCGCTTCGAGTACTTCGGACCAAACCAGTCCACCCTCGCCGCGGGTCTCAACGGCGGCATCTTCAACGACGTCGGCAACGTCCCCAACGGCGAGCCCTTCGCAAAGATGGCGCTCATCCGGCAGGTCTTCGCCGCCGTCCGCGACCGCGTGCGCGTCTTCTCATTCAGCTTTGGTTACGCGGATATCCGAGACTCGGACCTGGCCGCCGTCGAAGCCGAATACCAAACCCTGGTCGGCGAGATCGAGGCCGCCGGCGTGCGCTTCGTTCACGTCACGCCGCCGCTCGTCTTCAGCGTCGACGAGAACCCACCGAAGATGGCGATGCGGACCTGGATGCTCGCGACGTTTCCGGAGGACGTCATCTTCGACCTCCAGGACCTCGAGAGCCTCGACGGCGGCCAGCGTTGCGAGATCGGCGGCGTCTGGCACATCTGCCAGGCCCATCGCTCGACCGTTGCATGTCCGAGCAAGGGTCAGGGCATCGACGGCGACGGCGCCGGCCACCTCTGCGAAACGAAGGCTCGCGAGTTCGCCAAGGCGCTTCTCTTCGCCTACGACCAAGCGTCCCGCTGACCCACGCGCGATTGCCGCAAAGCGGCTGCCCTCGAAGCCCGTCAGCGCGCGCGTGGTCGCCCGATCCGCATCCGGTCCAGCCTGACTACCGTGGGCGTCGGCGTCGCCGCCTCCGCCGCACCCGCCTCCGCACCCTCGCGCGCCCCGCATTTCTGACACGGCGCCGCATGCGCGCGCAGCCGCCTGGCAAGCACCCGCGCGCCCCAGATCCCGGCCACCGCCAAGGTCAGCGCCACCGGATCCTGCCAGGTCAGATCCCAGCTCATGCCGCGCCTCCGAACCCCAGCGCCGACCCGATCTGATAGACCAACACCGCGAAGATCCACGCCAGCCCCGTCATGTACCCAAACACAAACGCCGGCCATCTCCAGCTGCGCGTCTCGCGCCTAATCGTCCCGAGCGTCGCCGCGCACTGACTGCAAAGCGCGAAGAACACCATCACCGAGAGCGCGACCAGCGGCGACCACGCTGGGCTCCCGTCCTCGTTTTTGGCGGCCCGCAGCTTGCCCCGCAGCCCCTCGTTGCGCGACTCGGGCGCGTCATCGAGGCTGAACGATCCCGGATCCACATCGCCGAGACTGTGCAGGATCCCGAGCGTCGGAATGATCAGCTCCCGCGCCGGAAACGCCGCGAGCACCCCGACGGTCGTCCGCCAATCCATCCCCGCCGGCGCGAACACCGGCGCGACGAACTTGCCCATCGTCGCCAGCGCGCTCTGCTCGAGGTAGGCCGCCCGCTCGGCCGCGCTCACCTCGGCCAGGCGCTGGCTCAGCTCGGGCGAGTCGGGCGCCTGGGCCAGCGCGGCCGCGATCGGCGCGCGCTCCGCCTCGAAGGCCAGGTGGATCGACTCGGGCCGCGGGTAATACGAGAGCACCCAGATCACGATCGACGTCGTCACGATGATCGTCCCGGCCGTCACCATGAACTGACGTGTGGCCGACCAGACCTGATGGAAGACGACGCGCCCCGACGGGCGCTGGTACGCCGGCAGCTCCATCATGAGCACCGAGTACGTCCCGCGCAGCTTCGTCTTGCGCAGGATCCACGCGACCAAGGTCGCGATGACCACCCCCAACGCGTACATGGCGAAGAGGACCAAGCCCGCGTAACCGCTCGGGAAAAACGCACCAATCAGCACCACATAGACCGGCAGCCGCGCCGAGCAGCTCATGAGCGGCAGAATCGCGATCGTCGCGAGCCGCTCGCGCTCATTCTCGATCGTACGGGTCGCCAAAATCCCCGGCACGGCGCACGCGAACGAGGACACGATCGGCACGAAGCTCCGACCCGAGAGCCCGACTTTGGACAGGATCCGATCGAGCAAGAAGGCCGCGCGCGCCATGTACCCCGAGGCCTCGAGCAACGACACGAAGCACATGAGGAAGATGATCTGCGGCAGGAAGATCAGCGTCGAGCCGAGGCCATTGACGAGCCCGTCGATGAGAAAACTGCGCAAGGCGCCCGGCGCAATGAGGTCCCCGAGCGCATCCCCGAGCGCACCCTGCCCGGCCTCGATCAGCCCCATCGCAGGCTCGGCGCCGACGAAGAGCAGCTCGAAGATCCCGACCAGGACGAGCGCGAGGATCGGCAGGCCGAACACCCGATGCAAGACCACCGCGTCGATCCGATCCGTGCGATTGGCGCGCCGACGCTGGGCCGGATCCGCCGGTCGCTGGACAGCACGCGCAACCTGGATCGGATCGAAATCCGCGGGCAGCCCGGCCTCGGGGTCCGAGCCGGACCCACGCCGGGCCTTCGCGAGAGAATCCAGCGCGCGCCGCTCACCGTCACCACCGCCGCCCGCGACCACCAGCGCGTCACGCACCGCGCGCGCGCCGACCCCGGTGAGCGCGTTGACGGGCACGACGAGCAGCCCGATCCGCGCCGCGAGCTGCTCCACGTCCGTCTCGTCCGGCGCGATGTCCCGCTTCGTGAGCGCCACGACGATCGGGCGCCCGAGAACCGCGAGCCGCCGCACGAGCGCCAGCTCGACGGCCAACTTCGACGCATCGACCACAGCGCAGATGACGTCCGCCCCATGCGTCCCGCGGTCGCCGCGCGCCTCGCCCGTGCTGCTCGTGAGCCACTTGAGCGCGACGTCCTCGTCGGGCGAGATCGCCTCCAGCGACGTGATCCCCGGCAAGTCGACCACGCGCAAGGTCGTGTCGCCCACGCGTGTGCTCGCCTCCGAGCGCTCGACCGAGCTCCCCGGAAAGTTCACCGGGTGCTGCGCGCTTCCGGTGACGTGCATGAGCAGCGACGTCTTACCCGCGTTCTGCCGGCCCACCAGGGCCGCGACGACCGTCCGCTCCAGCTTGGGGGTGACCGCCGCCACCACCGCCACCGGCGCCTCGGAGCTCATGGCCGCGCGGCGCGCACGACAACCCGCATCGCCTCTACGCGCCGAAGCGCAAGACGGTAGCCGCAGAGGCGATAGACCGTCGGATCCGCTAGCGGCGCGCGCCTGCCGACCGTGACCTGCGAGCCGGCCCAGAAGCCGAGATCCACGAGTCGCCTGGCGACCGCGTCCTCGCCCGTCACGGCGACGACCTCGACGACGTCACCAGGCTCGAAGCAATCGAGCGTCTCTTCGCGGGCGTGCACACCAGGTTCCGAGAGCAGGGCAACCATCCAGATGAGTTAGAGCAGCTTTGATAAGCGTTTTCAAGAACCTCGCGCAGTGCGATCCACAGCCCCCGAACGTGCTAAGGTTCCTGGCGGAGGAACCATGGATGACCCCGCTGAACTCGCGACCCTGACGACTGTCCCTGTGGCCGCACTGGCCCAACCGCTGCGCGATTTCCTCGCGGCCAACGATATCGAGTCGTTCGTCCAAGACGACGACACGGGGCTCGATGGCGCGAGCCCGGTCGAGGTGCGCGTGGCCGCCGGCAACCTCGCGCGCGCGCAGGCACTGCTCGGGGATTACTGGGCCGCCAACGAAGGCCCGGCCGACGAGATGTAGGCCGATGCAGGATGGCGGCGGATCTCGTCGGAGCTATTCCGTCGTCACGAGCGGCCCGAACTGGATCGTCACCGCGTCCTTGTCGGCCGCCGCGATCCAACCTTTGATCTGCGTTCCCGTGTGCGTCTCGAGCACGAACCCGTAGTGCGCCTTGGCGTGCGTCAGCTGCTCCGTGTCCGTGTCCGCGGCGGCGGTATTCGGGACGGCGTCGAACGTCTCGAACGTCGCCGGCAGCCCGCCCGCACCCTTGAACCACAGGATCGGGCGGTTCTTGGTCGGGTCCGCGCCCCCCGTCATCAGCTTGAGCCCGAGGTCGCCATTGGCCGAGGCATAGAGGTCGCTGTTCTGGAAGTTCCCGGGCGAGCGCACGGCCCCCGTCACGAAGTCGAGCCCCTCGTCCGCGCCCATCGTCAGCGTGCCGGCGCGCGGGCCGGTCGGATCATCCGCGCAGGCCGCCAGCGCGACCCAGGGCAGGATCAGGAGGAGACCGAGGACGGCGACGACGCGGCGTTTGGCAGACATGGCCGCGGACGTTAGGCTACGCCGTGCGCGGCCGCAAGCGTCTGTGTTTGGAGCGTCCCTTCGTCGCGTACATCGCACGATCGGCGGCCGCGCTGAGCGCCTCGGAGGTGGCGCAGTCGGGGCCGAGGGCGGCCAGTCCGAAGCTCATGTTGACCGGATGCGCGCTCGTCACGCGCAGCTCGCTCAGCGTGTTGCGCAGCCGCTGGACAAGCGCCTCGGCGCCCTCGCGCACGGTCGCCGGCAAGATGACGACGAACTCGTCGCCACCGATCCGACACGCGATGTCCGTCACGCGTAGCTGACTCTGAAGGAAGCGCGCGACCCACACGAGCACCTCGTCGCCCTTCTCGTGGCCCCAGGTGTCGTTGACGCGCTTGAAGTCGTCGACGTCGACGACCACGACGCTGAGCGGCTGTCCGTGCCGTCCGGCGCGCGCGATCTCGCTGCGCAGGCGCTCGTCGAAGGCCCGCCGGTTCGCGAGGCCGGTCAGCGGATCGGTCCGCGAGGCGGCGCGCAGCACCGCGTTCTCGCGCTTCAGCGCCGCGTTCTCGCGCTTCAGCGCGTCGAGCTCCTCGCGCGTCAGGGGGCCCTGTCCGCCGGTGCCCAGGCTGTCGAACGGTGACTTCATGCGCGAACGAACCTCGGATCGCCAAGCCCCACGCGCACGCGCTGCACCTCACCGTGACGATAGGAGAGGGTCCCGCCGCGCGTTCCTCGAAGCTGCATCTGGATGTTCCAAGGGGTCGCGCAAGTCGTCCACTTTCGTCGCCTCATTTCGCTCGCGAAGAGCGCGGACCGCTTGCCCGCGACGATTTCGGTCGCGAACCTCAGGGCGCTCAGTCGGACTCCGTGCGCGCGTGACCGCCCCGGAGCTCCGGCGCGATCGCGTCGTCCTGCGCGCCGAACGGAATCCCGAGCGCGCGCGCCAGATCGGGCGCCGTCATCCGACCGGCATGGCTCGCCTCGATCGCCCTCGCGGCGTCGAGGAGGCGACGCCGATGCGGCTGGCCCATGCGCAGAAGGAGCCACACCTGGAGCTGGCGATCCAATAGTTGGTGTACAATGCGTTGCGCTCGCGCCGGCACTCCAGGCGCCTCGGCGACGATCGGCAGGCGCTCCGCGAGCCCATCCCGCACGAGGCGATGCAGCTGGGCCGAGACCGCGCTGGGTGCGAGCCGGGTCCTGCGCGCGAGCTCGGTCGCACGCACCGGGTGCCAGTGGGCGGCGATGGCGTGGACGATCCGCTGGGTCTGCGGCGCCAGCGGTTCGACGCGCGCGAGCATCATCGGGGTCAGCGTGTCGAGCGTCGCGGCGACTAGATCGGGCGCATTCAGGGCCACGCCGAGCCGCAGTTGGATCGCCAATGCGGCGAGCGCCCGCGGTTGCGTCCCGATGAGATCGAGCGTCGCGGACCAGGTCGCGGGGTGCGTGCGATGGAGAGCGAGGAGGGCGTCGCGATCGGGGTGGGGCGCCAGCTCGGCGATGAGCGCGGGGACCTCGGCGGCCGCGGGAGCGCGCAGCTCGTGGACCTGGAAGAAGTCGTAGAACGCGGCATCGTAGCGGTAGGTCGCCTCCAGCGCGCGCGCAGAGGCACCGATGATGAGGATGCGCGCCTCGGAGGAGAGGACCTCGCGGATGTGCCACTCGTCGGCTTTCAAGCGGCCGAGCACGAGATCGAGCTGGTCGATCAGCAGGATGAAGCGGCGCTCGAGCGCGTCGGCGGTGGCCGTCAGGAGGCCAATTGCGGCGGCGTTGCGGCGGTCCTCGTCGCGGTCGGGCAGGCGGGCGAGGGCGGCTCGCAGCGTGCGCGCATGGGCCTGGGACGCAGTGTCGGGGCGGCGCTCGAGAACGACGGCGAGGTAGTCGAGGGCGTTGACCCAGACGTCCGAGGGATGGGCGATGTCCCATTGGGCCTCCGGAAACGTGAGGGGGATCCAGCGCGCGGCGAGCTCCGGATCCGCCTCGATCGCGCTCCTCAGCGCACGGAGCAGCATCGTCTTGCCCGAGCCCGGCAGGCCGAGCAGCAGCCGATGCTGCGGCGCACCGTCCTTGCCCATGCGCCGAAGCGCGTCGAGGAGATGGAGCGCGAGGCGCCGACGGAGCGACTGCCCAAGCGAGGTCGCGCTGGGCGTGAGCAGCGCCGGGTTGTAGAGGACCGTTTCGAGCGCCACGATCAGCCCCGCGCCCGCAAGAAAGGCGCTCCACCGACCTCACACGACACGGCGCACCCAGTACTCGCGGAGCAACGCCGAGCGAAAGCGAAAGCGCGGTGCGGACCCGGAGGGGACCGGAAGGGCCGCGTAAGGAGAGGCCTCGCGCGCGAGATAGCCATCGTTTTCGAGGACCTCGAGGAGAAAGCGGAGGGCTTCCGCGCGCGCTTCGGGGGCGGCGACGAGCGGGGTCAGCGCGGTGTCGAGCTCGGCGTGGGTGACGCCTTCGGGGGTCACGGCCACCGCCGCAAGGATCGCGAGCGCGTGCCGGTCGTCGGGGCGCCCGAGCTCCTCGGTGAGGCGCTGGCGCCAGTAGTCGAAGTAGGCGCGGTGCGTCGGCGAGAGGAGCTCGGTCACGACGCGATCGACCAGGGCGGGGGAGGGTACGAGGCCCTCGTCGACGACCAGGCGATGGAGCTGCGCGAAGAGGACTTGCAGGTAATACGGGATGAGCCAGCCGGCGCGAAGGAGCAGCGCGTCGCGGGTCGGCTCGTCGAGCGCGAGGTTGTAGCTATCGCCGAGCGCGAGCAGAAAGCGATCGGCGTGCTCGCGCGAGAAGGCGCCGAGCGCGACGACGGCCATGTCATTGATGGTGTCGCCAAGCTTGGCGCGCGCGACGACGGCGTCGAGGCCGATCGAGCCGGCGACGATCCAGCGCGGGACATCGGGGGCCGCATCGGCGCCGGGGGTGACGCGTGCAACCGGGTTCCGCAAGGCGCGGAATCCGTTAAGAAAAACGCGCGCGCGCTCGCCGGCTGGATCTTGGCGCAGGAGGCCGAGGACGAAGATCGGCAGCTCGTCGACGAGCAGCAACCAGCGCTCGTTGGCCTGGCCCTGAAGCGCTTCGATCGTGGTCTCGGCAAGGCTCGACCACGTCGGGGCCTCCTCGGGCAGGATGTCGATCGAGAGGGGGCCGGCCGTCAGTTTCGGCCGGACGCGCGCGAAGAAGCGCTTGAACGGACCCTTCAGCAGGCGCTTCCAGGCGGGGTCCGAGGCCGGATGCTCAGCCAGCGCGGCGACGATCTTCTTGGTGACGTCGAGCTCGGTGCGCGCATCGGCGACCGAGAGATAGACCGCGTGGAAGCCGTGCGCCGCCGCGTCATCGAGGAGGCGGAGTAGCAGCGAAGTCTTGCCGACGCGGCGCGGCGCGAGGAGCAGCACGTGGTCCTGCGCGACGCGCTGCCAGAGAAGGCGTTGCTCGTCGTGGCGATCGAAGAAGTTGTGGCCGCGGACGGGTCGCCCGACCGAGCTCTCGATGGCAGACATGGGGACTCCTGGGGAACTCCTAGGCCTGGAAAACACCTGGGTCTCGCCGCGGGGCGACGCACCCTACACCGCCCGGCGCCGCGAAAAAAGCTCGCCACATGCGGACGAAGGTCTGATATCGCTGCCGCCCATGACCGCCCCGCGAACGTTTCAGCGCCTTGCCGTCTACTGTGGATCCTCGACGCACACGCACCCCGACTACCTCGTCGGAGCGGCGGACGTCGGGCGCGCGCTCGCCGCGGCGGGCATCGGCGTCGTCTACGGCGGTGGCCGCGTGGGCTTGATGGGCGCGGTCGCGGACGCGGCGCTCGCGGCCGGCGGCGAGGTCATCGGCGTCATCACCTCGAAGCTGCTCGCGCTCGAGGTCGGCCACGAGAGGCTCAGCGAGCGCTTCGTCGTCCCGACCATGCACGCGCGCAAGACGAAGATGGCCGATCTCGCCGACGGCTTCATCGCCTTGCCGGGCGGCCTGGGGACCTTCGAGGAGCTGTTCGAGGTCGCGACCTGGACCCAACTCAACGATCATATGAAGCCGGCGGGGATCCTCAATATGCGCGGCTACTACGATCAGCTCTTGGCGTTCCTGGCGCGCGCGGCGGACGAGGGTTTCATCCGCGCGGCCCACCGCGAGATCATCTCGTCGGCCGACGATCTGCCGACGCTGCTCGAGCGCATGGCGACCGCGGATCTGCCGGTGCTAGGCACGTGGCGGCCGTAGTGACGCTCGCGAAGAGCGCGCAGCGCTTGCCCATGATGACTTCGGAGGCGACCCGATGACCCACGACGACACGCGCGACATGCTCGCCTACATCGACGCGAGCCCGACCCCGTGGCATTGCGTCGCGACCAGCGCGGCGCGCCTCGATGCGGCCGGCTTCGTGCGCCTCGACGAGAGCGGGGCTTGGGGCACGACGACGTCCGACGCTGCGTCCGCGGGCTTCTACCTCGTGCGCGACGGCGCGCTGGTCGCGTGGCGTCTCGGCCGCCAGGCCCCGTGGGATGCGGGGTTCCGGGTCATCGGCGCGCATACCGACTCGCCCGGTTTGCGGGTGAAGCCGGTGCCCGACGTCACGCGCGCCGGGTTCCGCCAGCTCGGGGTCGAGGTCTACGGCGGCGCGCTCTGGTACACGTGGCTCGATCGGGATCTGGGTCTGGCCGGGCGCGTGTACTTGCATACAGATGCAAGTGACGGGGTGCCCACGATGCGGCTCGTCACGATGCGGCGGGCGCTCGCGCGGGTCCCGTCGCTGGCGATCCATCTGCAGCGCGAGGTCAATACGGATGGCCTCAAGTTGAACCCCCAGCAGCACCTGCCGCCGGTGTGGGCGATGGAGGCGACCGACACGCGCCTCACCGCTGTTTTGGCGGCCGAGCTCGGGGTCGAGGCCGGCGCGATCGCGGCGTGGGATCTGTGCTTCTTCGACATCACGCCGCCGACGCTCGGCGGGCTCGACGACGCGTTCGTCTTCGCGCCGCGCCTCGACAATCAGGCAAGCTGTCATGCGGCGCTGACGGCGCTCGAGCGGGCAGGGACCGCGGAGCGCACGCAGGTCGTCGCGCTCTACGATCATGAGGAAGTCGGCAGCCAGACGACCGCGGGGGCCGAGGGGCCGCTGCTGGAGAATGTGCTGCGGCGGATCGCGGGGCTGCCACACTGGAGCGGTCCGGGGGACACGGCGCCTGCAGCGAACGACGGCGCGGCGGTCGAGCGCTTCGCGCGCGCGATGGCCAAGAGCTGGCTCGTGTCGGCGGATATGGCGCATGGGGCCCATCCGAACTTCGAGGACAAGCACGAGCCGCAGCACAAGCCGAGCCTCAATGGCGGCCCGGTGATCAAGGTGAACCACAACCAGCGCTACGCGACGACGGGGGAGGGGGTGGCGCTGTTTCAGGCGGTCTGCGCCGCCGCGGGCGTGCCGGTCCAGCTCTTCGTGACGCGCACCGATCTGGCCTGCGGCACGACCATCGGCCCGATCGCGGCGGCGCGGCTGGGGATCCGCACGGTCGACGTGGGGAACCCGATGCTCTCGATGCACTCGGTGCGCGAGCAGTGCGGGAGTCAGGACCAACCGAGGATGATCCAGGCCATGACGCGTTTCTTCGCGTCATGACGTGCGTCGAATCGCCGGCGATCGCGCCGGAACTTCTTGCGCCCGCCGGAACGTGGGAGTCCCTCATCGCCGCGCTCGGTGCGGGTACGGACAGCGTCTACTTCGGTTTGGACGACGGCTTCAACGCGCGAGCGCGCGCCAAGAACTTCGGCGTCGAGGAGCTGCCGGCGATCGTTCGCACGTGCCATGCCGCCGGTGCGCGCGCTTACCTGACGCTGAATACGCTCGTCTTCGAAGAGGAGCTCGCGGTCGTCGAGGGGCTCTTGCGGCAGATCGGCGCGAGCGGGGTCGACGCGCTGATCGTCCAGGATCCGGCCGTCTGCCTCATCGCGCGCCGCTTGGTGCCCGAGCTCGAGCTGCACGCGTCGACGCAGATGACGATCTCGAGTCCCGACGCGGCGCGCTTTGCCGAGCGCCTCGGGGTGACGCGCATCGTCGTGCCGCGCGAGCTGTCAGTCGCGGAGATCCGGACCTTTCGTGCGGGCACGGCGCTCGAGCTCGAGGTCTTCGTCCACGGCGCGCTGTGCATGTCGTGGTCGGGGCAGTGCCTGACGAGCGAGGCCTGGGGCGGGCGCTCGGCCAATCGCGGGCAGTGCGCACAGTCGTGTCGTTTGCCGTATGACCTCTGGGTCGACGGCGGCCAGGTGGCACTCGGGGCGGGCGACGAGCGCCTGCGGTACCTCCTCAGCCCGAGGGATCTGGCGGGTCACGCCGCGGTCCCCGAGCTGGCCGCGATCGGCGTCCACACGCTCAAGATCGAGGGGCGCCTGAAGGGTCCGGCCTACGTCGCGACGACCGTCGGCGGCCTGCGGAGATGGCTCACGGCGATCGGCGCGGGGCAGCACGAGACGCCCGCGGCGCGGGAGCAACTGGCGCTCGATCTGGCCGAGGCCGAGCGCGTCTATTCCCGCGGATTCACAACGGGTTTCCTGGGTGGCGTCGATCACCAGACGCTTGTCGACGGCCGTTACCCCAAGCACCGCGGGGCGCTCCTCGGGCGTGTGCGGGAGGTCCGCGGGCACACGGTGATTGTTACGCACACCAACGATCTCGCGGCGCTCGGGGAAGCGCGCGCGAACGTCGCCCCCGCGAGTCCCGCCTGCATTCCGGCGCGCGGCATGGGCGTCGTCTTCGACGGCGGCAATCCCGAGGACACGAACGAAGCGGGCGGCCCGCTCTTCGACGTTGCGCCGCTCGGCGACGGCTGGCGCCTGACGTTCGGGACGCCGGGGCCGGACCTAACGCGCGTCGCGATCGGCCAGCGCGTGTGGGTCAACAGCGATCTGGCGGCGGAGAATCGGGCGCAGCGGCTCGTGAAAGCGGGGACGCCGAAGGGGCGAATCGGCGTAACGCTGACGGTGTCCGGACGTCTTGGTGAGCCGCTGCGAGCCATGTTGCAGACCGTCTCCGGGCGCGCGCGTTTCCTCGAAACGACCGGCACGACGGTGGCCCCGCTCGGCGCGGCGACCACCGCGGGCCTCGACGAGTCGATGCTCACCGACAAGCTCGGCGCGCTCGGCGGGAGCCTCTTTCACCTCGCGGCGCTCGATCGCGCCGGCCTCGCGGAGGGCCTCTTCGTCGCGCCGAGCGAGCTCAAGGCGCTGCGCCGGACCCTGGTCGCGGCGCTGGAGGAGGCCGTGCTCGCGCCGCCCGCCCGCACCATGCCCACCTCGGCGGTAGTCCCCGAGCTGCGCGCCGAGCTCGCGGCCGCCGCAGCGACGCCCGCGCCCTCGTCTCCGCACGCGGCGCCAGCCACTGCGCCATCGCCTTCGATGATTCCGCTCTGCCGCCTCGACGCGCACCTCGACGCCGCGATCGCGCTCGGCCTGCCCGAGGTGGCCCTCGACTGGATGGAGCTGGTCGGCCTCGGGCGTGCCGTCGAGCGGGCGCGCGCCGCCGGTCTGCGGGTGACGCTTGCGACGACGCGCGTGCAGAAACCGGGCGAAGAGCGGATCGATCAACGCCTCCAGCGCCTCACGCCCGACGCCTATCTGGTGCGCCATTGGGGTGGCCTCATGGCGGCCGCGTCGCCGACCGATCCGGCGCTCCGCGGACACGCGGTCCACGGCGACTTCAGCCTCAACGTCACGAATAGTTTGAGTGCAAACCTTCTCCTCGGCCTCGGCCTCGCCACCGTCACGGCCTCGCACGACCTCGACGAAGCGCAGCTCTTCGGCCTGCTCGCGGGCGTCGATCCCTCACGCGTCGCGATCGTCCTTCACCACCACATCCCAACCTTCCACACCGAGCACTGCGTCTACGCCCACACGCTCTCGACCGGCACCGACTGGCAGAGCTGCGGCCGCCCCTGCGACCGCCATCGCCTGAGCCTCCGCGACCCCAAGGGGCTCCTCCATCCGGTCATCACCGACGTCGGCTGCCGCAACACCGTCTTCGAAGCGCGCGCGCAATCGGCCGCCGCGCTCGTCCCGCGCCTCCTCGCCGCCGGCGTTCGCCACTACCGCGTCGAGCTCGTACGCGAGTCCCAAGCCGAAGCCGAGACGGTCCTGACGGCCTACCGCGAGCTGCTCGCCGGCCGCCTGACCCCGAAGGTTTGCACCCAAACAATCGGCGCCCACGAGCAGTTTGGGGTCGTGCGCGGCATCGCGACCAGCGCGCGCTCTCCCTGACGGCCGGGCGACCGGCGCCGAGCCGGTGGTGCGACTTTGCCGACCGGTGGCGCACGCTTAGGGGGCGCCGTCGAGCGACGACTCCGAGCGAAAAGGCCCGGCTCGCCTCGACGCGCCTGCGCCCTCGATGCTAGGTTACTCACGCCCGACAGACAGGGCGACACCGACAGCTTGGAGGCCTCATGAACACTCTTGGATCACGCCTGCTGACATGGACCGGGGTGTCCCTGGGCCTCCTCGCGGCGGCGGGCTGTGGCGAGACGGGCGCCCTAACCGACATCCCGGTGAGCTCGCCCGACGTCGCGCTCGACACGGGCGTGGTCGGTGACGACACGGGCGTGGTCGGTGACGACACGGGCACAGTCGCCGACGGCACCGTCGCGACGAGCGACGAGACGTCCGTGGCGGACGGGACGGTGCCGGACGCCGAGGTGGTCGAGCATCACGTCACGGGCGCCGCGGGGATGAGCGTCAACGTCCTCGACCCGACGACCAAGCTCGCCGTGTCCCTACGCGTGACCGACGAGCAGCGGCGCGCGGTGCCCAACGCCGAGGTCGTGGTCGGCGGCGCGAGCTTCCCGGTGACCGGCACGACCGCCGCGCTCACGGGCATCTCGGTCAGCGCGAGCCCGACGATCACTGTGCGCGCTCCGGGCTACGGCTCCGTGTCGCTGGTCCTCGATCCGACCCGCGCGCTCGCGGGCGTGAGCGTCATGTTGCGCGCCTACGAGGCCACCACCACCTTCGCCACCGTCCTGGGCGGGTCCCTCGCATTCGGGGGATCGAAGGTCACGATCGCGGCGGGCGGCGTGGTCGGTCCCAATGGCCAGCCCTACACCGGCAGCGTCACGGTCTCGGCCCTCGCGACCGACCTCGAGCGCGACCTCCTGGGCCCGATCGGCGGCCCGACCGCCGCGGCTGTGGCCAAGCTCCCCGACCCGATCGTGCTGGTGGCCGACGGCGACGGCGCCAACGCCCCGAAGGCGACGATGCTCAAGCTCGCGTCGATCGTTACGGAGCTCAAAGGCGCCGCAGGCGAGACGCTGCAACCCGCGCCCGGCAAACCGGCCGAGGTGCAGTTCAAGCTGAGCAGCACCCTCGCGACCTACATGCCGACGGCCTACCAGGCAGGCGCCAAGCTCGATGTCGCCTCGCGCGACGACGCCACCGGCAAGTGGAGCACCTCCGGCCAGTGCACCGTCGCCGGCGGTCCCACCGGCTGGACGTGCACGGCGAGCCTGCCGCACTTCTCCGAGGCGGCCGTCGTCCAGACGAACACCCAGGGCTGCCTTGTCGTGGGAAGCATCGACCTCACCGTCGCCGAGGGCGAGGCGGTCGTCTGGCGCCAACAGTCCCTGATGGCGCCCTTCAACATTCCGCTCAAGGCGCACTTCTTCGATAACGCCGGCCAGCTCGGGATGTGCGCCATCGTGCCCCTCTCGTTGGGGACCACGGACCTGGTGATCCGCTACCAGACCGCGCCCGTGGGCACCCCCGTCCGCGCCAAGCCCAGCTTCGCGGCGGGGACCTCGCGCGTCACCAAGCACTTCTCGCCGGGCTACCCCTCGGACCAGAACCTCGCGGCCAAGACCGATCTCGACACCTCGTCGGCCGAGGGTTGCCTCCAGGCCTGCGGCGCCGCGCCCAAGCTCACGGTGGCGCTGACGCGCGCGCCCTCGCAGTCCGGGGGCGGCGAGCCGACCCCCATGCCGCCCCCGCCCGAGCCGACGCCACTTCCGGTGGTCGATCTGGCGACCGTCGACCTCGACCAGGACGGCGCCTCCGCGCTGGTCGACTGCGATGACAGCGACCCGACGCGATCCCCGAGCTTCACCGATGTCTGCGCCGATGGCATCGACCAGAACTGCAACGGCAAGGACGCGCTATGCCCGATCACCTGCTTCGAGGCGGGCGTCGCATGTGGCGGGACCTGCCAGTTCCACCCCTCGACGCCCGAACAGCGGGCCTGCGTGGCCGCCTGCGTGACCGAGGCGCCGTTCACCTCGGAGTACGAAGCCCAAGCCTGGAGCGCGCTCCAGGGCTGTATCGGCGGCTGTCCCGACGATGAGTGTGTGAATGCGACCTGCCAGGTCGCGCTTGCCGCGTGCCTGGGAGGCGCGCCGTGCGCGGTCGTGGCCCCGTGTTTGATGGGGTGTAAGCCGCTCCTCCAGCTCCGCACCCCGGACGCCTACAATGCGTGTGTCGGCGCATGTCCGCCCGCGGCCGGCGACCAATCGCCGCTCATCGACGACATCTTGAGCTGCGTCGCGCCCGACTGCGACGCTGGCCTGACCTGCGCCGCGACCGCCGAGTCCCCGGTGTCGACCTGTGGCGGGGAGGACCTCGGGTGCTACGCAGGCGTCCCCGAGTGCACCGCCGCCTTTGCCGCCTGCTTCAATCCCTGACGCCAGACCCCCCTCTCCAGGAGACCTGATCATGCATGCAGAACCAACGTGGACGCGACTCGGGCTGGCGTGGGGAATCTGGGCCTTCGGGGCGCTGCTGGTGGCCGCCGCGGGTTGCGCGCCGCCTCCGTCTGCCGATCTCCACACCCTGGCAAGGAAGATCGACCTCGAGGATGAATGCTCCGAAGGCCCGAACGGCGAGGTAGAGTCGATCGAGTGGGAACACGACTTGCCCGATGAGTCGCCGACGGGCGAGTACGACTGGGTCGTCACCACCGAGTCCTTTCGGGGCATCACCGCGGACGAGGCCGAGCTCCGGGGGCTAGACGAAAGGGTCGATTTCGAGGTCGACCCGGACCGGTGTCCTTTGCGGGCCACGCTCAGGGTATCGGACTACGACCAGGAAAAGTACGGGACGAGTCAGACGAGCAGCGTCTGTCTCGATGCGCAGTGCAAGGCGATCGATTGCGATGATTGGAGTTCCGAACGCGCGACGCCGATCGCGGTCGACACGCCCGCGGACGGCGCGCAGGCCGCGCGCACGGTGAAATGTCAGAAGGTGACCTACCGCGAGATCCACGGGGTCCCCGAGCTGACCTGGGTCCTGCGGTCAGCCTTCAGCTACGCGCTATCGTCCGAGCCGACCGTGCTCGCTCACCGCTATGGCGCTCCGGCGGGCCCGACCGTGGCCAAGGGCAGCGACTTCGACGCCGAGTTCCACCCCGATATCGCGAACCCCAAGGAGATCGCATCGGACACGTCCGTCGCCCTCAGGCTCCCCTTGCGCATGACGTTGGACGACCTGGTACCGGCGCCGCCCGCCACGAACCCGTCATACCTGCAGGCCGGCTGGACGTTCAACGCCTATACGGTCGGCTGCGCCGTCAAGCAGTCGACCCTGCACGCCGCCATCAAGCAGGCGCTGGGCGGAACGCCCATCGGCACGCGCACCTTGCACCTCGTGTTCAACGAGACCGACTTCGCGGTGCCGGTCGGCGAGAACGGCTGGTGCTACTACCTCGCCGACGAGGGCTCGAACCCGACCTTCGATCCCAACAGGTCGACCGACACCGGCAAGGAGTGCGTGAAGGCCTTCTGAGCCTCGTCAGTGAACCCGCGTCGCCTGCTCGACCGCCTCGTGCACGCGGGCTTCGGCGGCGCGCACGCGCGCACGCTCGCCCGCCTCGGTGTCGTCGGTCCGGAAGAAGAGATCGGCGAGCCGGTCGTGGACCCACGGCACATGTCCGAGGAAGCGCAGCGCCTCGTGCATCTCGCGGATGGCCACCCCCAGATCGCCGGCCATTTCGGCGCGCTTGCTGCGCAAGAGGTGGTACTCGCCGCGCGGCCACGCGCCGACGATCGGCAGGCGCGAAAGGCGCTCGATCGCGTCGTTCATCCACTCGCTGCGCCCGACGTGCTCGGCCGCCTTGCCGGCCAAGAGCAGCGCCTCGACCGCGCGCTCGGGCGCCTCGGCGGGCGCGCGATCGGCCGACGCCAAGAAGAGGAACCACGCGCGCAGCGGTCCTTTCTCCTTGCCGGTGCCAGCCCCCGCGAGTTCCACACGCCCCTGGAACATGTAGCCAAGGCGCTCCCACTCGCCGCACTCGCGCGGATCGGAGGCAAGTCCGGCGCGTCCGAGGCACTCGTCGGCGAGCTTGCCGAGGACCTTCAGGTCGTCCGCGATGCGCGTCCCGAAGGCCTCGTAAACCCGCGTATCGTCAGGAAAACGCGCAACGGCCCAGGCTAGGAGGCGCCGCGCGGCGTCGGTGTCGCCGCGATCCAAGATGCGCGGAGCCGCCTCGATCGCGCGGCGCGCGTCCTTGCTGAAGTAGCGCGCGAGCAGGTCCGCGCGCGTGCGCAGCGAGAGGACCAGCTGCAGCGCCCGTGTCGGGGAATTGCCGCCCTGCGACGCGATCGCCTCGACGTAATCGGCCGCCGCCGCATCGTCGCCACGCGCCGCGGCTCGGCGCGCCTGCGCCTCGAGCGCCTGCGGCTCGAAGGGCGCCAGCGCGAGCGCGCGCTGACCCC
>SXIE01000089.1 GCA_005772945.1 Pseudomonadota bacterium
CGACGTACCCGCCGATCACCGCCGGCCACGCATAGCGCGTCGCGACATCGGCCCGCGCCGCCGCCCCGAGGCGCGCCCGCAGGGAAGGATCCGCCAGGAGCGTCTCGACCCCGCGCGCGAGCTCGTCGAGTGCGACCACCGTTCCGGCGTTCATACGCGCCAGCGTGGTCGCGTCCTCGAACATGAGGCCGAGCGCCATGGCGCGCGGCAAATCCCCGGCGGTCGCGGTCGGCACGAGCCAGGCATTTCGTTGGTGTACAAACAAATCCCGCAGCCCGCCGACCTCGGTCCCGACGATGGCGGCGCCCGACGCCATCGCCTCGAGGGCAGTAAGTCCGAACATCTCCGAGATCGTGTCGGAGAGAACGAGCGTCAGGTCGCAGGCATTATAGTAGAGGCAGAGGCGGTCGGGTGGCGGGTCGAAGACGGCCGTCACCGGCACGCCGAGCTGACACGCGAGGAGCTCCAGGCGCCGCGATTCGGCCGATTCCTGGGTCGCGACCAGGACCAGCCTTGGCGGAAGCTGGGCCGCCGCGCGTGCGCGCTCTGCCAAACCCGCGAGGAGCCGAATGGTCGGCCGCAGATCCATCTTGTTGATGGCGTCGACGCGCCCGATCGAGAGCACGAGCGGCTCGCCCTCGGGCAGCGCGAGCGCGCGTCGGGCCTCGGCTTGCGGCCGCGGCCGGAAGCGCTCGGTGTCGACCCCGTGCGGGACGATCGGCAGGTCGAGCGGCAGCGCTGGGGGCGCGGCGCCCGCTAGTGCGATCGGCCGGCGGCCCTCGAGCCCATGCCACAAACTCTCGAGCATCGCGCGCAGGTGGTGGTGGGCCGTCGGGCTGGGGCAGACGACCGCGTCGCCCGGGCGCAAATCCGAGCAAAGGACGCCGAGCAGCGTCGGCATCTGGCTCGGATAAGCGAGCCCGTGGACGGTCGCAGTCGCGGGCGGTCCTTGCCCGACGACCAAGCGCCGCATCTCGACCGCGGGCATGACGAGCGCCTTCGAGAGGCCGGTGTGGACGGCCATGATGCTCGGATCGGCGAGGATCTCGGGGGCCAGATCCCAGGGCGCGAAGCGCAGGCGTCGGCCGATGTGGGCCCCGTAGCCCGCTTCTTCGGCGGTCGTGACGGCCTCGTCGGGGTCGCCGATGACGAGCCAGGCATCGAGGTCGGCGTGGTCGAGGACGGCGCGCACGAACTGGTGGCCAAAGACGTAGCGCCCGTTCGTCACGACGGCGGCGAGATCCACCAGAGGGTCGAAGCTGGCGATGATGCGCTCTTGAGCCATGGCCGACCATACTCCAGGTCGGGTCGCGGGTCGCGGCGCCCATGGCCGACCGGCGCCGTCGGGCGGCGCTCGGCGCCGTGGCGGGCGTTGTCCGGCGGGCCGGCCGTGACCACCTTGGACATCCGGGCCGGCATCCCCTACGATCGCCCGCGTTTGCGTTTCCTACGAGGCACCATGGCCGGACCGAGAAAACCAGGGGATTCGGGCACCGGGGGGGATGGCCCCGGGGCGCCCAAGACGGGGCGACCCGGCGAGCAGACCGTGCTCGAGCGCGATCCGAAGGTGCAGAAGCCGCGCATGTGGCGGGTCGTTTTTCACAACGACGACTACACGACGATGGAGTTTGTCGTGTGGGTCTTGAAGCAGGTCTTCCAGACGCCCGACGAGCGCGCGATGCAGCTGATGTTCGCCATTCACAAGCAGGGGCGCGGCGTCGCCGGGGTCTTCACGCGGGACATCGCCGAGACGAAAGCGTTGCAGGTTCGGGAGCTTGCGGAGGAGCACGGGATGCCGCTCCTGTGCACGGCGGAGCCTGACGATTGAACGACCCCAGGCGGGCCCTGGCGGGCCCTGGCGGGCCCTGGCGGGACGAGGTGTGATGAAGCTGTCGAACGATTTGAGAATGTGCATGGACGTCGCGCTGGCCGAGGCGCGCTCGCGGCGCCATGAGCTCGCGACGGTCGAGCACCTCCTGTTTGCGTTCCTCAGGGATGAGGCGACGCGGATCATCTTGGCGCGGGGCGGCGCCGACCTGTCGTTGCTCAACGAGAAGCTCGAGCAGCACCTCGACACGCAGGTGCCGCGGTCGGCCGAGAGCGCGCCGTTGCGGGTGCAGCCCTCGGCCGGCTTCACGCGCGTGGTGCAGCGCGCGGCGCTCCATGGTCAGGGCGCGGGCCGCGACGAGGTCGGGACCGGCAGCGTGATCGTGGCGATCTATGCCGAGCCGGATTCGTTCGCGGCGTATCTCCTCGAGCAGTGTGGGGCGCGACGTCTCGACATCGTGCGCTACCTCTCGCACGGGATCACCAAGATGCGCGGCGTGGGCGGCGAGGACGCGGACGGGGCCGACGAGAAGCGCCCGGGCAGCGAGTACGCGGTCGACGAGGAGGGGGGCGAGACGACGGCCAAGAACCCGCTCGAGGCCTACACGGCGAACCTCAACGAGCGCGCACGACAGGGCGACATCGATCCGCTGGTCGGGCGCGCGAAAGAGGTCGAGCGCGTCATCCACGTCCTTGCACGGAGACGCAAGAATAACCCG
>SXIE01000090.1 GCA_005772945.1 Pseudomonadota bacterium
CGAAGACGTTCTGCTTCTGGAGCAGCGCGCCCCCTTGGTGCCAGGCCTCCCCATATTCTGATCCGCCGCGCAGATTCAGGATGGCGAGGCCGACGCCGTGGTCGAGGAACACGCTGCGTAGCGACTGGAACGTGGGCACGATGCTGTTGGCGTAGCCGCCGTAGCCCGTGACGATGAAGGGGATCGGGGCGCCGCCCGCGCCGACCCTTGCATCCTTGGGCAAGAGAATATTGACGGGCACCTGGGTGCCGTCCTTGGACGTCGCGAAGGTGCGCGAGACCTGAACGCCAGTGAGATCGACCGGGGTCTTGGCGGAGATGGCGGTCTTGGCCATGGCCTTCGCGGGGTCCTTGGCGGCGGGTGCATAGAGGTACCAGCCGGGAGGGTCGACGAACGAGGTGTTGGCGAAGAGGACGTCGCTCTTGCCGATCGGGGTGAGGCCGCTGACGGCCGAGACGGGCAGGATCGGCGGCGCCGGAAGGGGCTTACCGTCCAAGTCGAACACGCGGATCTCGGACGGTCCGCCGAGCTGATAGGTCGCGAAGATGCGACCGCCTTGGATGACGAGGAAGTTCGGCGACCAGATGTCGGAGACGAGCGTGTCGGTGCCTTCGGGGATGACGACCTTGGCGAAGGACCGTGCAGCGCCGATGGGTCGCGACGTGCGCACGAGCTTGCCGCGCGGTGCGTCGGCGAGCGACACGAGGTAGAGGTCGTTTCTGGGTCCGAAGTAGGCTTGGACAATCCGGTCCTCGAAGGCGGCGAAGCGCACCCAACCGTTCATGCCGTCGGGGGCGTGCCCCGCGCGCGACCCCGCCTTGAACCAGAGCTCGAACTCGCCGCCGTCGCCCTTTTGGATCGTGCAGATGACGTCGCCGTTGGTGTCGACCTGCGCGAAGACCTCGGCGATGCGGACGAAGTCCTTGCCCAGCTCGTACACGTCGTTCTCGGTCGGGGTCCCGAGCTGATGCCGATAGAGCTGCACATGGAAAAGCAGGTCTTCCTTGGGCCGCTCGCTGCCGCGCGGATAGCGCGAATAGTAGAAGCCCGAGCTGTCCGCGAGCCACGCCAGATCGCCGCCCGCGGTGCCGGCGTTGACGCCCGGGACCACGTCGCCAGCCTTGCCGGTCGCGGTCTCGAAGAGATGCACGTCGCCCGTCTCGCTGCCGCCCGCCGAGAGCGAGATGGCAACCCACTTGCCGTCGGGCGACACGCGGTACCAATCGATGGCGGTCTTGCCCGCGGGGTCGAAGGTGGTCGGATCGAAGACCACGCGCTCCCTGTCGGGCGCGTTCGGACCCGGCATGGCGACCAAGAAGCGCTGCTGTTTCGGAGGCTGGAGTTTTAATGCGTAGAGCTGACCCCGCACCTCGCTGAGGCCGCTGTACGCGACGGTGGCGGCGCCGAGGATCGCGCGCAGGCGTGCCTCGACAGCCGGTCGCACGCGGTTCTTGTCGAGGGCCGCGCGCGCGAAGACGTTCTGCCCGTCCATGAACGCCTTGACCTCGGGGTCCGCGCCGTCCTCGAGCCAGCGGTAGGGGTCGGGCACCACGACGCCGTGATACGTCTCGCTGGTGTCGCGCATGGCCGTCGCGGGCGCGCCGCTCTTGGGCAGCGGTACGGACTTCACGGGGTCGTGCTTTTCGGCGAGCACCACGACCGGCGGGCTCGAGGCGCACGCCGCCAAGCCGAGGACCACGAACATTCCGAAGCGTCGCTTCACGAGAGCCCCCATTCATCGAGACGAGCCGAGAGGCCCTCTCTCGGACTGTCGCCGCACGCCGTCAAGCCCTATCGGCTCACACCCGCGTGGCAAGCCAGCCTTCGAGCCGATCGACAAACACGACCTGCGCGGGATTGAGCCGCGCGCGCGCCTCGTCGAGCGACGCGAAACAGACCTGGTCGACCTCGGGAAACGCGAGCTCGTGCATCGAGCCGGGCGGGTATTCGATACGGATCTGCGGCGGCTGGTGCCCCTTGGGGAGCGGCGCGTCCGCCTCGATGGCGAAGGCATGGACGAGCTTGCCGCTCTTCTGCCGCGTCTCGCCGAGCGGCACCCACGCGCCGTCGGGGGCCAGCCCGGTCTCCTCGAGCAGCTCGCGCGCGGCCGCTTCCAGCAACGTCTCGGGAATGTTGCCACTGTCTACATCGGGGGTCTCCGCCTCGGGACGATCGATCTCCCCTTTGGGGATCGACCACGCCCCGAGGTCCTTGTTCGCGAAGAACGGCCCACCCGGATGCACGATGACAATCTCGACGCCGGCCGCCCCGCGGCGCCACACGACGGCCCCGGCAGACACGCGCGGCGGCGCGCGCAGCGGCCTCATGACGCGCCTCGCGGCACCGGCGCGACTGGTGGCTCTTCGCGAGCGAACACGTCGCGCTCGGCGAGCACCTCGGCCACACAGGTCGCAACCTCGGTCGCCAGGTCCGTGCAGAAGCGGTGGCGCTCGGGCGATTTGAACACCGGGAACTGCCCCGTGAGCACGTTGCACACGATGCTGTCGCCGGCCGCCGCGCCGCGCGAGATGCGGGCGCGCCACTTGGCCTCGAAGGCCTGCATCGCGTCCATCAGCGCGGGGGTGACGGCACCCGTGGGGTCCGGGTCGCCGAAGAACTCGCCGATGAGCAGCCGCCCGGCGACGATCGCCCCGCACTCGCCGCACCCCGTGAGGCCGCCGCGCCGGAGCGCTTGATACGGCGCCGTGCGGCGCCCGAAGGTCTCCGCGAGCGCGATGCCGCACGAGCGCTGCGGCGTCGCGACCCCATCATAGAGCGTATGCGCCTCGAGGCGCGCCGCGGCGATGAACGCTCGCACGCGTTCGTCCTTCGCCGCGTCGCGCTCGTCCACCGTCACTTGCCGCCGAAACCGGAGCCGCCCGCCGGAGCCGCATCAGGAACCGGCGCCGGGACGGGGGCCGGGGCCGGAGCCGCGCCGCCACCGAAGCCCGAGCCACCCGCCGGCTGCGCGGCGGTCCCGCCACCCAACTTGCCGCTGGGCTGCGGCGAGTGCGGGGCGATCGTCGCCGGGCGGCTGCTCATCGGCGAGTTCTTCGGC
>SXIE01000091.1 GCA_005772945.1 Pseudomonadota bacterium
CCCGAGCCGCTCGACCTGCGCTTCACGCCCGCCGTGCTCGGCGCCGCCCTCGCCCGCACGCGCGCCGCCATCAAGCCCGTGCTCCTCGGCCAACGCGCCGTCGCTGGCGTCGGCAACATCTACGCCGACGAGGCCCTCTGGGCCGCCCGAATCCACCCCGCGACCCCGGCCGACGCGCTCACCGCGCGCGCCGTCGCCACCCTCCACGCCGCCCTCGTTCGCCTCCTCACCGCGGCCGTCGACGCGGGCGGCACGACGCTCCGCGACTACCGCACCGTCGCCGGCGACCCGGGCGCCTACCAGGCCGCGCTCCAGGTCTACGGCCAGGACGGCGCCCCCTGCCCGCGCTGCCACACGCCGCTCGCGCGCGTCGTCCTCGGCCAACGCGGGACGACCTTCTGCCCGCGCTGCCAACGCCCCGCCAACGCCGGGCGCTGAACCCATTCGCGCGAACGAACGGCCGACCGCCGACGCGAACGGCGTGGGGCTTCCCAGCATGGCGAAACGCGCTACTATGTCTATGGGATGTTGCCACACCTCTACTACCGCGCGCCCGATGCGAGGATCACTCGACCGATCCTGCGCCGCGCTGCGTTCCACGCCCCGCGACCCGCCTGGATGGCGCTCGCGACCGCATTCGCCCTGGCCGCGAGCTGCGACGCCGGCGGGCCCGAGAACACCGGCTCGGAGGTCATCGGCGACGCGCAGCGCGCGATTGCATCCGCCTGCGGCGGTCCGCCGCCGACCTGCCTGACGGGGTGCCGCGCTCGCCTTCACGACCTCGACGCGCTGTGCGTCGAAGGCGCCTGGGTCTGCCCCTCGGGCGTGCGCGAGGACCTCTGCTGCGACACCGCCCTACGCCCCGAAGCCTGCGAAACCTGGGGCGATTCGTGCGACCCGACGCGCCTCTGCCCCGACGGCTACACCTGCGTCCAGGGCCGCGACTGGCCCATCGAGGCCGACCTCGGCGTGTGCCGCCTCGGCGACTGGCGCGTCCCGCCCGAGGTCGCGCGCTGCGGCGAGCCGTCGCCGGCTGTCTGGCCCGACGCGCTCGTCAGCTACGACGGCCCGACCGCCGTCCAGCTCGAGGGCGTCGTGCGCGTCACGCCCGTCTGCGACGATCGCCGTTGCGACGCCGAGAACCCGTGCTGCCAGCGCTGCATGGGCTCCTATACCCTCGAAGCCCCGCGCACCGACGGCGCGCTCATGGCGCTCTCGCTGCGCACGGACTCGGTCGCCTGCGCGGGCACCAACTGCGGATTTACTTGCACGCCGCTGCAACCGGGACGGCGCTATCGCGTTTTCGGGATCTGGCTCCCACCGAGCCCGAGCGGGGACGTCGCACAAGGCGTCGGGATGATGTATCTGGTGGGACACTGTGAGGACTGATCACGTCGCGGGCGCATGGTTCGGGTTGTTCTCGGTCGTCGCTGTCGTCGCCGTCCCCGTCGCCGCGTGTGGCGGCGCCCCGAGCGACTCGGACGCCAACACCCCCGCCACCCCCTCCGATCCCTCCACACTTGCCGTCGCACCGCCCGACCCCGCCGAGTTGCAGGCGGTCACGACCATCGTCGGCGAGATGCGCGACCCCCACCGTTGCAACCGCCTGACGGGTTGCCCCGGCCACCTCGCCCTCATGCAGCGCGGCCCTCTGGCCGTTCCCGCGCTGGTGGCCATCGTCACCGAGCACCGCCGCGCCGACGGCTACTGGCTCGAGATGCTCATCGATCTCCTCGGCCAGCTGGACGACGCGCGCCCCCTTCCCCTCCTCGGCGAGCTCGCCATGGACCCACGCTGGGGGATCCGCGTCGCCGCCATCCGCGCGATCGGCCGCCTAGCGCGCCATGTCGGCCCCGCCCTCGCCGAGCGCCTCGCCCAGAGCTTGGCCGCCGCCGAGGCCGACACAGCCTGGCAGGCCGCGCTCCACTTTGCCCTCGCGCGCATCGACCCCACGCACCGCGAACTGCACCACAAGGCGCTCGCCGCCCTCATCCCGCGCGAGCGCGCGGCCGTCGAAGCCATCCCGAACCCGATGCTCGACGTCACGATCTCGCTCTGCGGCGAGGCGCGCCTCCCCGAGACCGCTATCGGGATCCGCTTCGCCGCCCTCAGCACGAACCGCTTCGTCTCGGTCACCGCCGCCCAGACCCTCGCCGTCTTCCGCGACACCGGCGCCATCCCCTATCTGCTCACGCGCCTCGAGGACCCGAACCCGGGCATCCGCCGCGCCGCCCTCGCCGCGCTCCAAGAGATCACCGGCAACCGCGACGAGACGCGCCCGGACGCCTGGCGCACATGGGCCAAGCGCTACCACCTCGACACCCTCCCCGGCGCGCCCGCCCCGAGCCCCTGAACCGCCGACCGACCGGCTGGGCGACCGGCTGGGCGACCCGCGCGCCTAGGGTAGCGCCGGCAGCTCGTCGCCCGCGGGTATGGGCCACGGCCCATGGCCACCGTAGCGCTGGAACAACGCCCGGCTCCCCTCCAGGTCGCCGAGCTTGCGCTTGCACCACGCCGTCAGCCACGTCACGTTGCGCGGCGTCTGGGGCCCGAGCGCCTTGGTGATTTCGCCGAGCGCGTTCAGCGCCTGCACGCATCGCCCGCCCCGCATCGCCATGGTGATCCCTGGCATCAGGTGCCCGACGTCGACCCCGTCGCCCGGACTCGCGGCCGCGCCGCGCTCGTGCCCGAGATCGATCTCGATGACCTTCTCGGCCCGCGGCGTCGGCGCCGCGACGCGCCGAAGCGCCGGCCGCCCATCGCGCCCCGGGACCACCTCGTTCGCCGCCGCGGTCAGCGCCGGGAACACGACCCGCTCGCCCGCCTGGACCATGACCTCGTCCGGATCCCCGCGCCGGCTCACGGCCACCCGCCCGCGCTCGACCGTCACACGCGTGCCGCCACTGCCCAGCCGCTCGACCGTGAAGATCGTGCCCTTGACGTGCACGGCCACATCGCCCGACCACACGACGAACGTCTCGTCCGCGCTCGCCCGCGTCACCTCGAACGAGGCCGTACCCGCCTCGACCGCCAGCTCCATGCCGTCCGCGTCCCAGCGCCGAATCGCCACGTCGGAGCCCGGCGCAATCGCCAGGTGATGGCGCCCGAACGCGTCCACGAACCGCTCGCCGGCCGCGGTCCTCAGGTGGTCCCCGGCCGCCACGCCCAACGCCACGCCGCCCTCGGAAGCGCGCAGCACCCTGGCCGCCGCGACCGCCTCACCCGCGTGCGGCCGGCCAAGGTCGGCCCCGCCCACGCCCCAATGCGCCTCGATCCCGCGCCCCGACGCCACCGCCGGCGCGACCGAGTCGCCGCCCGCGTCGCCGCCGCGTGGC
>SXIE01000092.1 GCA_005772945.1 Pseudomonadota bacterium
CGACCAGCTGCGCTTCGAGCTCTGCGATCCGTTTCTCCGCGTCCACGCGCGACCGTACAGCACGGCGCGATCACGCTGTCGATCCCCCTGCTTGCAAGTGATCGAAACGATCCAGCTTTTCGGGGGCCTGAACGGATACGATCGGCGGGCTGCTCGGCGGGTCCAAGCAGTACATCGGGCGCCTCATCAAGGAGTCGACCGAGAAGCTGAGAAAGTGCCTCGACGCCAAGGACGGCGCGGTCGCGCGGGATGCGCGCCAGCTCGAGGAAACAAGGGGACGGGCCTCGTGACGCTCTATCATTACAAGGGCTGTGGCACTTGCAAGAAGGCGCGGGCCTGGCTCGCCACGCGCGGGGTCGAGGTCGCGCTCGTCGATCTCGTGGAGACGCCGCCGTCGCGGAAGGTGCTCGAAGGGCTGTGGAAGCGCTCGGGTGCGCCGCTTCGAAAGTTCTTCAATGTGTCGGGCGAGTCGTATCGGGCGGGTGGCTTCAAGGATCGCGTCGGTGCCATGAGCGACGCCGAGATGCTCGCCGCGCTGGCGGCGGACGGGAAGCTGGTGAAGCGGCCGCTGCTGGATCTGGGCGCGCGGGTGCTCGTGGGCTTCGACGCGACGGCGTGGGAAGCGGCGGCGTTCGCGTAGGGTCAGGTTGGGCCGGTCGAATCCTCGAGGTTCGTCATCCAATCGACGACCTCGAGTGACGCGACGCGCGGCCAGCCCGAGAGCTCCGGCACCAGCGTCTTGGCGGTTCCGACGATGACGACGGTCAGGTCATCGGGGCGCAGGTGGTGCTTGACGGAGGCGATGACGGCCTCGGGGGAGGTCGCCGCGAGGCGCGCGACGGTGTTGTCGATCCAGCCCTCGTCGTGGCCCAGGAGGCGCGCCGAGGCGAGCTCCGAGAGGCGGCGCGGCGCCGTGTCGATCGAGAACACGTGGCCGTTCTGGAGGTTCGCCTGGGCGGCGACGATCTCGTCTGCCGTTGGACCCTCGGACGCGAACGCGTGCAGCATCGCGTCGGTCACTTCCAGCGCCGGGCGGCAGTCCTTGTCCGCCGGGTAGAATCGGATCGTGAAGGTGCCGAGGCGCTGGTCGCTCTGGAGTGCGCTGTAGGCGCCGTAGGACCAGCCGCGGCGCTCGCGGATCTCGCGCGTGAGGCGCGAGGCGAAGGTGCCGCCGAACACGGTCTGGCCGATATGCAGAGCCGTCCAATCGGGGTGGTGCGAGGGCAGGGCCAGGTGCCCGATGAAGACCTGCGTCTGCGTGCGGTCGGGTTTGTCGACGATGACGACGCGGTAGCCCGCCCCTGGGGTTGGCGCCGCGATCGGGGAGAGGGCCGGGATCGCACCCGCGCGCGGCGCGACGAGTAGCGCGTCCCAGCGCGCGAGATCGGCGTCGGTGACGTCGCCGGCGGCGCCAAGGAGCGCGTCGTCGGATCGCAATTGATTTGCGTGGAACGCGACCAGATCGTCGCGCGTGATCGCAGCGAGCGTCGCTTCGGTACCGCGCCCGGGCCTTCCGTAGGCATGGCGGCCGTAGAGCGCGCGCGCGAAGAAACGCTGGCCGAGCGCCTCGTCGTCGTCGCGGACCTCGGCGAGCTCTGCCAAGGTCTCGCGTTTCAACTTCTCGAGTTCGTCGACCGGAAAGGTCGGATGGCAGAGCACGTCGGCGAGGATCGCCTCGAGCTCGTGGAAGTTCCGGCTGAGGCCGTCCGCCCACAGCGTGACGTTGTCGCGACCGGCCGAGATGTCGACGGCGGCGCCGAGCGTGTCGATGTCGTCGGCGATGGTCGCGCGCGTGCGCCCGGCCGCCCCGCGCGTGAGCATGCGCGCCGTGAGCTGCGCGAGACCGGCCTTCCCTCGTGGATCGGCGAGCGTGCCGCGGCGCGTACACAGGCAGACCGCGCGAAAGGGGCGCGCGCGATCGACGACCACGATCGGCTTGGGTCGTTCGCTCACGTCGCTTCTCCCGATTCGCCCTCGGGCGCGTCGTCCTCGCTCTCGTCGCCCTCGCCGTCCTCGTCAGGCGCCGGTGCGGCCGGCAGCGCCCAGGCGATCGTCTGTCGCTCGGGCGTCATGATGGTGCGCGCCACGCGCAGGATGTCGTCCGCGGTGGTCTCGCGAAGCAGCGCTTGCTCTTCGAAGACCTCGTTCCAGCGTCCGGTCGCAACCAGCGCATGCCCCAATTGGCGCGCACGTGTTCCGGCGTCGGCCTGCCCTTTCAAGAACCCGGCCTCGAGCCCATTCTGCGCCTTCATCAGCTCGCGCGGCGTGAGAGGCCCGGCCAGAAACGCGGCGAGCGCCTCGTGCAGGACGGCCTCGGCGCGCGCCGGATCCACGCCGGGGCGCAGCGCCATCGAGACCTCGAACAGCCCCGCGTCATGACAGCTCGCGACCCAGCTCGACACGTCCAGCGCGAGCTCGTGCTCCTCGACGAGCGCGCGATGCAGGCGCGACGACTCGCCGTCGCTCAGGATCGACGCCGCCAGCTCGAGCGCCGCGTGGTCCGGCGTCCCCGCCGGCACCGCCGGCCAGGCGACGACCATGCGCGCCGTCGCCAGCGGCAACGTCAGCTCGAGGCGCCGCGGTCCGCCCTCCGTCGGCGGCAGCGGGCGCGCCGCCTCCGCCGGAATTGCTTGGTGTGCAAACGATCCGTAATGCGCCTGGACGCGCGCCAAGACGTCGGCGGTCGCCACGTCGCCGACCACGACCAGCGTCACGTTGTTCGGCGCATAGTACGTGCGATAGAAGTCGAGGCAGTCGGCGAGCGTGATGGCGCGGATGTCTTCCATCCAACCGATCGTCGGGACGCCATAGGGATGGTCGCCGAACGCCGTTCGGTAGATCGCCTCGTACAGCTTGCCGTCGGGATCGTTGTCGACGCGCATCAGGCGCTCGTTGACGACGACCTCGCGTTCGCGTTCGAGCATGTCCGCGGCCAGCGCCAAGTTCACGATGCGGTCGGCCTCGAGCTCGCACACGAAGTCGAGCTCCCAGCGCGGCAGCTTCGCCCGGTAGTACGTCCAGTCGACCCAGGTCGCCGCGTTGTTCTGGCCGCCGCGCGCCTCCATCAGGCGATCGTAGGTGCCCTCGGGGCGCGAAACAGTCGCCTTGAACATGAGGTGCTCGAACAGATGCGCCATCCCCGAGCGGCCGACCGGATCGTGTCGGGAGCCGACCTTGACCCAGCTCTGGAACGCGAAGACGGGCGCCGTTGCGTCCTCCCAGACCAGCACTTGGAGGCCGTTGCCGAGCCGGAAGTGCTCGACGCGAAAGCCATTTCCGACGTGTGCCCCGACGGGGTCAATGCGCGCGCTCGCGGCCGCGCCCACGTTGAGACGGGCGATCGCATCGCCATGGATGGTGGGCGTCATGCTGCGCGCACTTTCTCGAGCTGCGCGATGAGGCATGCGCTCAGCGTCTCGATCGCCTGGCGATCGAACGTCTCGGTGAACAGATACGGCAGCTCGAGCATCGGCCAATGCAGGTTCTGGCGCAGCTCGGCGACGTGCGTGCTCTGAAACGCGCGCCGCTCGATCATCGCCTCGAGGCAGCGCACCCCGGCCCGCGCCCGGCGCGCATCCGGCGGCAGCATCTGCGCGAGCGGGCCCAGGATTTGGCGCTCGCCATCGGTCACGAACTCGGGCCAGATCCCATTCACGATGAGCCATCCTTTCGGGATCCCGAGCACATCGTTGACCTGCCCCGCGAGCTCGAACGTCTCGCGTACCGGCATCTCCTCGGGCAGCGTCACGAGGTTCAAGAGCGTGCGCTTCTTGTCGAGGAGCAGCGCGCGCATCTGGCCGACCTCGTCCGCCATCGGCCCTTCGCCCGCGACCTTCATGATGGTGTCCGGCAGCCGCAAGAGCGTCACGCCGTGCCCGGTCGCGGGCGCGTCGACGATGATGAGATCCCAGGCCGGGTCGCCGTTGCGCTTGCGCTCGCGCTCCATGTTGAAGGCCTTGCCGAGCAGGAACAACTCGTTCATGCCGGGCACGACCTTGATGAGCCGCTTCATCGCCTCGTTCTCGAAGACCAGGCGGTAGACGCGCTCGAAGCGCAGCTTCATGAGGCCGTATTCGTGCAGCGCCGGCTCGGGCAAGATGTTGATACTGTACAGGTTTTCGGCGAGTTCCTGGTATTGGTAGCCGCCCGGTTTCTTGCCGAAAAAGATCGGCGCCTTCTCGCGCGTGTTCAGCTCGGCGATGATCGTGCGTCGACCTTGCTTGGCCGCCGCGAGGCCGAGCGCCGCACACACCACGCTCTTCCCCACGCCGCCCTTGCCGGCGATGATGACGAAGCGCTTGTCGAAGATGGTGGGCAGCACGGGCGTCATCGTCACGGGCGTCGGACCTGCAGCGCGGCTCAGTCGCCATGAGTGGGCGCCCGAGCGGACCTTCAGGCGACCGTAGTTGGAAACGCGCGGAACGACAAGGGCCCTGTCCGCGCTCCGAACACCTTGAAATGGCGGGCACCCTGCGCTATCGGCCCCGCATGCGCACGCGCTTTGTCGCCTTCGTTCTCCTATCGCTCGTCCTCGGGTTCACGGCGTGTCGGCGTCCGCGCGAGCGCGCTTTCACAAAGGAGCAGGAGCGGCAAATCCAGGGGGCGCTCCTCGCGAGCCCGCCCAGCCCGAAGTTCCCGATCGGTGCGGTCATGGACCAGAAGGTCCGCATCATCGGTGTCGACCTCGACAAGAACGAGGTGCGTCCCGGCGATGCCGTGCGCGTGACCTGGTATTGGGAGAGCCTGGCCGACGCCGGCCCCGGTTGGAAGGTGTTCGTCCACATGGAGGGCGGGCCGCGACAGGCGTTCGACCACAATCCGGTCGGCGAGCTCTACGCCATCGAGCGCTGGAAGCCGGGCCAGATCATCACCTACACGCAGACCATCAACATCCCGGGCGACTACCCCGAGGGCGAGGCCAAGCTGTGGGCGGGCGTCTTCGACGAGAAGGCCTGGACCGAGCGCCAGCAGAACATCCGAATGGAGGTCCTGAACGCCGCCGCGCTGAAGGTCCCCACCGACAACGACCGGCGCGTCCACATCGCCTCGGTGCGCGTGTCGAAGAGCGCGCGCGCCGATGCGGCGCCGATCACGCCCAAGCCCGCCGACCGGCGCCCGCGTCGCGCGACCGTGTACCGCGCGCCCGGGCCGATCGCGGTCGATGGGCGCCTCGATGACGCGGGGTGGCAGGGGGTCGTGGCGGCGTCGGCGTTCGTGTCGCCGGATGGGGCGGACCTCGGGGCGGGGCGGCGGACCGAGGCACGCATGACGTGGGACGATACGTATCTGTACGTGGCGTTCACCTGCCCCGACACGAACATCCGCAACGATTTTGCGGGGCGCGACGCGACGCTGTGGCAGGCCGATGTGGTCGAGATCTATTTGGATCCGGGTGCGGACGGAAAGGATTACCTCGAGCTCCAGGTGTCACCGACGGGCGAGATCTTCGACGCGCTCTTCCCGGGCCGGCGTACGCCGGAGTGGCCCGAGGCCGCGAAGAACCTGACGCTGACGGGCATGGTCGGGAAGATCACGAGCCAGGGGACCGTCAACACGGACGGAGAGCCGGACGTGTCGTGGATCGCGGAGATCGCGATTCCGTGGGCGGAGATCCCGGGGGTTGGCAAGGCGCCCGAGGGTGGCACGGAGTGGGCGGCGAACTTGTATCGCATCGATCAGACGTTCATGTCGGCATGGGCGCCGGCGGGCGGAGACTTCCACAATACGGCAGGGTTCGGGCGCTGGAGCTTCTCGGCGAGTCCGCCGCCTGGGGCGCAGCCGGCACCGGCTCCTGTGCCCGCACCTGTTCCGGCACCGATCCCCGCACCCGCACCTACTCCCGCTCCCGCACCCGCACCCGCTCCGGTCCCGGCACCCGCACCAACACCGGCACCGGGCAACCCGTGAGGGAGCCCGATCTGGGCCGCCTCGCGCGCGTCATGGCGGACCTTCGCGCGGGCTGCCCGTGGGATCGCGAGCAGACCCTCGAAACCCTCCGCCACTTCCTGCTCGAAGAGAGCTACGAGGTGCTCGAGGTCATGAACGGGCCGGACATTGCGGCGCACTGCGAGGAGCTCGGCGACCTTCTGTTCCAG
>SXIE01000093.1 GCA_005772945.1 Pseudomonadota bacterium
GCGCCGCGCCCGTGCCCGTTCCGCCGCCGAGGCCCGCGGTGACGAAGACCATGTCCGCGCCCTGCAGGTACTCGGCGCTGGCGTTGGTGTCCTCCCTCGCGGCCTTCCAACCCTTGTCGGGGTTGGCACCCGCGCCCAGACCCTTGGTCAGCTTGCCGCCGATCTGGATCTTATGAGGCGCCAGGTTCTTGTCGATCGCCTGGATGTCGGTGTTGCAGGCGATGAACGTCACGCCCTGCAGGTGGTTGCGCACCATGTTGTTGAGGGCATTGCCACCGGCACCGCCCACGCCCACGACTTTGATATTGGCACCCGTGACCACGGGCTCATCGAACTGGATCATGTGTTCCTCCCCGAAACTTCCATCGGCGCGAAGAGTGAGGCTCCGCGCCGCCCGACTTGACTGAACGAAACTGAACGAAACTTGCCGAATTCAAACCAAAATCAATACTTGCGGTACAAACGATCTGGTGTCGCTCCGACCGACTCGGAACGCCTCAGAACCAGGAATCCAGAAGCTTCCTGACCCCGCCCCAGACCTTGGACCCACCGGCCTTCTTGGAAGGCGTGATGGGCTGACTCAACCCTTCGAAGGTGTCCAGGCACAGCCCGACACCGCTCGCATAGCGCGGATCGTCGACCACGTCGGCGAGTCCACCGAGCCCCTTCGGGCTCCCGATTCGAACCGGCATCCCGACGAGCATCTCCTCGCCGAGCTCCGCGATGGCCTGCAAATTGGCCGTCCCGCCGGTGAGCACCACGCCGGCCGCGAGCAGCTCGCGGCACCCGGCGACGTCGATCTCCTGCGAGATCCGACCGAACAGATCCTCGAGCCCAGGCTCGAGAATCTCGCACAGCAAATGCCGCTGGCGCGTCTGCGGCTCGCGCCCACCGACCGACGGGACGTCCATCGTCTCGCCCTCGTCGACCACCGACGCGAGCGCGGAGCCGTAGCGCTGCTTGATGGTCTCGGCGTCCTTCACGGGTGTCCGCAGGCCGCGCGCGATCTGTCGCGTCAGCTCCTCGCCGCCCCAATCGAGCGACACCGTGTGGACGAGCGCGTGGTCGTACCACACCGCGATGTCCGTCGTGCCGCCCCCGATGTCGACCAGCACGCATCCCAGCTCGCGCTCTTCCCGCGTGAGCACCGAGGCCGACGCCGCGAGTCCCCCGAAGGCCACGCGGTCGACCGTGAGACCCGCCTTCGAAGCGCACTCGATGGCATTCACCAGCGCGGTCCGCGCCGAGGTGATGACGTGCACGCGCGCCTCGAGGCGCACGCCGTTCATCCCGACCGGGGTCCGAATTCGGTCGTGCCCGTCGATGATGTACTCCTGCGGCAGGGCATGCAGCACCTGCCGATCCGACGGCAGCGGCACGGCCCGCGCCGCCTCGAGCACGCGCTCGACGTCCTGCTGCGTGACGCGCCCGCCGCGGATGGCGACCGTCCCGTCCGAGTTGAAGCCCATCATCGCCGCGCCGCCGAGCCCGAGGCGCACATGCGTAATCTGGCAGCCGGCCATGCGCGAGGCCTCGTCGACCGCGTTGGTGATCGCCTCGGTCGTGCGCTCGATCGAGACGACCTGCCCATCGCGCAGGCCGCCCAGCGACGGAACCATCGACACGCCGATGACGCTGCGCTGCGCGGCGCCGCCCTCGGCGATGACACACACGACCTTGCTCGACCCGAGGTCGATGCCGGCGACGATTTCAGTGCTCTTGGCCATTGGGGTTCTCCTCGTCGACGCGCTCTGAGTTGCCCGGCTCGTCCGGCAGGTTTGCCGCAGGTCGCCCGCCCGAAAGCGGGACGACTTCGCTAGGCTCGTCAGAAGGCGCGTCGTCGCCGACCGGTGTGACGGCACCGCCGGCAGGTTGATCGAATTGGGGATCGGGGGTTGGGTTTTCGTTCGAGCGATGAGGCTTGGCGGGTCCGCGGGATGCGGGTGCGCCGATGGCACGCGGCAGGATGGCGTCGCCGAGCGCGTCGACCGGGTCGTCGGCAAGGTCCGCCTTGACGACCACGCGCGCGCCGCCAATGCGCTCACCGGCGCGGTCGCCAGCACGCTTGCCGGCCCGCGGGCCGACGACGTCGCCCTCGTCGAGCAGGACGTAGTCGGCGTGCTTGCCCTGAGCGCGCAGCGATTCGAGCACGTACTCGAGGCGGAAGAGCTTCTCGCGGAAGGGGCCGCGTCCAAGAACAACCTCGGTCGCATCCCCGGTAGCCGCGCCTTCGACCACGCCTTCGACCACGATCGTATAGCCGCGCGGGCCGTCGATGTGGATCTCGCCGATGGGAAACCGGCGCCCGAGCTTCATCTCGGTCCAGCTGTGCGCCATGTTGAGCGCGGCCTGCAGCGCGGGCCGCAGCGTGTCGAGTTGGGCCGCGCGGGCCGCCTCGGGCAAGGCGCTCCCGTCCTCGCTGCGCGGCATGAGCGCCGCGTCGACCGTCAGCATCGGCAAGCGCTCTTGCAGCGTCGCCGGCGCGATCAAGAACGGTTGGCCGAGCGTGTCGACCAGCCACAGGTCGCCCGCCGCCAGGTACGCCGCCGGCACGTGCTCGACCACGTCGATGATGAGCGTATCGGGCAGCTCACGCTCGACGCGCGCCGAGCGGATCCACGGATTCGCCCGGAGCCGAGCGGCCATCGTGTCGACATCCGCCCCGAGCACGCGCATCCCGGGCGTGATCCCGGCAAGCTGCACGAGCTCCTCGCGCGACAGGCGCGGGCCCCCATCGACGAGCACCTGGTGGACCTGGAAATAGGGGCTTTCCGAGACATACTCGTAGCCGCGGACGCCGACGATCGGCACCGCAAACGCGAGCATCGCCAGCAGAAACGGCGCCGCCCAGGTCGCGAAGAGCCGCATGTGAACGACGCGCGGCAGGCGCGTGCGCGGCACCTTGACCATGCGCGCTGCGGTCCGTGCGCTCGGCGTTCCCGCGTGCGCGACCGGGGCGGTGCGCACCAAGAGGCGCCGTCGATTCCCGCGGCGCCCAATCGGCAGACGCAGTCGCTTGGCCGTCCGCACGAGCGCGTCGCTTGCAGCAACGAGCAAGCGTGATAGGCGCCGTCCCGTGCCGCCGAGGCGGCCGCCGAAGCCTGTGCGACGGTTCATCGGGCACCCCCGTCAGCGCGCGTCGCGCCGGCGTCCCAGTCGCCGAGGAGCTGGGCCTCGGCGCGCAGCGTGACGCCGAACTGCGCCTTCACCGCGCGGGTTGCGGCATCCATCAGCGCCCGCACATCGGCCGCCGAAGCGCCTCCGAGGTTCACGATCCAGTTCGCGTGCTGCGCTGAAATCTGCGCGCCGCCGATGATGGTCCCCTTCAATCCGGCCGCTTCGATCAGCCGCCCGGCCGCGTCCCCCGGCGGATTCGCAAACACGCTGCCGCAGCTCGGCACCTGCAGCGGCTGCGTCGCTCGCCGATGCGCCAGTACTTCGTCGAGCTTGCCGCGCGTGGCCTCGTCCGCGTCGCCGACCGCGAAGCGCGCGCCCGTGACGATCGCCTGCGGCGGCAGCGCTGCGTGTCGGTAGGCGAGCCCGAGCTCGCGCGTCGGCCACCAGCGCGCACCCGTGACGTCCGCCACCTCGGCAGCTTCGAGCACCGATCCGAGGTCGCCCCAGCGCGTCCCGGCGTTCATGCGCACCGCGCCGCCGACGGTCCCCGGCACGCCGCCCAGGACCCACAGCCCCCCGAGCTGCTCGTCTTTCGCGGTTCGCAAGAGGCGCGTCACCGAGACGCCCGCGCCCGCTTCGAGCGTATGCTGCCCAGCTCCGCGCGCATCGCGGACGAGCGCGAGCCGATCGAGCTCGCCACCCGCGGCGAGGTGCACGATCGCGCCGTCGAACCCGCGGTCGGCCACCAGCACGTTCGAGCCGTTCCCGAGGACGTGCCAGCGGATTCCATGTTGCGCGAGCACCGCCAGCGCCGGCGCCACGGCCGCGCGCGCCTCGATCTCCAGGAGCCAGCGCGCCGGCCCACCGATCTTGTACGTCGTATATGGGGCAAGCACCTCGTGCTCTCGGACGCGCAGCCCGCGGATCGTCGCCAGGGCCGCGGTCACGGCCTCGGAGGCCTGCGTGTGCGTGTGGACGACGGCGCCGCTCATGCCGCCACCGCCTTGCGCTTCGCGATCCCCTCGAGCTCATCGACGATCGTCCGCGCCGCGCCGACGCGAGCCGACCCCTGGGCCGCGCGCGCCA
>SXIE01000094.1 GCA_005772945.1 Pseudomonadota bacterium
CGGCCGGTGAGTCCTTCATAGAGGATGCAGCCGAGCGCGTAGAGGTCGACCCGCGCATCGACCAGGTCGCCGCGGAGTTGCTCGGGGGCCATGTAGCCGACCGTCCCCAGCACGCCAACGGCACCCTCGAGCGACTCGCGCCCGAGCGCGTCCTGGCCGCGCGCGATGATGCCGAAGTCGAGCAGCGCCGGCAGACCGCCCGGACGCACGACGACGTTGGCCGGCTTCAGGTCGCGAGGGACGAGCCCGCTGGCATGCACGAACGCAAGCGCGTCGCACAGGTGGCGCGTCAACGTGAGCACGGCCCCCATGCGGCCGGCGCCGGCGCGCAGGCGGAGATGCGGCCCAGTGGAAGGGGCCTCGGGCGTTGTGCCCGGCGGCGCGGGCCCGGCCTCGGTCGGCATGAGCGTCGGCTCGGGCGCGCTCGCCGGCCGCGACGTGGCCGTCCCGCGCCAGAGCGCATCGATCCACGCGCGCAGCGTCTCGCCCTCGACCAGCTCCATCGCGTACCACGGCCGGCCCTCGTGGTCGCCGCTCGCGACGATGCGAACGACGCCCGGATGGTCGAGGCGCCGCAAGGCGAGGATCTCGCGCCGCAGGCTCGCGAACACCGCCGCGTCGCCGCCGTGCACGGTCTTGAGCGCGACCGACCGCCCGTCGCCGGTGTGCGTGGCGCGGTAGACGACGCCCATCGCGCCCTTGCCGATGACGTCCTCGAGGCGGTAGGAACCGATGACCTCCCCGAGGCGGTAGGAACCGAGGTCGCTCACGCCGCGCTCTGCTCGGGGGTCATGGCTTCGAATCGCATAGCGTGAAGCCTAACAAGCGGAGCCGAACCTGGCGAGGCCGCGCTGCGGTACTCGCGGCCGCCGGGATCGACGGTCGCGCGCAAATGCAGTCGGCTGCGCGACTGTCGCTCGGCCTTGTGTAGAGCGGACTTGGCGCCATCGGCGGATCGCGAATTCGTGCGCACCAGCCACGCCGGCGCTCAGTCCGGCAGCAGGCGACGCGCCAGCGCCGCCCGCGAGAAGCGCACGATGACCTCGTCCTCACGCACGGTGACGCGCGGCCGCCCCAGATCCGAGGTGCGTACGAACGCATGCACAGCCGTCGCCAACGCCTTGGCGCGCGCCGCGTCGCGACGGGCGGTCGGTGTCTTCGCGCGCTTGAGCGCACGCGCGCGCACGAGCTCGTCTTTGGCCCGGGCGATGTCATCGACCGTGCACGCCGACAGCGGCTTGTCGCCGATGAGCGCGTCCTCGCGCCACAGCTCGCCCGGGTCCGGGCGCGTCGGTAGCCGGTTGCAGTAGCTGATCAGCTCGGCGCCGCGCTCGATGCCGACGCGAACCGCGTCCGTGCGCGCGTAGACCGCCGCGACCGCGAGCATCTTCTGGACCTGGCGCAGGCGCACGCCGAATTCTGCGCCGGCGTATTCCGCGAAGGACGCGTAGCCGAGCACCGCATAGAACCGTTCGCGCTTCACGCGCGCGAGCTTGACGCCGATGTCCCAGAAGGTCTGGGCGACCTGTTGAAAGTCGCGGCGAATGTCATCGGTCAGCCGAATGACCTCGGCCCGCGAGGGAGCGCTGGATGCCTGCGAAGGGGTCACGGTGGCGGCGTGAGTCTTGCCCATGGCGCTAAGATGCCACGGTCGGGAACGGCGGTCACGCGCCCGAGTGCAGAATGCAGTCGGGCGCAAGACCCCGGTCTTCGTGCTTACGACAACGCTCAGCGCACTCCGAGATCGGTGATCCCGAGCGGCGCTGTGAAATCTGTGACGTGAGGCGCCCGAGGCGGGGTTCTCGTCCTCGACCTCGACCTCGGACTCGAACTCGAACTCGGACTCGAACTCGGACTCGAGTGCCCGCCGCTGGCGCGGCTCGCAGGCCTCTGCGAGGTTACCGCGCTCGCCGCGCGCCTAATACCTTCGAATCGCATAGAATGGCGCCCGACAAGCGGAGGCGAAGATGGCGAGGTGGTGCGCCGACATCGGCGTTGAACGCGACGGCTTGGTCGTCAAGAGCGTGCCGGTGGCCGGTTCGCTGATGGTCGGTCGCGGCGGCGACAACGACCTCATCCTGTCCGACCGCTCGGTCTCGTCGCGCCATGCGCTGTTCTATTTCACGGCCGCTGGAAACGAGCTGCGCGTGCGCGATCTCGGCAGCGCCAACGGCACCTGGATCGGCGACACGCGCGTGAGCCCCGAGGCCGCACTCGCGGACGGTGCCCGGGTGCGGCTCGGCGCCACGGTCGTCTTGCGCGCCACGCTGCGAGCGGCCGACGTCGCGCACGCGCCGTCCGAGCGGGCCGCCTTCGTCGAGGATGTGTCGGCCGGGATCCGCTATCCGATCACGTCCGACGTGACCCTCCTCGGCGCCGGCCCGGCCTGCCAGATTCACCTCGCCGGGGGCGCCGACGTCGAGGCCTGTCTGACGGTGTACGACAGCGGCGAGGTGCGCCTCGGGCGGGATGGGGACGAGAGCGCCCTCGAGGTCGGCGAGGTGTTCGAGCTCGCGGGGCGCCCCTACGTCCTGCGTCCGGGCTCGGTGGGCGGCGACTCCACCTTCCAGATCGAGCCGGTCGCCAGCGAGCCCGCCGTGGCTTCGGTCGCGCTCGAAGTGGACCTCACGCGCGCCGGCGGAGGCATCGCGCGCTTCGCAGCCTTGCCGGTGCCGCTCGTTCGCGAAGGCCCGGCCTGGCCCGTCAGGGCCCTTGCCGGGCTGCCCGCGGGGGTCGACATCACGTCCGAAAATCGCGTGGCGCTCCTCTACGTGCTCGCGCGCCAGATCCGCGACGACCGCGCGCGGGGAGTTCCGGACGTCGAGGCGGGATGGTGCAGCGATGCGGTGGTGATGCAGGGGATCTGGGGCCGCCAATGGGAAAACCAAGAGTGGAACACGTACCAGGTTCTGCTCTTCAGGCTGCGCAAGGAGCTCAAGGCGGGCGGCTTCGACGGCTTCCTGCTCGAGAAGCGCAAGGGGCACACCCGCCTACGCGTCACGCGCGTCGCCATCGTCGGCGCGTGACGCTCCCCATGGGCCCACGGGCGGAGGCCGGCGGATGCAGTCGGCTGCGCGAGCGCCGCTCGACCGCGTGCAGAGCGGATTTGACGAGCTCGACGGTTCGCGAACTCGCGTTCGCAGCTTGACCGTCGGGCGAAAACGCCCTACCCTCGCAACGCTCTATCGCCCTCAGCGTCCGCGACCGTCCGCGCGCTCTTGGCCACCTGGAGACCCCATGCGCCACCTCGCCGTCCCGCTCGCTGCGGCCGCCGTCCTCGTCATCTCTGCGTGCGCCGACGCGGATCCCGTCGACAGCGGCACCACGCCGACCGGCGACCCGAGCGGCAAAGGCGACAACCCGAGGTCCGACCCGGGCGCCCTCATTGCGGTCACGATGAACAGCACCGTCGGGGTGCTGCTCGACGAGCTGCCGGCGTCGATCCGTGATCGCGCCGCGGCCAATCTCCTCGCCCGCCCGAGCTCGTTCTGGGTCGCGCGCGCCCGGCGCCAGATCACGCTGACCACGTACCAGCTGGTGTTCCGCCAGTACTTCGTGAGCGACACCAAGAACCGCAACGCGCTCCCGCTCGCGCCGCCCGAGAAGCAGGAGGTGACGCTCAACGGCGCCGCGCGTCGGGTGACCATCAACGGCCACGATCTCGTCGTCGTCGACTACACACTCAAGACGACGATCCTGTCGGACGCCGAGTCCCCGGGCATCTCCGAGCCGACCCTCAAGAACGTCGGCGGCGCCAAGAGCGAATCGTTTACCTTCCCGATCGACCCCGAGCTCTTGTTCCAGCGGACCCGCTTCGCGTGCATGGACGAGGAGGACTTCCCGCCCAACAGCGTCGACAGCGAGGAGGTCGACTCCTTCTACGATCAGTACTGCGAGCCGGAGACGACGCTTTCGAGCGTCGGGCAGTGCCACCTCACCGAGCAACCGACCCTGTCGTGCGTCGACGCGCTCGACGCCAAGGTCGGCAAGGTCTCGACCTCGATGACCTTCACCCGCCTCAAGTGGGACAAGGCGCTCGCGGACAAGGTGCGCGTCGGCGCCATCACGAACCCGACCGGGGCCGATCTGAAGCCGATCGCGTCGGAGTTCCGCGAGAACCGGGTCGTCTATCGTTACATCGAGCCCGGCTCGTGCACGCTGGTCGAGAAGTGCGTGGGCGCGCCGGGCTGGCGGCGGCTGCTCCAGTTCTCGACGTCGGACATCAACGTCGGCGCCCGGGCGCTCGATATCGGCGCGGTCGACTACTACCTGGACGGCGTCGGCCGCTCGCTCATCGAGCATGGCGTCTTCGAGCTCTCGGCCTGTCACGAGCACTACCACTTCATGCACTACGGCTCGTTCCTCTACGGCGGTCAGGCGAGCACGGCCAAGCGCGGCTTCTGCCTGCAGAGCACGGCGCGCTACCTCAACGCCGAGTGGAGTCCGCTCAACAACCCCTACGGCGGCTGCGACTACCAGGGCGTCTCGGCCGGCTGGGCCGACCAGTACAAGGCGGGGCTGGAGTGCCAGTGGGTCGACGTCACCGGGTACGACACGTCGAAGAAGACCGTGACGCAGTCCCTGTCGTTCACGTCGAACCCGGACGGCTTCCTCTGCGAGGGTACACCGGTCTTGGACGCGGCCGGCAAGCCGGTCTACGAGCCGACGAGCTACACGACGCTCGATGGCAAGCCGGTCGACCGCCCCAAGTGCGACTTCTACGGACCGTGGGCGGCGAACAACGGCGACGCCTACGACGTGACGCTGCCGCTGGATGGCAACGGCTACGTGACCGAGGCCTGCCAGTACGGCCAGATCGGGCCGCTGCGCAACTGCGGACTCAAGAAGCAGGACAACATGAAGACGTGCACCGCCGGCCAGCCGGTGACCAAGCGTTGCACCGTGCCGGCGGGCGCGGCCCCGCAGGTCGTGCGCGTGTGCGACTACAGCGTGGCGCTCAAGACGGGAATCCCCTGCACGTTCCAGGACGCGCGCGCGAACGCGAGCGTCCTCGCGACCGGCACTGACGTGACCTTCACGTGCCCGACGGCGCGCGACGCGGTCGAGGTGGGCGGCGCCTACTCGCTCTACACCGGCCCGGTCATGGACGGCGACAGTGCCGCGGTGGTCACCTGCCAGTAGCCTCGGTTCGAGCGCATGCGCCGCGCGAGATCCCGAACGCGCAGTCGACTACACGTTTGGCGTTCAGGCAGCAAAATGGCCGTCTGGCGCGCGCGACTTGCGCGAACGCGGCCGGTCCAAAGATGCGCACGAGCGCGCCGAGCGCGCAGAATACCGAGAGAATCGTGACGCGCCGCGCGCTACTTCCCGCACTTCTCGCCGAACCTCTTCTTGAGATCCTTGAGCGTGTAGTCGCACGAGCTCTTCACGTCGCCGGCGTCGGGCTTGGACCACTCCTCGCGGAAGTTGTCGGCCTGCTTCTTGAGCATGCCGCCCTCCGAGCCGCCGACCTTCTCGGCGCACGCGTCCCAGTAGGCGAAGACCTCCTCGCAACCGGCCGGCGTGGCCTTCTTGCCGCCGCAGGCGGTCGTCGCGAGCGCGAACACGGGAAGGACGAGGGCAATGGCAAGATGACGGATCGTCATGTCGGACCTTCTTCTTCGAGGAAGAGCGCGCGCGAAGACAGCCGAACGCGCGGAGTTGATGAGGAGGCGCGCAGCCTAGCATGCGGCCCGTGAGTGTCAATTCGAACACCCGGCGCGCCCCGCGCCCCTCGACCTTCCGCGCCGCGTGTGCTTCGATCCCGCCATGCGCCACGTCCACGACGTCCTCGTCCTCGGCTCCGGCATCGCCGGTCTCACCTACGCGCTCAAGATGGCCGACCAAGCCTCGGTCGCCGTCATCACCAAGCGCGAGCGCCAAGCCTCCAACACCTACTGGGCCCAGGGCGGCATCGCGACCGTCATGGATCCCGCCGACAGCTTCGAGGCCCACATCCGTGACACCATCACGGCCGGTGACCACCTCAACCACGAGGACATCGTCCGCATCACCGTCGAGGAAGGCCCCGCCCGCCTCGCCGAGCTGCTCGCCCTCGGCGTCGCGTTCACGCGCGACCACGACGACCCGAGCTCCCTCGACCTCACGCGCGAAGGCGGCCACTCCGCACGCCGTGTGGTCCACGCCAAGGACACCACCGGCGCGGCCGTCGAGGAGGCCCTGGTCGCCGCCGTCAGCGCCCACCCGAACATCCAGGTCTTCGAGCACCACCACGCCATCGACCTCATCTCGAAGCACCGCCTCGGGATGCGCGGCGCCGATCGCTGCCTCGGCGTCTACGTCCTCAACACCGCCTCGAATCAGATCGAGACGTTCCTCGGCAAGGTCGTCATGCTCGCCACCGGCGGCTGCGGCAAGGTCTACCGCTACACGACCAACCCCGACGTCGCGACCGGCGACGGCGTGGCGATGGCGTGGCGCGTCAATGTGCCCATCGTCAATATGGAATTCTACCAGTTCCACCCGACCTGCCTCTATCACCCCGCCGCCAAGAACTTCCTCGTCACCGAGGCCTGCCGCGGCGAGGGCGGGATCCTGCGTCGCAAGGACGGCGAGGCCTTCATGCCCGCCTACCACCCGATGAAGGACCTCGCCCCGCGCGACATCGTGGCGCGCGCCATCGACAGCGAGCTCAAGCGCACCGGCGACGACTGCGTCTTTCTCGACATGACCCACCGCCCGCCCGCCTTCCTCGAAGATCACTTTCCGGGCGTCATGGCGAAATTGGCAGAGTTCGGCATCGACATGCGCACGCAACCGATCCCGGTCGTGCCCGCCGCGCACTATTGTTGCGGCGGCGTGCAATCGGACGCGGACGGCCGCACGGGACTCGATGGCCTGTTGGTCGCCGGCGAGACGGCCCACACCGGCCTCCATGGCGCCAATCGGCTCGCCTCGAACAGCCTGCTCGAAGGGCTGGTCTTCGCCCACCGCGCCGCCGCCATCACCGCCGAGGTGATGGCCTCGGCGCCGGCCGCCTTCGATCCGGATGTGCCCGATTGGAATGTCGGATTTGCGACCGATCCGGACGAGAACGTCCTCATCGCGCACGCCTGGGAGGAGGTCCGCACGCTGATGTGGAACTACGTCGGCATCGTGCGATCGAACAAGCGCCTCGAGCGCGCCAAGCGCCGCATCGAGCTCTTGAACCAAGAGATCAAAGAGGACTACTGGAACTTCAAGCTGACGCGCGATCTGCTCGAGCTCCGCAACATCGCCCGCGTCGGCCAGATCATCATCGAGAGTGCCATGGCGCGCAAAGAGTCGCGCGGCCTGCACTACACCGTGGACTTCGCCCACAAGGACGACGCGCGCTGGCGCCGCGACACCATCGTGGCGCGCGGCAACCGTCGCTGAGCGCCACCTACTGGCAGAACGTCGTGTCGATCGGGTCGACCGCCAGCGAGCAGTCGCCCCCGTCGAACACCCCGCACGCCTCGCAATAGGCGCACTCGTTCACGTCGCGAATCGACGCGCAGTCGCTGTCCTGCGCGCCGCACCCACAATCGCAGCTGCCATCGCCGAAGTAGCTCTCCGGGCACGCCCAGTCGAACGGGATGAACACCGTCGCCGCGCATTGCGTGGTGTCGCGTGCGTCGACCCGCTGCTCGCAGGTGCCCGTGCCCGGGCAGTCGATGCAGTACGCACACTCGCCAACGTCCGCGGTCCCGCCGCAATCGAGGTCCTGCGCGCCGCAGCCGCAATCGCACGTCCCATCGCCGTACCACCACGCCGCACACGCCCAGCTCGGCGGCGGCTCTTCCGTGAGGCATCCGCGCAAATCGAACGCACACGACGCGCTGCAGGCGACCACGCCGCCCGCGAAGCCCAAGGTCACGCACGTCTCGCCATCCACGTCCGCGCCGTCGCACGCCTCGCCGACGTCCGCCACCCCGTTGCCGCACTCGGCCAGGCACAGCGTCGTGTCGCTCGCGTCGACGAAGTCCGTACACACGTCGTCCGGCCGGGCCCCGCACACATCACAGAAGTCGCACTCGGCCACCGACGCGGTCGAGGCACAGTCGACGTCCTGACCGCCGCAGCCACAGTCGCACATGAGATCGTCGTAGTACGAGGCCTCGCAGCGCCAGCCCTCGGGCAAGCACGTCGTCGTGTCGTAGTGATCGACGCGCCCGGTGCAGTCGCCCGTTCCGGCGCAATCGATACAGTACGTGCACTCGGTCGCATCGTCGGTCGCCATGCAATCGACGTCCTGCGCGCCGCACCCGCAATCGCACGTTCCGTCGCCGTACCAGCTCTCGTCACAGCTCCACATGAACGGCGTCGGCGGCACGATGCACAAGCTCGTGTCGAAGTCGCCGCAGGTCGCGCTGCAGCCGAGCTCGCCACCCAGGAACCCGAGATCGAAGCAGCTCACGCCGCCCAGATCGGTCCGCTCGCACGCCTCGCCCGGATCGATGACGCCGTTGCCGCAGGCCGCGTAGCACTGGGTCGTATCGCGCCCATCGACGAAGTCGACGCAGCTGTCGGTCGACGAGGCCCCACAGTCGAAGCAGTACGCGCATTCGGTCGCATCGTCCGTACCGGCGCAGTCCGCGTCCTGCACGCCGCAGCCACAGTCGCAGTCCCCGTCGCTGTAGTACGACGGATCGCAGCTCCAGCCGGGCGGCGCCGCGTCCGTGCACAGCGTCGTGTCGTCGCCGTCGACCGCGAGCGTGCACGTGTCGGTCGCGGAGATTAGGCACTTATCGCAGAAGTCGCACAGGCTCACGTCGTCGCGCGCCGCGCAGTCCGAGTCGAGCGCGCCGCATCCGCAGTCGCACGACCCGTCCCCGAAGAAGTCCGGGCTGCAGGTCCATGCATCGGGCACCGCGCCCGCGCAGACCCGCGTATCCCCGCCATCCACGAGCTCCGGGCACGTCGAGAGGCCATCGTCGCAGGCGTCGCAGTAGACGCACTCGAGCACGTTCGTGGTCGAGCTGCAGTCGCTGTCCTGCGCGCCGCACCCGCAGTCGCAGTCGCCGTCGCCAAACCAGTCCGGGTCGCACACCCACGCGTCCGGCACGGCGCAGCGTGTCGTGTTCATCCCATCGACCAGCGCGCTGCACTCGACCGACGAACCGTCGGCTGGGCACGCCAGGCAGTACACGCACTCGCTGGCGTCGCCCGTCTCCGCGCAGTCGAAGTCCTGCGCGCCGCACGCGCAATTGCACGCCCCGTCGCCGTAGAAACTCGCATCGCAGGTCCAGCCCGCGGGCACCGCGCCGACCGCGCACGCCGTCGTGTCGCTCGCGTCGACCGCGCCCGTGCAGGCCCCGCCGACGGCCACGCCGCAGCTCTCGCAGTAGGCGCACGCGGCCACGTCGGTCGTCGTCGCGCAGTCGAGGTCCTGCGTGCCGCACCCGCAATCGCACGCCCCGTCCCCGTAGAAGGTCGCGCTGCACGTCCAATCGACCGGCACCGGATTCAGGCACGCGGTCGTGTCGAGGTCGTCGACGCGCGTCGTGCAATCGTCCGTGCCCGGGCAGTCGCTGCAGTACACGCACTCGCTCACGTCATCGCTCGCCTGGCAGTCGAAGTCCTGCACGCCGCAGCCGCAATCGCAATCGCCGTCCGCGTACCACGCGCCCTCGCACGTCCAGCCGTCCGGCACGACCACCGCCTCGGCGCACAGCGTCGTGTCCGCCACGTCGACGCGCAGCGCGCACTCGCCGCTTCCCGGGCAGTTCGCGCACGACACGCACTCGCGCACGTCGTCCGTCGCGACGCAGTCGACGTCCTGCGCGCCACAACCGCAGTCACATTCGCTATCGCCGTAGTACGCGACCGGGCACACCCAGTCGTTGGGCACCACGGGCCGCGTGCAGCCGACCGTGTCGAACGTGCAGTCCGCGTTGCACCCGAGCGTCCCGCCGTCGAACCCGAGCGAGCCACACGTCGCCCCCGCGACGTTGCTGCCGTCGCACTGCTCGGACCCGCTTACCACGCGGTCCCCGCACCCGGCCACGAGGCACACCGTCGTGTCGCTGCCATCGACGTAGTCGGCACACGCGTCGCCCGCCGGCCCGCCGCAGTCGATGCAGTAGGCACACTCGGCGACGTCGGCCGTCCCCGCGCAGTCGAGGTCCTTCGCCCCGCAGCCACAGTCGCAGTCGCCGTCGCGGTACCACGTCACGTCGCACGTCCACTCGGGCGGCACCGGCCCCCCGACACACTGGGTCGTGTCGGCGTTGTCGACCGCCGTCGCGCAGTCGGCGAGATCGCCACACGCCACACAGAAGGCGCACTCGCTGACGTCGCTCGTGCCCGCGCAGTCGCGGTCCTGCGTGCCGCAGCCGCAGTCGCAGTCGCCGTCGCCGAACCAGCCCGGATTGCACGTCCATCCCGGCACGACCCCACCGCATTGCGTCGTGTCGGTGTTGTCGACGCGCCCAGCGCAGTCGCCCGTCCCCGCGCATGCAGCACACGACGCGCACTCGGCGACGTCGCTCGTGCCGAGGCAGTCGAAGTCCTGCGCGCCGCAGCCGCAGTCGCACGCGCCGTCGCCGAACGCCGTCGCGTCGCACGTCCACCCGACCGGCACTTCCGCCGTGACGCACGCACGCACGTCGAAGATGCAGTCGGCGCCGCAGCCCAGTACGCCGCTGGCGTAGCCGAGGCTCACGCATGTGGCCGTCCCGAGGTTCATGCCATCGCACTCCTCACGCACGTCGACCTGACCGTTGCCGCACTCGCTCGTGACCACGACGCAGGCCGTCGTATTCGCGCCGTCGACGACCGTCGCACACGCCTCGCCCGCCGTCTGGCAGGCGGCGCAGAAGTCGCATTCCGTCACGTCGGTGGTGCCGGCGCAGTCCGCATCCTGGATCCCGCAGCCGCAGTCGCAGTCCCCGTCCGAGTAGCGGCTCGGGCTGCAGGTCCACCGCTCGGGCACGACGTTCTCGCACGCCGTCGTGTCGGTCGCGTTGACCAGGACGTCGCACGAATCAAAGCCCGCGCAGGCATCGCAGTACCGGCACTCGGCGATGTCGGTGGTCGACGCGCAGTCCAGGTCCTGCGCGCCGCAGCCGCAATCGCACGAGCCGTCGGCGTAGTACGACGGATCGCAGCGCCAGTCGGCCGGGGCCACCGCCGCTTCACACGCGCCGGTATCGAACGTGCAATCCGTGCCGCACACGAGCGAGCCACCGATGAAGCCAAGCCCCTCGCACTTGGTGCCGCGCAGGTCGCTCCCGTCGCACACCTCGCCCGGACCGGCCTTGCCATCGCCGCACGTGACGACGGTGCCGTTGCAGACGCCGGTGTTGGCCGGCGAGATGTCGCCGCACCCCGGGCTGGTCGCGCACGATCCGGGATCGTTGCAGTAGTCGCAGGCCGTCACGCCGCCAAAGCAGTCGCTGTCGGGCACGCCACAACCGCAATCGCACGAGCCGTCGCCGTAGAAGGCCGAAGGGCAGGTCCAGCCCGCGACCGACGGCGCTCCGCACCCTGAGATGTCCCAGTTCAGGCAGTCGGCGCGGCAGTGGATCATGCCGCCGGCCGGGTACCCGAACGACTCGCACGTCACCGGATCACCCGCCGGATCCTTGCCGAGGTCGCTGCCGTCGCACGCCTCGGGCCCGCCCGCGACGTTGTTGCCGCAGACTTCGCTGGTCGTGCAGGCCGAGACGTCGACCCCCAGGCACGTCGGATCGCACCCGAGAGTGCCGCCGTTGTAGCCGAGGTCGACGCAGGCGGTGTCGTTGATGATCAGCGCGCCGTCGCAGCGCTCGTCCGGATCGAGCTTGCCGTTGCCGCACGCCGGCAGGCACCCCGCGAGGTCGTAGCCGTCGCAGCTACCATTACATGAGAGGGTCCCGGCGGCAGCGAGCCCCAGCTTCTCGCAGCTCGCGCCCGCGAGGTCGTTCTTGTCGCAGAGCTCGCCGCGCTCGACGACCCCATTGCCGCAGCCACCGCTGACCTCGGTCGTCGTCTCCTGCGTCGTCGTGCTGTCGGTCGCGACGGTCGTCTCGGTCGCTACCGTCGTGTCCGCGGGCGGCGTGGTGTCCTTGGGCGGCGTGGTGTCCGCGGGCGGCGTGGTGTCCGCAGGCGGCGTCGTCTCGGTCGCAACCGTCGTCTCGGTCGCAACGGTCGTCTCGGTCGCAACCGTCGTCTCGTTCGCGACCGTCGTCTCCGCCCCAAGCGCCGTATCGATCGGAAGGCCCTTGTCGTCGCTCCCGCACGCGGCGAACACGGGAACCAGCAGCACCGAGACCAGCGAGAATCGCGCCTGGAGACGAGTCATGGCGAATGCTCCATTCATCGGGAAGGCCGCCAAAATGGCGGGCGGCGCCAGGCTTCCCTGGCACAGACGGACCGCGCGCGGCGCGGGTTCGGGGGCGGGCGCGGACCATCCTGCAGCGCGCGAGCGGGGTCAAGGACGATTGCGGGGACATTCCGCACAGACGCCATTATGCTGCCGCCGATGGCCGTTCCCCCCGCCGACCCCCTCGCCGCGCAGCTCTCGTTCGGCACGCCGCAGCGGATCTACCTCTGGCTGGCGGCCCTCTTCGTCGCCTCGCTGCTGGTCGCGGACGTCCTCGGCGTCAAGCTCTTCCGCATCCCGCTCGGCTTCTCGTTCGGCGTCCCCTGGCAAGACGCCCCGGTCGACGCCATCCAGCACACCTGCGGCATGCTCACGTTCCCGCTGACCTTCCTCCTGACCGACCTCGTCAACGAGTTCTACGGCAAGCGCGCCGCCCGCCGCCTCGTCTGGATCGGCTTCGCCGCCGGCGGCTTCGCGTTCCTCGTCATGAACATCGCACTCGCGATGCCGCACTGGCAGGTGCCCTTCAACATCGACGCGAAGTCCTTCGACGACGTGTTCTCGAGCTCGCGCGTCATGTACGTCGCATCGTTGGCGGCCTACCTCGTCGGCAGCCTGACGGACATCGCCGTCTTCGGCTGGCTGAAGCGCATCACCGGCGGCAAGCGCGTGTGGCTGCGCGCCACCGGCTCGACGATCGTAAGCCAGGCGATCGACAGCTTCATCGTCACCTGGCTCGCCTTTTCGGTCGGGCGCACGGTCATCGCCTCGGACCTTCCGCCGATGCCGTTCAGCGAGATCCTCGCGACCGCCGCGACCGGTTACATGTTGAAATTCGCCCTCTCGATCGGCCTGACTCCGGTCATCTATCTGGGGCGTTGGGTGATGATCCGCCGCTTCGGGATGCTTCCCCTCCCCGCAAATCCTGCTCCCCACGCGGTCGAGCCTCCAAACCCTTCGACGCGATAATCGCAGTCACGCGGCTGGGATTGACATCCCTGGGACTCCCAATTAGCGTCCCGCGAATCGCTGGCAGCCGGGTCGGAAACATGCGTGCGAGTGATCTGCGCGCATGACTCGTCCTTGCGATCATCGCAGAGGCGAGACGCGGTCGCCAGCGCCACACGCATCCCTCAAGGAGTCCCCTATGAAGACCATCATTGCCTCGCTCGTTGCCCTCGGAACCATCGGCGCCAGCGCGCCAGCGTTTGCAGACAAGTGCAAGAATCCCACGGTCAAGATCGTCAACAAGCGGACCAAGGAAGCCGCCGTCAAGGTGTCGAAGATCGACTACTACGACGGTTGCGAGGGGAAGTGGCGCACGGAGAGCCTCGACAACAAGGAAATCGAGAAGGGCAAGAGCGCGAGCTGGAGCGACGACCTCGAGTACGTCGAGGGCTGCAAGATCTCGAAGTTCAAGGTCTACCGTGCACTGCGCAATACGACCGGTAGCGCCTATGGCGACTACGCCTACGGCGCCGAGCTCGTCCCCAACGAGGGCGCGAACCAGGTGTGCGGCTCGACCAAGACCTACACGATCGAACTGCACGACTGAGCATTCGCCGCGTGAGGCCCCCCGGCCTCTTCCGGTGTTCTTTCGCGATCGAAAGAGCCAGGGCGCGCTCGGCAACGGGCGCCCGCTGGCTCTTTCCCATTCGGCCTGTGTTCGAAAGGCGGGAGTTCATCCATGTCTGCGCGCGCCTCTCTCGTGTCCGCTCTCGCTTCGTGCCTGTTACTCGCCGGCGTCGCCCGCGCCGACAAACCCGGCCCTCTCGGCTTCCGGCTCGTCTGGGTCTACGAGAAGGCCCTCGTCAAACTCGACCCCGAATCCGCCCTCTGCAAGGACGACGTCGCCGCGCGACGCCCCGAGGCCGAGCGCTTCCTCGCCACCATCAAGCAAGGCCTCGCGCGCGCCGAAACCGAGCGCGTCAACGTCCCCGAGCGTGACCTGGCGCACCCGGACGTCATCAAGGCGATCGCCCGCATGGAGGCCCTGGGAACCTGCGCCACGCACATCGAGGAGAGCTTGGCCGGAGGCGGCACGAAGCCCGTCGCAAACACCGACACCGCGCCCAAGACCACCGCCTCGCCACCCGCCTCGACCACCGCGGACACGACGCCCGCCGCCGACGACGACCCGCCGCCCGCGCCCGTAACCACCCCGGAGGCCGCGACGGCGCCCCTCACCGTCGAGGGCTTCGTCGCCTCGCTGACGCCGGCCGCGCGCGCGGATCTGGCGCTCCTCGCAGCCTTCAAGGTCGCCGCCGATCCCGCCGCCGTGTCCGCTGCGATCCCCGACGGTCTGGCCGAGCTCGAGCGCGTCCGCGCCGCCGCCGACGGTGCGTGGACTCTGTGCACCGGCAAGTTCGCCGGACTCGTGATGGGCGGACGCCCCGCGGGTGAGCTCCCCGCGGACGCCGACCCATGGGGGTGGTGCACGGCCTCGGCCGACCGCGCGACCCGCGTGCGCGACATGGCCAAGGGGCTGGTCGACCGCGGCATCCAGCTCGTACAGCAGGCGAGCGACGAGCTCAAAGCGACCGTCGCGACGGCCAAACAGGCGGTCGCGGGGACCGTCGCCAAGGCCGGCGCGGCGGCCGAGGAAGCCAAGGCGGTGCTCGAGGCGGGCGTCCTTTCGCTCAAGGCCGAGGTCGAGGAGATCGACGCGCTCATGGTCATCGCGGGCGTCGCAGCGGTCGCGGCACCCGACGCCACCAAGGTGCTCGACGGCGCCAAGGCCGTCGTCGCGAGCTACGCCAGCGAGGTCTCCGCGGCGCTCACTGCCGCCGGGGGCAAGGCCCTCACAGCCGCCAAGAAAGCCGTCGCCAAGCTCGGCAGCTCCGTATCGCCCGCGATGAAACTCCTCGGCGACAAGGCCCGCCGCCTGGTTGACAAGGCCGCGCGCCCGGTGAAGCGTGCCTTGCGCTGAACGGTCGGCGGCCCGCACGTCGCCGACGTTCAACCCCGTGCGAGGTCCATCTGGACGGTCCGCCCCACGTCGGGTAGACGGGGCGCTGGGTCTACTTGCAGTTACTTGCAGTTATCACGGGATGTGTCGAAGCCGCTCGGGGTGGGCGCGGATGGCGCCCTCGTCATGGGCGATTGCCCGCGCCGCGCTGTGCGATCCATCGCGGCTCTTCGCGCGACGCCTCGCGCGCAGCCACCAATCTCGCTCCCGCGTACCGTGGCGCGGGCGTTGCACCGGGCGCAAGTCGCCCTCGGCCCTGTGACCGTCGCAGACGAAAGCTGAATGCCCATGCCAACGTCACCTCCACTTTCTGAGAGCCCACCCCGCAGAGGCCGTGGCTCGCGCCTCTATGCGATCGCGTTCGCCGCCATCATCGGCGGACCGGTCATCGCGCTCGGGGCCCCGGACGGGATTCGTATCCCGCCGGTTCACGACCACGGCGAAGGGAACCCGGCCGACCCGGCGCTCTTCTCGCATTGGTCGCACGGCGCGTTCACCTGCGTCGAATGCCATCCCAGTATCTTCCCGCAGCGGAAGATGGGCTTCACGCACGACGAGATGGCCGCGGGGAAGTACTGCGGCTCGTGCCACAACGGGCGGACGGCCTTCGGTCCCAAGGACCGCGGGATCGGCTGCGAGACGTGCCACGTGGTCAAGAACAAGCGCGAGATCGACGAGAATGACCTATGGAAGTAAGGCTCTTCGGACTGGTCGCCATCGGCGCCGCGCTCCTCGTCCCATCGGTCGCCTTGGCCGACGACCCGACTCCGCCGACGGAGACGCCGGTCGTCACGCCCGAGCCGACGCCGCCCAGCGAGACGCCGCCGGCTGAAACGCCGCCGGCTGAAACGCCACCGACCGAGACGCCGCCGGCCGAAACACCGCCCGCGGAGACGCCACCCGCAACGCCGCCGGCGCCGGCGCACCCGCCCGGAATCTCGCTCGGCGCCGACATCCGGCTTCACGCGCGCTTCGACGTGAGCTACGAGCGGCACTCGTACTCGGACAACCCCTCCGATGGCAAAGACGCCCTCAAGTCGAACCACACGTTCGTGTTCCTCACGCGGCACTCGAAGTCGGACCCGTTCTTCTTCAACGCCGAAGTGATCGCGATGAAGTTCTTCGAGGCGGGGTACCGCCTCCGGCCCTCCGATCTCGAAGAGCCGTGGCGCTTCGCCGCCAGCGCCGGCAAGATCCTCATCCCGTTCGGTAGCGAGCCCCTCTACCACCACGCCTACGGCGGTCGCGTCGGCGGTGATCAGCGCTTCGTCCCCGCCGTGTGGGCCGACTATGGCTTGAAGGGGACGTTCAACCTGGATTTCGAGCCAGTCCATCTCCGCTTCGACGCGTATGCCGTCAACGGCCTCGTGCTCGGCAAGCGGGATGCGATTCTCGGCCTCGGCAACGCCTCGCAGCCCACCGACATGAATCTCGCCGGCGGCGGTCGGATCTCGGCGTCGTTTGGCCCGCTCAATCTGTACTACTCGATCTATGGATGCGCGGTGAACTTCGGCAAGACCGTGGTCATGCAGGGGCTCGACATCAGCCTCTTCCGCCTCTCGGGGGTCCCGTTCCTCGAGGACCTCGCCGTCTCGGCGGGCGTGGTTCGGGCCGATGTATGGGGCGGCGGCGACCCCGCCTACTACCACTTCGCAGACTACATCGAGGTCCGCTACTACCCGATCGACACCCTGTTCATCCAATACCGTGGTGGCCTCGATATGCGCGACAACCGCAGCGGCGTCTTCGCGGATGCGGCCCGCCTCGACAAGAACGATACCTCCGGCCATTCGGTGGGGATCGGCTGGCAGATCCACGGGCTGACGCTCTTGGCGCAGCACCACTGGCAGCTCGAGCTCGCCGACGAGCAGGCCGACGACTTCTTCCGCATCACCGCGACCTACGAGTTCTGATATGCGCTCCACGAAACGCACTTCATTTGCCAGGTCACTCGGCGCCATCGGGCTGCTCGGACTGCTGCAGGGCGGCGCCTGCGCCGTACCCAACCGCGGCGATCCGCCGGCGCCCGACATCACGACGACCGAAGACACGGCCGGAACCGCGGGCGAAATCAGCGGCGACGGCGACGAACCGGATGTCTTGTTCGCCGAGTCGATTCACCCGATCGAGATGGCGAAGTGCTCGTTGGGCTGCCACGCCACCGGCGCGGGAGGCTTCACGATCTCCGGCGACGTCGACGCCGACTATGACGCGACCTTCCTCCGAGTGAACCTGGACACGCCCGCTAGCAGCAAGCTCCTGAAGAAAATCTCGGGGGGCACGAATCACGGAGGCGGTGCACTTCTTGCGGAGGATTCCGAGGAATATGAGCTGATTGCGAAGTGGATCAGCGATGGTGCGCTTCCCTGACGCCGGCAGTGTCCGGCGCGATCCCATGCACGATGGCCCCGCAGTTCACATTGGAGTTGGATAATGAACAGACTGACACGCCTCGTCCTCTCGCTCGTCTCCGCCTCGCTCGTGTCCATCCCCGCGGCCGCATTGGCCGACGGGCCCGAGCTCTTCAAGACGCACAAGTGCAACAGCTGCCACACCTTGAAGGCCTCGGGCATCGCGCTCACGCCGGGGTCGGATGTGGACAAGGACGCGCCGGATCTCTCGAAGATCGGCTCGAAGTACGACAAGAAGGCTATCGCCCTGTGGCTCCTCAAGAAGTCGGACCACAAGGGCGTCAAGCACAAGAAGCTCTTCGAGGGGTCGACCGATGACCTCAAGGCCATTTCGTCGTGGCTCGAAGGTCTGAAGTAGGCTTGCTTTCGCGGGCGTCGACCTGAGCCTTGCCGCTCGGGCCGTGCGCCCGCGTTCGCGCCCCG
>SXIE01000009.1 GCA_005772945.1 Pseudomonadota bacterium
CTCGCGCTTGCTCAGCGGCGGTGGCGGCATCCAAACGGAGAGACGTGATGGCTGATTTGAGTTGGACATGGACGGACTCGATCAGAGTATCCGTCGTCTGTCGATCCCCCGCCGATAGGAATCCTGATCGGTGTTCTAGAACTTTCATGTGCTCCGCCAGGTGTCGAGGGGGGTTAGCGGCTCGGAACGGGGGTGACGGGGTCGTCGCGGCTGAACGCAGTGAGCGTTTTCGCGCTCGCCATCGGTCAATACTCAACATCGGCGTATTGCGCGCCGACGACGAGGAACTTTTCCCTTCTTTACATTCGGCCGCAGGACCGCCTTCACGCTCGCTGCACCCCGCTGCACCGCGAGGTGTCGACGGCGGGCCCGAAACCCGTTATCACGCGGGCCGTGAAGTCTCTCGCCATCGTCGTTCTGGGTGCGCTCGCCCTCGCCTCGGCCGCGTGCGGCGCCGCGCGCGATCCCGACCTCGAGCTCCGGGTCATCAAGGCGCGCGCGGCTGCGGCGGCCTCTGCGAACGCACCGCCGCCCAGCGCGCCGCCCCCGGCAACGGCCGCCAGCACGCGCGCGAGCGGGGTCGACGCCAGCAAGCCCGCGCCGGTCGGCACCAACATGCCGCTCAAGAGCTACACCGCCGACGAGATCGCGGCCATCCTGGCGGCCGTCCCGGGGAACGGCACGTCGCTCGTCGCCGACATCGTGCTGGCCCCGGCGCCCGCGCCGGCCCCGCAAGGCACCGTGTCGTGTACGCTCGATGCGGAGCGTGCCCCACAGGCGGTCGCGAACTTCGTCGGGCTCGCCATGGGACAGCTCGGGTGGAGCGGGCGCGACGGTGTCGAGATGAAGCAGCCGCTCTACGACGGGCTGGGCTTCCACCGGATCCAGTCCAATTACATCATCCAAGCGGGCAATCCGACCGGCAAGGTGAACGCCGGACCGGGCTGGCGGCTCGCGCGCGAGCCCGGCCTCCCCGAGGCGTTCGACGCGGCCGGAGCGTTGGCGATGCTCGAGGACGGCGACGCCATCCATGGCAGTCAGTTCTTCATCACGGTGCGCCCCAGCAAGGGGCTCGTGCGGCAGTACATGGCCTTTGGACGGTGCACGAGCGCCGAGCTCGTGCGCGACATCTCGAACGCGGAGACGCTGCCCGAGACGTCGGGCAAGACCGCGTCGGTTCCGAAGAACCCGACCCTCATCGCATCGATCAGGATCCGGCGCGCCGACTGAGCGCGCGTTTGTTGGCGCGACACGCCGTGCCCGGTGCGGCTTTCGGCGGGGTCCATTTCATCGCTCATCTCGCGGAGAGGCACGACATGAAGGGACCTCTGGCGGCCGCGCTGGCCCTCACCCTCACCCACTGCGGCGACGACGTGGGCCATGTGCATCTGGACGGCGACGCGGCCACGACCGCGAACGAGACGGCCACCGGGGAGACCGGGCTCGACGACGCCGCGACGGCGCCGCGCGAGACGAGCGTGGATGAGGCGACGGCCGAGGTCGCGGCCGAGGTCGAGGTCACGATCGGAGAAGAGACGACGCCCGGCGACAGCGCGATCGCCGAGACCACGCCGGATACCCCCGACGTGCCGCCGCCGCCGCCCGGCGAGACCTGCGCGACCGCGCGGCGCATCACCGACGTCGGCCCGGTCGAAGGCACGCTCGTCGGCGCCGCGAACGACTACGACGCTGGGAGCCCGACCTGCACCGGCCCGCAGCCGGGCCCCGACCAGGTCCACGTCATCACGCTCCACGCGCGCGAGCGCTTGCGCGTCAGCCTCGCCCGGAGCGCCGAGCTCGCGACCGCGGGGCTCTTCCTGGTGCCGGGCGGCGCGGCCGCCTGCGACGCCCTGCCGAGCACGTGCGTCGGGATGCCGATCTACACCGACACCGAAGAGCAACACTGGGTCAACGCGGCCGACCACGACGTCGAGGTCTTCATCATCGTCGACACGGTGCCCGGCGCGAGCCTCGGTGGCTACACGCTCGACCTCGCCATCGACACCCCGGTGAGCGGTGACACTTGCACCACGGCGCAAGTGATCGAGGTGGCAGGCACCGCCGGGCAATCCGTCGCGCTGTATGATCAGACCTTCGCCACCTTCGCACCCGACTATGTCGCGCTGCAGGAGGGCTGCCTCGACGCGCGCACCCCCGACCGGGTCTACGCGGTGGAGGTCCCGAGCGGCCAGCGCCTCGAAGCGACGCTGGGCTCCAAGAGCGGGCTGACATTCGCGCTGGTCAATGGCCCGGCGGCCGCCTGTGAAGCCGTCCCGCTCGATTGCATCGGCGCCGCGACCCTGGACGAGGAGGGTCCGATGACCGCCTACGCGACGAACGCTTCGGCGTCGGCGCGCACGGTCTTCATCGTCGTGCGGCCGTTGGGCACGGGCGAGGTCTACTTCGACATGACGGTCGCGCTGCGGCCCGCGTTGCCCGGCGAAAGCTGCGACGCCCCGATTACAGTGGACACGGCGACCGCCCTCGAGTTCGCGTATCAGGCGACCGCGGGCTACGTCGCCGACGTCCAGCCGTCCCATTCGTGCGGCTGGGGGCTCGCGTTCGGCGCCGACCGGGTCTACCGCGTCACGGTGCCCGCGCATCAAAGGATGTCGTTTTCGGTCGTCTCGATCGGCAGCGAGTTCCTGCCGCGCATCCGCGTCTTGCCCGACGGCGCTTGCGGCGGGTCGCCCGTGTGCCTGTCGGCGGCCAAGGGGATCGGCGGCGCGGCCGACGCCCGCTGGTCCAACCGAACCGACGCCGCGGTCGACGTCCTGGTCGTCGTCGGCGGATTTGCCGTCAGCAGTGGCAGTGGCAATTTCTCGATCGCGCTCGGCTTCGACGAGCCGCCCGACGGCGACACGTGCGCCGACGCCGAGGCGCTCGCGCCGGGCGACTACCCCGAGCAG